>NZ_JBEYYW010000016.1:0-187002 GCF_040645695.1 Streptomyces sp. NPDC046712 | reverse complement strand
GACCTTGGGCGTGGGCTTGTCCACGGTGATCTCGGCCGTCGTGGTGCCGTCGATGGGCGGGATGCCGGCGATCGGCGGCGGGACGCAGTGCGTCGTCTTCGACCCGCAGCGGGGGTGGGGGTACGGAAAGGCCCGGCGCCCCGTGGGGGGCCGGGCCTTTGTGGGGGGTGTTACGCCTTGCGGAGGCGGAACGTGAGGGCGAGGCCCTCGTCCGTGAAGGGGGTGCCGTAGGTGTCGTCGGCCGGGCCCGTGGCGTAGTCCGTCGAGAGGACCTCGTCGGCGATCAGGGCCGCGTGGGTCGTCAGGGCCTCCGCGGTCTCCGCCGAGTCCGACGTCCATCGCAGCGCGATACGGTCCGCCACGTCCAGGCCGCTGTTCTTGCGGGCCTCCTGGATCAGGCGGATCGCGTCACGCGCCAGGCCCGCCTTGCGGAGCTCCGGAGTGATCTCCAGGTCCAGCGCCACCGTCGCGCCCGCGTCCGACGCGACCGACCAGCCCTCGCGCGGGGTCTCCGTGATGATGACCTCCTCCGGGGAGAGGGCCACCTCCTCGCCGTTCACGACCACGGACGCCTTGCCCTCGCGCAGCGCCAGCGACAGCGCCGCCGCGTCCGCCGCCGCGACCGCCTTCGCCACGTCCTGGACGCCCTTCCCGAAGCGCTTGCCCAGCGCGCGGAAGTTCGCCTTCGCGGTGGTGTCCACGAGCGAACCGCCGACCTCGGAGAGGGAAGCCAGCGACGAGACGTTCAGCTCCTCCGTGATCTGGGCCTGCAGCTCCGGCGAGAGCTCCGAGAAGCCCGTCGCCGCCACCAGGGCCCGGGAGAGCGGCTGGCGGGTCTTCACACCCGACTCGGCGCGCGTGGCGCGGCCGAGCTCGACCAGGCGGCGCACCAGCAGCATCTGCTGGGAGAGCGTCGGGTCGACCAGCGACTGGTCGGGCTCCGGCCAGGTCGAGAGGTGGACGGACTCGGGGGCGTCGGCCGTCACCGGGACCACCAGGTCCTGCCACACCCGCTCCGTGATGAACGGCGTCAGCGGGGCCATGAGGCGCGTGACCGTCTCGATCACGTCGTGGAGCGTGCGCAGCGCCGCCGCGTCACCCTGCCAGAACCGGCGGCGGGAACGCCGCACGTACCAGTTCGACAGGTCGTCCACGAACGCGGAGATGAGCTTGCCCGCGCGCTGCGTGTCGTACGACTCCAGCGCCTGCGTGACCTCGGACACCAGGGTGTTCAGCTCGGACAGGAGCCACTTGTCCAGGACCGAGCGCTCCGCCGGCGCCGGGTCCGCCTCGCTCGGCGCCCAGCCCGTCGTACGGGCGTACAGCGCCTGGAAGGCCACCGTGTTCCAGTACGTCAGGAGGGTCTTGCGGACGACCTCCTGGATCGTGCCGTGGCCGACCCGGCGGGCCGCCCACGGCGAGCCGCCGGCCGCCATGAACCAGCGGACCGCGTCGGCGCCGTGCTGATCCATCAGCGGGATCGGCTGCAGGATGTTGCCCAGGTGCTTGGACATCTTGCGGCCGTCCTCGGCCAGGATGTGGCCCAGGCAGACCACGTTCTCGTACGAGGACTTGTCGAAGACCAGCGTGCCGACCGCCATCAGCGTGTAGAACCAGCCGCGGGTCTGGTCGATGGCCTCGCTGATGAACTGCGCCGGGTACCGGGACTCGAAGAGTTCCTTGTTCTTGTACGGGTAGCCCCACTGCGCGAACGGCATCGAGCCCGAGTCGTACCAGGCGTCGATCACCTCGGGGACGCGGGTCGCCGTCTTCCGGCAGGTCGGGCACGGGAAGGTCACCGCGTCGATGTACGGGCGGTGCGGGTCGAGCTCCGACTGGTCCGTGCCGGTCAGCTCGGTCAGCTCGGCGCGCGAGCCCACGCACGTCAGGTGGTCGTCCTCGCAGCGCCACAGCGGCAGCGGGGTGCCCCAGTAGCGGCTGCGGGAGAGCGCCCAGTCGATGTTGTTGTTCAGCCAGTCGCCGAAGCGGCCGTGCTTGACCGAGTCCGGGAACCAGTTCGTCTTCTCGTTCTCCTCGAGAAGGCGGTCCTTCACGGCGGTCGTACGGATGTACCAGGACGGCTGCGCGTAGTAGAGCAGCGCCGTGTGGCAGCGCCAGCAGTGCGGGTAGCTGTGCTCGTACGGGATGTGCTTGAACAGCAGGCCGCGGGTGTCGAGGTCCTTCGTCAGCGCCTCGTCGGCCTTCTTGAAGAAGACCCCGCCGACCAGCGGCACGTCCTCCTCGAAGGTGCCGTCGGGGCGGACCGGGTTCACGACCGGCAGGCCGTAGGAGCGGCAGACCTTGAGGTCGTCCTCACCGAAGGCGGGGGACTGGTGGACCAGACCCGTACCGTCCTCGGTCGTGACGTACTCCGCGTTGACGACGTAGTGCGCCTCGGCGGGGAATTCGACGAGGGCGAAGGGCCGGTCGTACGTCCAGCGCTCCATCTCCGCGCCCGTGAAGGACTCGCCCGTGGTCACCCAGCCCTCGCCGAGCGCCTTCTCGACCAGCGGCGCGGCGACGACGAGCTTCTCCTCGCCGTCGGTCGCGACGACGTAGGTGACCTCGGGGTGGGCCGCGACGGCCGTGTTGGAGACCAGGGTCCAGGGGGTCGTCGTCCACACCAGGAGCGCCGCCTGGCCCGCGAGCGGGCCGGAGGTCAGCGGGAAGCGGACGAAGACGGAGGGGTCGACGACCGTCTCGTACCCCTGCGCGAGCTCGTGGTCCGAGAGGCCGGTGCCGCAGCGCGGGCACCAGGGGGCGACACGGTGGTCCTGGACCAGCAGGCCCTTGTCGAAGATCTGCTTGAGCGACCACCAGACCGACTCGATGTACTCGGGGTCCATCGTCCGGTACGCGTCGTCCAGGTCGACCCAGTAGCCCATGCGCGTCGTGAGCTCGGCGAAGGCGTCGGTGTGGCGGGTCACGGACTCCCGGCACTTGTCGTTGAACGCGGCGATGCCGTATTCCTCGATGTCCTTCTTGCCGGAGAAGCCGAGCTCCTTCTCGACGGCGAGCTCGACCGGCAGGCCGTGGCAGTCCCAGCCGGCCTTGCGGGCCACGTGGTAGCCGCGCATCGTCCGGAAGCGGGGGAAGACGTCCTTGAAGACGCGGGCCTCGATGTGGTGGGCGCCGGGCATGCCGTTGGCGGTGGGCGGGCCCTCGTAGAACACCCACTCGGGGCGGCCCTCGGACTGCTCCAGGGTCTTGGCGAAGACCTTGCTCTCGCGCCAGAAATCGAGCACGGCGTGCTCGAGCGCGGGCAGGTCGACCTGGGCGGGCACCTGGCGGTACTGCGTCATCGATCTTCCTCCGGCGGACTGCTTCGTTTCCGTCCGGAGGGACGAGAGCGCCGTCTTGCGCGGCTCCCGCGGTACCACCCTCCTTGGCCCCGGGCGTGTGCCCGTGACCCCCTCATTGGGGTCGCGATGCCGGTTCTAGTCGCCTCGCGGCTTTCTTCCGGCGGCTCCGGGGTGATGCTTCACATCGGGCTCGCCCCCGGGCTCTCACCGTCCCCGGGTCGCTCATGGCTGCGTACGACGCTACTCGTCCCCATCCAAGCCTTTCGCTGTGCCCAGTGTACGGGGCCGGGAGTGGCTCGGCAGACCGCTTTTCGCGCGGCCCGCCGGGGCGTTCCGCGTGACCCGAATGGCCATACGGGAGTCGCCGGACTTCGGTCGTCGCGGTGGGGCGGATTACGGGGCGGGGAGCTGGGCACAACGGAGGCAGGCTCGCCATGCCGCAGGCATGGGCGGGTGGGAAACGGCGGCGTGCCCCGTTGCCGCGGGCCTTGGGCCGATTTATCGTCCCAGCACGAATCGCGAGCAAGATCACAAAATGTGAAGGGGCCGCGACATGGTGGCGAAGAAGACCGCCGCGAAGAAGACCTCGACCGCCGGTTCCGCCGGTACGGGCGGCGGGTCGGCCAAGGACGTGACCGGCAAGAAGACGACGGTCACGAAGAAGGCAGGCACGGCGGCCCCGGCACGCAGGACGACGGGCAGGACCACGACCAAGGCCAATTCCACGGCCAAGGCCAATTCCACGGCCAGGACGACGACCAAGGCCACGGCCAAAACGACGGCCAAGGCCACGGCCGAGAAGTCGGCTCCCGAGAAGACGGCCGCGAAGAAGGCTCCGGCGGCCAAGAAGGCCCCGGCGAAGAAGGCGATCACGAAGAAGGCCCCGACGGCCAGGAAGTCCACGGCGGCCGACAAGGCCCCGGCGGTGAAGAAAGCCCCGGCCAAGAAGGCCGCGGTCAAGAAGAAGGCCGCTTCCGCGGCGCAGCTGGAGCAGACAGGAGCCAGGACGGTGGCAGCGAAGAAGACCGCGGGTGGCGTGACGACGGCCGAGAGCGAGGCCGCGGTCCCCCAGGCCCGTACCGGCGAGCTCGCGGTGCGCCCCGGCGAGGACCCCTGGACGCCCGAGGAGGTCGCCGAGGCCCGCGCCGAGCTGGAGAGCGAGGTGCTCAGACTCCGGGCCGAGCTGCTCCACTCCAAGGAGGAGCTGACCGGACTGATGCGGGATTCCGGGGACGGCGCCGGCGACGACCAGGCCGACACCGGTACGAAGAACATCACCCGCGAGCACGAGCTGGCCCTGGCCGCCAACGCCCGCGAGATGCTCCAGCAGTCCGAGCACGCCCTGGAGAGGCTGGACGCGGGCACGTACGGCCTCTGCGAGGTCTGCGGCAAGCCGATCGGCAAGGCACGCATGCAGGCGTTCCCGCGGGCCACCCTGTGCGTCGAGGACAAGCAGAAGCAGGAGCGCCGCGGCTGAGGGTGCCCGGCTGCCCTGACGGCCCGGCAGGGGTGTGCCGTACCCTCGTGCACAGTCAGGGCACCTAGGTTGAGGGACTCACGTGGCAGAGGCGGAGCGCATCATCGGTACGCCGGATTCGGGCGCGGACGGCGCGGACGGCGAGGCGGCGGCCCCCGCCGAGCAGCCCAGGGGCAAGCGCAAGATCGTCGCGCTCTTCGTGGTCGCGTTGCTCGCGTACCTGCTCGACCTCGGCAGCAAGCTGCTGGTGGTCGCCGAGCTGGAGGGCCGCGAGCCGATCCGGGTCGTCGGGGATCTGCTGCAGTTCAACGTGATCCGGAACCCCGGCGCAGCCTTCGGCATGGGTGAGGCCTTCACGATCATCTTCACCTGCATCGCGGCGACGGTGATCATCGTGATCGCCCGGCTGGCGCGCAAGCTGTACAGCACGTCGTGGGCCATCGCGCTCGGCCTGCTCCTCGGCGGCGCCCTGGGCAACCTGACCGACCGGATCTTCCGCTCGCCGGGCGTCTTCGAGGGCGCGGTCGTCGACTTCATCGCGCCCGCCCACTTCGCCGTCTTCAACCTCGCGGACTCGGCGATCGTCTGCGGCGGCTTCCTGATCGTGATCCTGTCCTTCCGCGGCCTCGACCCCGACGGCACTGTCCACAAGGACTGACAAGGCATACTCGACGGGTGAGTACGAGTCCCGAGATCCGCACGCTGCCCGTTCCCGATGGCCTTGAGGGCGAGCGCGTCGACGCCGCCATCGCCCGTATGTTCGGGTTCTCCCGTACGAAGGCGGCCGAGCTGGCCACCGCCGGGAAGGTCCAGGTCGACGGCGCCGTCGTCGGCAAGTCCGAGCGGGTCAGCGGTGGCGCGTGGCTCGAGGTCGAGATGCCCGGCGCCCCGGCCCCGGTGCAGATCGTGGCCGAGCCCGTGGAGGGCATGGAGATCATCCACGACGACGACGACATCGTCGTGATCATGAAGCCGATCGGGGTGGCCGCGCACCCCAGCCCGGGCTGGACCGGGACGACGGTCATCGGCGGCCTCGCCGCCGCCGGCTACCGCATCTCCACGTCCGGCGCCGCCGAGCGCCAGGGGATCGTGCACCGGCTCGACGTCGGTACCTCGGGCCTGATGGTCGTCGCCAAGTCGGAGCGGGCGTACACGCTGCTCAAGGCGCAGTTCAAGGAGCGGGTCGTCGACAAGCGCTACCACGCGCTGGTCCAGGGCCACCCGGACCCGATGAGCGGCACGATCGACGCGCCGATCGGGCGCCACCCCCAGCACGACTACAAGTGGGCCGTGACCGCCGAGGGCAAGCCCTCGGTGACGCACTACGACCTGATCGAGGCGTACCGCGCGGCCTCGCTGCTCGACATCAAGCTGGAGACCGGCCGCACCCACCAGATCCGGGTGCACATGTCGGCCCACCGCCACCCGTGCGTCGGCGACCTCACGTACGGCGCCGACCCGACGATGGCGAAGCGGCTCGGCCTGACGAGGCAGTGGCTCCACGCCGTACGGCTGGGCTTCGAGCACCCGTCGGACGGGCGCTGGGTCGAGTTCGCGAGCACCTACCCGGCGGACCTGCAGAACGCGCTGGACCGGATCGCGGCGGAGAGCGCGTGAGCACCGGGTTCACGGTCCACGAGGCGCAGAAGCACGACGACCGGGACGCCTGCTTCGCGGTCCGCCGCGAGGTCTTCGTCGTCGAGCAGAACGTGCCGCAGGAGATCGAGTACGACCGGTACGACGAGACGGCCGTGCACGTCCTGGCCGTCCGTGCGGACGGGCTGCCGCTGGGTACCGGGCGGCTGCTCCACGGCGAGGACGCGGCCGGCAAGACCGGCGGCGACCTGTCCGTGGGCTCGCTGGGGCGGCTCGCGGTCACCAAGGCCGCGCGCGGCCTCGGGGTCGGCGTGGCGCTGGTCCGCGCCATCGAGGACGCGGCGCGCGAGCGGGGCCTGAAGGCCGTGGACCTGCACGCCCAGACCCAGGCCCTCGGCTTCTACGAGCGGCTCGGGTACGTGGCGTACGGGCCGGAGTTCCAGGACGCGGGCATCCCGCACCGCGCGATGCGGCGGGCGCTCTAACGGGTGTCTCGGGGCGAGCGCCCTCGGTCGGCCGTTCCTCGGTTCGGCCTGATGTGCCGCGGCTCATGGCAGGGTTGAAGTCCGATCATCGACCGCGCCGCCAGGCCGGGAGGGCGCCCCCGTGGACCAATTGGCCCTGTTGTTCCTGCTGTTGCTCGGCGCGCTGCTCACCGTGCCGCTCGGGGACCGGCTCGGGCTGCCGGCCCCGGTGCTCATGACCCTCGTCGGGATCGTGCTGGCCTTCCTGCCCTTCGTACCCAACGTCGACATCCCGCCCGAGTACATCCTCCCGCTCGTCCTCCCCCCGCTCCTCTACGCCTCCGTGCAGCGCACGTCCTGGCGCCAGTTCGCGGCCAACAGGCGGCCCATCTTCCTGCTCGCCGTCGCCCTCGTCTTCGTCACCACGGCCGCGGTCGCCGCCGTGGCGAACGCGCTGGTGCCCGGGCTCCCCATCGCCGCCGCCGTCGCGCTCGGCGCGCTCGTCGCGCCGCCCGACCCGGTCGCCGCGACCGCCGTCGCCGGTTCGCTCGGGCTCCCGCGCCGGCTCGTCTCGATCCTGGAGGGCGAGGGGCTCTTCAACGACGTCACCGCGATCGTGCTCTACCACGTGGCCGTCGGCGCCGCCGTCGGCGGCACGTTCTCCTGGGAGGGCGCGGGCGCCGAACTCGTTCTCTCCGCCGTCGTCGCCATCGCCGTGGGGCTCGTCCTCGGCTGGCTCAGCAACAAGCTCATGGGCGTTCTCGGCGAGCCCACCCTCCAGACGGGACTCACCCTCCTCGTCCCCTTCGTCGCCTACGTCCTCGCCGAGGAGCTGCGCGGTTCCGGTGTGCTCGCCGTCCTCGTCGTCGCGCTCTACCTCGCCGAGCACGCACTCGACGCCGACGACGTCATGGGCCGGCTCGCGGGACAGACCTTCTGGCAGATCGTCGACACCCTGGTGACCGGGATCGCCTTCGGTCTCATCGGACTCGAACTGCACAACGTCTTCGGCACCGGTGACGGACGCATGGGCGAGATGCTCGGCTGGGGCGCGGCGGTGACCGGTGTCGTCATCGGCGTACGGCTGCTGTGGCTGATGCCCGCCACCTGGCTCGCCAAGCGGCTGCACACCCGCCGCGACTACAACGAGGAGATCCCCATGAGCTGGCGGGAGACCGTCGTCATGTGGTGGTCCGGGATGCGCGGGGTGGCCTCGGTGGCGCTGGCGCTCGCCATTCCGCTGCGTACGGACGACGGCTCGCCGTTCCCCGGCCGGGACGAGATCGTCTTCATCGCCTTCTGCGTGATCATGACCACCCTGGTGCTCCAGGGCCTCACCCTGCCCTGGCTGGTCAAGCGGCTCGGCGTACAGGCCGACACCGACGCCGAGCGCGACCTGGAGCGCCGGCTGGCGCTCCGCGCGGCGAAGGCGGCCAAGCGCCGCCTCAAGGAGATCGAGGACGTGGAGGAGCTGCCCGAGGACGTCCAGGAGCGGCTGCTGCGTGGCGCGTTCGACATCGGGGCGCGGATCAGTCCGGACATGCTGGACGAGGAGCGCCGGGCCGTCTTCGCCGAGCGGGCCGGGCGGCTGAAGGCCGTGCACCGCATCCAGCGGGAGATGATGTCGGCCGCCCGCCACGAGGTGCTCTCGGCACGGAACGAGCCGGGCACCGACCCCGAGGTGGTGGACCGGGTGCTGCGTCACCTGGACGTGCGCAGCATGAGGTGACCCGCCGCCGACCCGCGCGACCCGCCCGGACCCGCCCGACTCACCCGAGCCGCCCGGACTCGCCCGGCCCGTCCGGCCTGTCCGGATCCGCCCTCCTCGTCCGGACCCGCCCGACCTGCCCGCGCGCCGTCTCAGCCGCGGCCGGTGCGTGCGGACTCGCCCCCGTCCCTGCGCGCCTCCCCGAGTGCCGAGGGGAAGCCGTCGGGCGCCGCGATCGAGGTCGCGATCCGTGGCAGGGCGTGCGGGTGCTTCTCCACCAGCCAGGCGACGAGCTGCTCCCGTACGGCGCACCGCACCGTCCAGAGGTCGTCCGCGTCCCTGGCGGTGACCATCGCCCGTACCTGGATCGTGCTGGGCGTGGTGTCCGTGACGGCCAGATTCCACTCGCGGCCGTCCCAGGCCGGACAGTCCGTCAGGATCTCCTCGGTCCTCCGGCGCATCGCGTCGAGCGGCGCGGAGTGGTCCAGGTGGAAGAAGACCGAGCCGGTCATCTGCGCCCCGCCGCGGGACCAGTTCTCGAAGGGCCTGCCGGTGAAGTAGGAGACCGGCATGGTGATCCGGCGCTCGTCCCAGGTCCGTACCGTGAGGAAGGTCAGCGTGACCTCCTCGATCACGCCCCACTCGCCGTCGACGACCACGGTGTCGCCGATCCGGACCATGTCGCCGAAGGCGATCTGGAAGCCGGCGAAGAGGTTGCCGAGGGTGGACTGGGCGGCGATGCCCGCCACGATCCCGATGATGCCCGCGGAGGCCAGCATCGAGGTTCCGACGGTCCTGAGCGCCGGGAAGGTCAGCAGCGCCGCCGCCACGGCGACCACGGCGACGACCGCCGTCACGATGCGCGTGATGAGGGTGACCTGGGTGCGCACGCGGCGTACCCGGGCCGGGTCGCGGGTGGTGGAGGCGTAGCGGGCGAAGGTGGACTCGACCACGGCCGAGGCGATCCGGGTCACCAGCCAGGCGCCGGATCCGATGAGGACCAGGGACAGGAACTGGCCGATGCCCGCCGCGTGCTCCTCGATGGTCCGCCACCGTGTCTCGCGATAGGTGGCGCGCAGGACCGATGTGAGCAGCACAGCCTGGAGCGGCGGGCGGCAGCGGCGCAGCAGCCCCCACAGCGGGGTCTCGTGGTGCTGGGCGTCGGTCCGGCGCAGCAGCAGGTCGGCGGCCCAGCCGGCCAGCAGGGTGAGCAGGACCGCCCCGCCGACGACGAGCAGCGGGCGCAGCGCGGTGTCCATGGAATCGAGGCCTCCGTGTCTCCGAGTCGGTGAGCCCGGCTGGCAGGATGGACCGCATGGACATCATGCTTTTCCACTCGACCTACGGTCTGCGTCCGGCGGTGGAGGCCGCAGCCGAGCGACTGCGGGCCGCCGGGCACGAGGTTCGGGTGCCCGACCTCTTCGGGGGCCAAACCGCGGAGACGGTCGAGGAGGGGATGGCGCTCCGGGAGTCGATCGGCAAGGAGGAGCTGCTGAAGCGTGCCGTTCTCGCTGCCGCGCCCTATTCGGACCGCGGACTCGTCTACGCGGGCTTCTCGTTCGGCGCCTCGGTCGCGCAGACCCTGGCCCTGGGCGACGAGAAGGCGCGCGGGCTGCTCCTGCTGCACGGCACCTCGGACCTCGCGGAGAGCGCGTCCGTCGACGACCTTCCCGTACAACTGCACATCGCCGACCCGGATCCCTTCGAGTCGCACGACTGGCTGACGTCCTGGTACCTGCGGATGGGGAAGGCCGGGGCGGACGTGGAGGTCTACAGCTACCCGGGCGCCGGGCATCTGTTCACCGACCCGGACCTGCCGGACTGGGACGAGGCCGCCGCCGAGCGGACCTGGGCGATCGCGCTGGGGTTCCTGGAGAGCCTCCAGGACGCGTGAGAGGGTGCGGCGGGGGCTCTCCCGCCGCACCCTCCCTCACACCATTGCTTTTCAGCCGGCGCGGTACGCGGTCCACATGTCGTTCATCCGCGTGACCTGGCCCGTGGTGAACTGGTACATGCACGCGTCGTACGTGTAGTCCATGAAGTTGTGGATCGGGTCCACACCCGTCTTGGACGCGCAGCTGTCACGACCGGTCGGGCACTCGTACGCAGGGCTCTTCTCGGCCGGGGTGTCGGTGACGTAGTCGCCGTTTCCGTTGCAGCCGCCCTGGAACGTGTGGTACAGACCCAGCCAGTGGCCGACCTCGTGGGTGGCGGTGTCGCCCTCGTTGTAGTTGGCCGCGGAGCCGCCCGGCAGCGAGGAGTCGAGGACGACGACACCGTCCATCGACGGGCTGGAGTTGTACGAGGACGGGAAGGTCGCCCAGCCGAGCAGACCGCCGCTGAGCTTCGCGGTGTAGAAGTTCAGCGCGCCGGCGCCGCCCTTGCGGAGGGTCTGCTTCATCTGCTTCTCGGCCGTGGAGCCGGACGCCAGGTTGTACCAGGTGGCGTTGTCCGTGTAGTCGGTCGAGGCAAGGGTGAACTGGAAGTTGGTGTTCACATTGCCGGTGCCCTGGCCGCCGTAGGCCGCGTTGAGGACCGCCATCTGGTTGTTGATGTCGGTGGCGCTCAGCTTGCCCGTGGTGCCGCTGTGGATGACGTGGAAGTAGACCGGGATGTTCACCACGGCTGCGGTGGAGTTCATCCCGCTGGCGCGAACCGATTCCAGTCTCTTCTTCAGGTCCGCGTCCATGGCCTTGGCCTGGGCGGCGGAGACCTCGTTGGGCTCGCCGGCGTGGGTGTCGGCACCGCGGGACTTGCGGGCGCCGGAGAGGGCGTCCGCCTCCTCCACGCAGTCCTCGGCCGAGAGACCGGCGGCCGAGGTGGTGGTGGCCGGGGCGGCCGACGGGGCGGAAAGGGGGGCCAGGGCCAGGGTTCCGGCCATGACCGCGGTGCCGAGCATACGACGTGACATACGCGGCGATATACGAACAAGAGCACGCACAGGTGACTCCTCGCGGGGGGTTGTGGAGAGGCAGTTCCTCGCCACCGCGGGGAGATTACGGGTCCATGTCAGGCCATGAAGAGCATTGATCAAGCCCAATCATTCGTGGTGCAAATCGGGGCATCGGGAAGAAAAACTTGCGCGGGTTCCGGAGTTTGAGACGTCGACGTAACGAACGAAGGGACGGAGGCGGGTGGTGTGTCCGGATTCGATCTCCGGAACTCACCACCCGCCGTAGTGATGTGATCTTCTGTTAACACGACGGATCATGGCTGAAAATCGACCATGACGTCATGTCAGTGCAAGGTCAGCGCACCGGCTGGTACACCCGCTCGACGCGCTGCGTTCCGTTGAGCGTCCGGTACGAGCGCGACCAGGCGGTCGTCGCGTCCGCCTTCGTCTTGTCGGAGACCGTGTAGTAGTCCATCTGCGACTGCTCCGCGGTCACGTCGAGCACGCCGTAGCCGTGGTGGTCCATGTCGACCCACTTCACATGGCGGTTGGCGGCCTTGATCGCCCCTGCGGCCACCACCGACACGGTGCCCGGTGCCACATGGAGAAGGTCGTCCAGGTTGTCCGAGGTCACGGAGGTCACCACGAACTCGGTCGCCGCCGACTGCGACAGCGGATACGTCGCGGCCTTCACCGGCACGTCGTTGGCCCAGGCCATGTGGATGTCACCGGTCAGGAAGACGGTGTTCCGGATGGATCGCTGGGTCAGATGCGCAAGCAGTTCCTTGCGGTCGTCCGTGTAGCCGTCCCACTGGTCGACGTTGATGGCCAGCCCTTCCTTCGGCAGACCCATCAACTCCGCGAGCGGGCCGAGCAGATGGGTCGGCAGGGCGCCGAAGGCGACGGGCGAGATCATCACCGACGTGCCGACCAGCTTCCAGGTCGCGTCGGAGCCGGCGAGGCCGGACTTCAGCCAGTCCAGCTGGGCGCGGCCGGCGAGCGTACGCTCCGGGTCGTCGATCGCGCCGCCCTTGCCGACGCCCGCCTGCTGGGAGCGGAAGGAGCGCAGGTCGAGCAGGTGCAGATCGGCCAGCTTGCCGAAGCGCAGCCGCCGGTAGACCGTGCCCTCGGTCGAGGCGCGGACCGGCATCCACTCGAAGTACGCCTGCTTGGCGGCGGCCACCCGGGCCGCCCACTCGCCCTCGGCGCCGGGCGTGTGGTTCTCCGCCCCGCCCGACCAGGCGTCGTTGGCGAACTCGTGGTCGTCCCAGATCGCGATCACCGGGTGCGCGGCGTGCAGCGCCTGCAGATCGGCGTCCGTCTTGTACGTCGCGTGCCGGGTGCGGTAATCGGCCAGCGAGACGATCTCGTTCTTCGGCTCGTGCCGCCGTACGACGTACTGCTCCTCCGGGTAGCCGCCGGTGGCGTACTCGTAGATGTAGTCGCCGAGATGGAGGATCGCGTCCAGGTCCGCCCGGGCCGCGAGGTGGCGGTACGCGGAGAAGTAACCGGACTCCCAGTTGGCGCAGGAGACGACGCCGAAGCGGACGCCGGGCGTGGTGGCGTCGGTGGCCGGAGTGGTGCGGGTGCGGCCGACGGGGGAGACGGTGTCGCCCGCCGTGAAGCGGAACCAGTGGGCGGTCGCCGGGCGCAGGCCACGGACGTCCACCTTGACCGTGTGGTCGGAGGCGGCCGTCGCGGTGGCGGTGCCACGGGCCACGGTCCGGGCGAAGGCCCGGTCCTCGGCCACCTCCCAGCCGACCGTGACGTCGGGTCCTCTCCCGGATCCCGGGGCGGCGTCGGAGGTGGGGGTCACACGGGTCCAGAGCAGGACGCCGTCGGGCAGCGGGTCGCCGGAGGCGACGCCGTGCAGAAATGCGGGTGCCTCGGAGTCCGCGAACGCGGGGGAGGCGGCGCCCACCAGAGCCGGGGCGGTGACGGCCGTGACTGCGGCGGCCTTCACGACGGTACGGCGGGTGGGGGCAGGGGATATGTGTCGACTGGTCACAGGCAGTCAGATTACTGATCAGTATGACGAACAGGCAGGCGAATTCCGGAAAGTTCGCCCACGCGTCGCCGGGCAGTCGTGATCAGGTGACGCCGACCGGTCGGGGCGGGTCCGCGGGAACCAACTCCCGCGGACCCGTGCCGTCGTCGGCCCGTGCCGGCCGGGCGTCAGCCCTTGAGCGCCGGGGTGAGCGCGGCGTTGAACTCCTCCACCGTCAGCGGCGGGTTGTCGCTGCCCGCCGCCGTCAGGGCCTTGCCGTCCATCTTCAGCGTCGGCGTGCCCTTCACACCGCTCTCGTCGAACGCCGCGGACATCTTCATCGCCCAGGCGTCGAAGGTCCCGTTCTCCACGTTCTTCTTGAACTCCGCGTTGCCCTTCAGCGCCGGAACCGAGTCCGCGACCTCCAGGAGGTAGGAGTCCTTGGCGAACTTGTCCTGGCTCTCCTCCGGGTGGAACTGGGCGGAGTAGAGCGCGGACTTGTACGTCAGGAACGCCTCGGGGCTCACGTTCAGCGCCGCGCCGAGCGCCGACAGGGCGTTCTTCGAGCCCTCGCCCTGGTCGACGTTGTCGATGAAGGTGGCGCCGACGTACTTGATCTTGTACTTGCCGGCCTCGACGTCCTTCTCGACCGTCGAACCGACCTGCTGCTCGAAGGTCGCGCAGACCGGGCAGCGCGAGTCCTCGTAGATCTCCAGCGTCTTCTTCGCGGCCGGCTTGCCGACGACGACCGTCGTGCCGTTCGTGCCCTCGGTGTTCTTGGGCGCGGTGACCTTGGACTCCTTCGCCACCGCCTCCCAGTGAGAGGGCTTGTTGGCCTGGACGACGGCGTAGCCGATGCCGCCGGCGACCGCCAGGGCGGCGACCGCCGACACGGCGACGATCACCTGACGGCGGGCCTTGTCCTTCTTGGCCTGGCGCTCGCGCTCGATGCGCAGCCGCTCGCGGGCGGCAGCCTTGTTGGCCTGGCTGTTGCGTGCACTCATGGTCGTGATCTCCGTGAAAGGTCGAAAGAAAGGGGGACTGCGGTGCTCAGGCGAGGACGAAGCCCGAGCACGGCGGTCCGCGCCGTCCGACGGAGTGCACGAGAAGGCGGGTACGGGACCGGCGCGGCCGGTCCATGGGGCGCCCGCCGCGGCCGCGAGCCGGGCGAGGGGCGCCGAGGAGCGCGGCGACGAGCAGCAGGGGCCGGAACGCGAAGGCCGCGACGGCGCCGATCAGCCGGGCCAGCGCCCGCTCGCCGTGCCGCAGCCAGGCCGCCGCGAACAGCCCGACCGCCACATGGGCCGCGAGCAGCAGCCACGGCAGCGCCGGGGCGGGGGAGTTCAGAAGGGCTGCCGCGGTCCCGCTCTCGGGAGCGGCGACCCCCGGCAGCGGGGTGCCCACGGCGCCGCCGCAGAGCACGTCCACGCCCACCGCGCGCAGCGAACCGGCGACGGGGCCGCCCGCCTGGCCATAACAGACCGCCTGGCCGGTGGTGAAGACCGTGTCGGCCGCCAGCTCCAGCGGCACGAGCAGCCCGGCGATCGGGCCGAAGCCGCGCTCGCGGCCGGCCAGCGCGTACGCCACGGCGAACACGCCGGCCGAGAGCAGCCCCACGGTCAGCAGGGGCAGCGGCACCTGGGACAGCAGCACATGGGAGCCGGCGGACAGCGTCACGACCAGTGCCGTGAAGAGCGCCGCCCGCAGCCCCCTGAGCCGCGTCCCTGATATGTCCATAGCGCTGGAGAGTGTGCCATGCCTTCCTGTAAGACCCTCCTAAAGGAGAGGTCGGAGACCCGGGATCCGGCCGTTGCGGAACAGGTCCACGAAGATCTGGTGGTCCGCACGCGCGCGTGCCCCGTAGCTGTGCGCGAAGTCCACGAGCAGCTCCGCGAACCCCTCCTCGTCGGCGGCGATCGCCGCGTCGATGGCCCGCTCGGTCGAGAACGGCACCAGCGAGTGGCCGCTGGAGTCGTCCGCCGCCGCGTGCATCGTCGCCGTCGCCCGGCCGAGGTCGGCCACGGTCGTCGCGATCTCCTCCGGGTCGTCGATGTCCGACCAGTCCAGGTCCACCGCGTACGGCGAGACCTCGGCGACCAGCTGCCCGGCGCCGTCCAGCTCGGTCCAGCCCAGCCACGGGTCCGCGTGCGCCTGGAGGGCCCGCTGGGAGATGACCGTGCGGTGGCCCTCGTGCTGGAAGTACTCCCGTACCGCCGCGTCCGTCACATGGCGCGACACGGCCGGCGTCTGCGCCTGCTTCAGGTAGATCACGACGTCGTTCTCCAGGGCGTCGCTGTTGCCCTCCAGGAGGATGTTGTACGACGGCAGGCCGGCCGAGCCGATGCCGATCCCGCGCCGCCCGACCACGTCCTTGACCCGGTACGAGTCGGGGCGCGCGAGCGAGGACTCCGGCAGGGTCTCCAGATAGCCGTCGAACGCCGCGAGAACCTTGTAGCGGGTCGCCGCGTCCAGCTCGATGGAGCCGCCGCCAGAGGAGAAACGGCGCTCGAACTCACGGATCTCCGTCATCGACTCCAGGAGCCCGAAGCGGGTCAGGGAGCGGGCGTCCCGCAGCGCGTCCAGGAGCGGGCCCTCGGCCGTGTCCAGGGTGAAGGGCGGCACCTCGTCATCCTTGGCACCGGCTGCCAGGGCGTGGATGCGCTCGCGGTAGGCCGCGGCGTAGATCCGCACCAGCTCCGTGATCTGCTCGTCACTGAGCGCTTTCGTGTAGCCGATCAGGGCGAGAGAGGCGGAGAGCCGCTTCAGGTCCCATGTGAAGGGGCCGACGTACGCCTCGTCGAAGTCGTTGACGTTGAAGATCAGCCGGCCGTTGGCGTCCATGTACGTGCCGAAGTTCTCGGCGTGCAGGTCGCCGTGGATCCACACCCGGCCCGTGCGCTCGTCCAGGTACGGACCGCCGTGCTGCTCCTGCTCCAGGTCGGCGTAGAACAGGCACGCCGTGCCCCGGTAGAAGGCGAAGGCGGATCCGGCCATCTTCCGGAACTTGACGCGGAAGGCGGCGGGGTCGGCGGCGAGGAGCTCACCGAAGGCGGTGTCGAAGACGGCGAGTATCTGCTCACCGCGCGCGGTGGCGGTGGGCTGCGGAACCGACATCGAGAGTGCCTCCTGGTGCGAAGCTGGCTGTAGACATATGGGACAGGTGTTCCGTGTCTCTCAACGCGCGACGGTACCCGCGAGTGCCCGCCCGCCCGTCACCCGACCACCACCCCTCGCCGAGGGGCTTCGCCCCGCAGTATCCCTCTGATGTCAGTCCGGAGACGTAGACTTCCACGCTGTCCCCCAGACTGTTCGCAGCCTGCCATCGACTGTTTTCCGGAGGCTTCCCGCCGTGACCAAGCCGCCCTTCACGCACCTCCACGTCCACACCCAGTACTCCCTGCTGGACGGTGCCGCGCGGCTGAAGGACATGTTCAACGCGTGCAACGAGATGGGCATGACCCATATCGCCATGTCCGACCACGGCAACCTCCACGGCGCGTACGACTTCTTCCACACGGCCAAGAAGGCCGGGGTCACGCCGATCATCGGCATCGAGGCGTACGTCGCCCCCGAGTCCCGGCGGAACAAGCGGAAGATCCAGTGGGGCCAGCCGCACCAGAAGCGGGACGACGTCTCCGGTTCCGGTGGCTACACCCACAAGACGATCTGGGCGGCGAACGCCACCGGACTGCACAACCTCTTCCGGCTCTCCTCCGACGCCTACGCCGAAGGCTGGCTGCAGAAGTGGCCCCGGATGGACAAGGAGACCATCTCCCAGTGGTCCGAGGGCCTGATCGCCTCCACCGGCTGTCCCTCCGGCGAGCTGCAGACCCGGCTCCGCCTCGGCCAGTTCGACGAGGCCCTGAAGTCCGCCTCCGAGTACCAGGACATCTTCGGCAAGGACCGGTACTTCCTGGAGCTGATGGACCACGGCATCGAGATCGAGCACCGGGTCCGCGACGGGCTCCTGGAGATCGGCAAGAAGCTCGGCATCCCGCCGCTGGTCACCAACGACTCGCACTACACGTACGCGCACGAGGCCACGGCCCATGACGCGCTGCTGTGCATCCAGACCGGCAAGAACCTCTCCGACCCGGACCGCTTCAAGTTCGACGGCACCGGCTACTACCTGAAGTCCACGGACGAGATGTACGCCATCGACTCCTCGGACGCCTGGCAGGAGGGCTGCGCCAACACGCTCCTGGTCGCCGAGCAGATCGACACCACCGGCATGTTCGAGGCCAAGAACCTCATGCCGAAGTTCGACATCCCGGAGGGCTACACCGAGGTCACCTGGTTCCGCGAGGAGACCATGCGCGGCATGCACCGCCGCTTCCCCGGGGGCATCCCGGACGACCGCATGAAGCAGGTCGAGTACGAGATGGACACCATCATCTCGATGGGCTTCCCCGGCTACTTCCTCGTCGTCGCCGACTTCATCATGTGGGCGAAGAAGCAGGGCATCGCCGTCGGCCCCGGCCGAGGCTCCGCGGCCGGCTCGATCGTCGCCTACGCCATGGGCATCACCGACCTCGACCCGATCCCGCACGGACTGATCTTCGAGCGCTTCCTCAACCCCGAGCGCATCTCGATGCCCGATGTCGACATCGACTTCGACGAGCGTCGGCGCGTCGAGGTGATCCGGTACGTGACGGAGAAGTACGGCGCCGACAAGGTCGCCATGATCGGCACGTACGGCAAGATCAAGGCGAAGAACGCGATCAAGGACTCGGCCCGCGTCCTCGGCTACCCGTACGCCATGGGCGACCGGCTCACCAAGGCGATGCCCGCCGACGTCCTCGGCAAGGGCATCGACCTCAACGGCATCACCGACCCCTCGCACCCGCGCTACAGCGAGGCCGGCGAGATCCGGGCGATGTACGAGAACGAGCCGGACGTGAAGAAGGTCATCGACACCGCCAAGGGTGTGGAGGGCCTCGTCCGGCAGATGGGTGTGCACGCCGCCGGCGTGATCATGTCCAGTGAGCCCATCGTCGACCACGCCCCGATCTGGGTGCGGCACACCGACGGCGTCACCATCACGCAGTGGGACTACCCCCAGTGCGAGTCGCTCGGCCTGCTGAAGATGGACTTCCTTGGCCTGCGAAACCTGACCATCATGGACGACGCCGTCAAGATGGTGAAGGCCAACAAGGGCATCGACCTCGACCTGCTCGCCCTGCCGCTGGACGACCCGAAGACCTTCGAACTGCTCCAGCGCGGTGACACCCTCGGCGTCTTCCAGTTCGACGGCGGACCCATGCGTTCGCTGCTGCGGCTGATGAAGCCCGACAACTTCGAAGACATCTCCGCCGTGTCCGCCCTGTACCGACCGGGCCCGATGGGCATGAACTCGCACACGAACTACGCCCTGCGCAAGAACAAGCAGCAGGAGATCACCCCGATCCACCCCGAGCTGGAGAAGCCGCTCGAAGAGGTGCTCGCGGTCACCTACGGCCTGATCGTCTACCAGGAGCAGGTGCAGAAGGCCGCCCAGATCATCGCCGGGTACTCCCTCGGCGAGGCCGACATCCTCCGCCGCGTGATGGGCAAGAAGAAGCCCGAGGAGCTGGCGAAGAACTTCGTCCTCTTCCAGAAGGGCGCCCGGGAGAAAGGCTACAGCGACGAGGCCATCCAGGCCCTGTGGGACGTCCTGGTCCCGTTCGCCGGCTACGCCTTCAACAAGGCGCACTCGGCCGCGTACGGCCTGGTCTCCTACTGGACCGCGTACCTCAAGGCCAACTACCCGGCCGAGTACATGGCCGGTCTGCTGACCTCGGTCAAGGACGACAAGGACAAGTCCGCGGTCTACCTGAACGAGTGCCGCCGCATGGGCATCAAGGTCCTGCCGCCCAACGTCAACGAGTCCGAGTCGAACTTCGCCGCCCAGGGCGACGACGTGATCCTCTTCGGGCTCTCCGCGGTCCGTAACGTCGGGACCAACGTCGTCGAGTCGATCATCAAGTCCCGCAAGGCGAAGGGGAAGTACTCCACCTTCCCCGACTTCCTCGACAAGGTCGAGGCGGTCGTCTGCAACAAGCGGACCATCGAGTCGCTGATCAAGGCCGGCGCCTTCGACGAGATGGGCCACACCCGCAAGGGCCTGGTCGCCCACCACGAACCGATGATCGACAACGTGGTGGCGGTCAAGCGCAAGGAGGCCGAGGGACAGTTCGACCTCTTCGGCGGCATGGGCGACGAGGCGGCCGACGAGCCCGGTTTCGGCCTGGACGTGGAGTTCTCCGACGTCGAGTGGGAGAAGTCCTACCTGCTCGCCCAGGAGCGCGAGATGCTCGGCCTCTACGTCTCCGACCACCCGCTCTTCGGCATCGAGCACGTCCTCTCCGACAAGACGGACGCGGCGATCTCCCAGCTCACCGGAGGTGAGCACGCCGACGGCGCGGTCGTCACCATCGGCGGCATCATCTCCGGCCTCCAGCGCAAGATGACCAAGCAGGGCAACGCCTGGGCCATCGCCACCGTCGAGGACCTGGCCGGCTCCATCGAGTGCATGTTCTTCCCCGCCACGTACCAGCTGGTCTCCACCCAGCTCGTCGAGGACACGGTCGTCTTCGTGAAGGGCCGCCTCGACAAGCGCGAGGACGTGCCCCGGCTGGTCGCCATGGAGCTGATGGTCCCGGACCTGTCGAACGCCGGGACCAACGCGCCCGTCGTCCTGACCATCCCCACCGTGAAGGTCACCCCGCCCATGGTCAGCCGGCTGGGCGAGATCCTCGGACACCACAAGGGCAACACCGAGGTGCGGATCAAGCTCCAGGGCCCGCGCACCACGACCGTGCTGCGGCTCGACCGCCACCGGGTCCAGCCCGACCCCGCCCTCTTCGGCGATCTGAAGGTGCTGCTCGGCCCGTCCTGCCTCGCCGGGTAGCCGGGAGCCGTCCTACGCGCGGAAGGGGCGCGCCCGTCGTCACGGGTGCGCCCCTTCCGGGGTTTCGCGCGATCAGTTGTGACCGAAGCGCTTCTGCCGGCCCTTACGGGCCATGTCACCGGGAGTCACCTGCGAGGCGCGCTGCTCGGCCTGCGACTCGATCGACGACTGCTGCGCCTGCTGGGCGCCGCGCTCGGCCGGCGAGGACTGCTGCTGACTGCGGTTCTGCTTGCGATTCTTGGCCATGGTGATGCCTCCTCAAGGGGAACTCGGGGCCAGGGCCGCTGCCAGACTCACACACGGGGTGAACCGCCGCATTTTGGATCATTACCGACGGTGAGCGGGCCGCGCGGTGACATTCGCCACGCCGATGATCGAGTTCCGGCCGTCAACCTCCCGACGGTCGGGCAGACTCGGGGGAAATCCGAAGCAACTTCCGATCCCGAGGTTCCCGAAAGAAGGTGGAACACGTGGACCGCTGCGTCGTTCTGGTGGACGCCGGCTATCTGCTGGGCGCCGCCGCGAGCCTCCTCGCCGGGGAACCGGCCCGCTCCCGGATCACTGTCGACCATGCCGCGCTCATCCAGGGACTGCGCGAACGGGCCGAGGCCGACACCGAACAGCCCCTGCTGCGCATCTACTGGTTCGACGGCGCCCCCGACCGCGTGCCCCAGCCCGAACACCGCAGGCTGCGCGTCATGCCCCGGGTCACCGTCCGGCTCGGCGCCCTGACCCGCAGCGACGGCCGCTGGGCCCAGAAGGGCGTCGACGCGGCCATGCACGCCGAGCTCACCGAGCTGGCCAGAAATCGCGCCTGCTCCGATGTGGTGCTGGTGACCGGCGACGGCGATCTGCTGCCCGGTCTGATGTCCGCCAAGGAACACGGCGTCGCCGTCCACCTCTGGGCCGTGCAGGCCGCCGACGGCGACTACAACCAGTCCGAGGACCTCGTCGCCGAGGCCGACGAACGACGGGTCCTCGACCGGGTCTGGATCACCCGGGCCGTCCGGGCCAAGGACCTCTCCGGAATCTGCGCGCCGCCGCCGGCCCCGCGCCCCGAGATCGCCGCGATCCTGTCCGCCCCGCTGCCCGAGTCGGCGCTCGCCGCCTCCGCCGAACGGGCCGCCGAGGCGGCGGCCGCGGCAGCCGCCTCCGTACGCAACGGAACACCGGCCCCCGAGGCTCCCGCGCCCTCCGACGACGGCTCGGCGACCGGCGCGCCCACACCGGCCTCCGGCAAGGTCGTCCCCACCCCCAAGGACCTCGCCGGGCTGCGCGGCCCCGGAGCCCCGGCCGCCGCGCCGGCCGCCAACGCCACCCTGCGCTGGTCCTCCGACAAGGGCTGGATCGAACGCCCGGGCGGCGCACTCGGCGAGCCCCCCGAGACCGCGTCCCTGCCCACCCTCGCCCAGCTCACCAGCGCCGAGCAGCGCTGGGCCGACCGCGAGGAGGACATCACCACCGTCGGCGGCGACCCCTTCGAGGTCGGGCAGGTGTTCGCCCGACGCTGGATGGAGCGGCTGCCCGAGCAGAGCCACGTCCAGAAACTGTCGCTGATGTACCCGCGCATCCCGCACCGCATCGACGGCGAACTGCTCCGGTACGCGGCGAGGTTCGGCCTGCTCGCCCACAAGGACGACCAGATCGACGAGCACGACCGGTACGCGATCCGGGCGGGGTTCTGGCGCGAGATCGACGTCCGGGCGGCCTCGGAACGCGCCCCCGCGGGGGAGTAGGCCGAAGGACCCCGTAGGCTCTTCCTCCGTGAGTACGGTGTGCGTGGTGCGGGACCTGGTCAAGACGTACCCCGCCGCGCGCGCCCGGCGAGGGGCGCCCGCGACCCCCGAGATCCGCGCCACCGACGGGATCAGCCTCGATGTCCGCGGCGGCGAGATCTTCGGCCTGCTCGGCCCCAACGGTGCCGGCAAGTCCACGCTCGTGCGTCAGCTGACCGGGCTGATGCGCCCCGACTCCGGCACGGTCGAACTGCTCGGCCACGATCTCGTACGCCACCCGGAACGCGCCGCGCGCCTGCTCGCCTACCTCGGCCAGGAATCCACCGCGCTCGACGAGCTGACCGTCGCGCTCGCCGCCGAGACCACCGGGCGCCTGCGCGGGCTCACCGCACGGGACGCGCGGGCACAGAAGGACGCCGTCCTGGACGAGCTCGGCCTGACCGAGCTCGCCGGGCGGCCGCTCAAGAAGCTCTCGGGCGGACAGCGCCGACTCGCCTGCGTCGCCGCCGCCCTGGTCGGCGAGCGGCCGGTGCTGGTCCTCGACGAACCCACCACCGGGATGGACCCGATCGCCCGGCGGGCCGTCTGGTCCGCCGTCGACCGGCGGCGCGCCGAGCACGGCACCACCGTGCTGCTGGTCACCCACAACGTGATCGAGGCCGAGACCGTACTGGACCGGGTCGCCGTCCTGGAACGCGGACGGGTCATCGCCTGCGACACCCCGGCCGGGCTCAAGGAACGCGTCGCGGGCGAGGTCCGGGTCGACCTGGTCTGGCGCGAGCGCGCCCCGCTGGAGGTCCCCGAGGTCGCCGCGCTGCACGGGCTCGCACAGGAGTCGGGGCGGCGCTGGACCCTTCGGCTGGCCCCGGACGAGGCGCGGGCGACGGTCGCGGCGGTGACAGGCGGGGCGGCGTTCGCCGCGCTGGACGACTTCACGCTGGCCACGCCGAGCCTGGAGGACGTGTATCTGGCCCTGGGCGGCGAGATCGAAGGAGCCACGGGACTGGTGAAGGCATGAGGAGCTGTACGGAGTGAGTATCGTGCCCGCCGAGGTCGCGCCCGCCCTGGCCGCCAGGACACCGGCCGCGGACGGCGCCGCGCCGCTGGCGCCGCGCGCCCGGCTGCTGCCGGCCCTCGCCGCCGTGTACCGCGCGCAGCTCTCGCGCGCCCGGGTCTCCCGTATCCCGCTGCTGTTCGTGGCGACGTTCCAGTCCGTCGGGATCATGGTCCTGATGCGGGGCGTCGTCGACGGCGGGTCGGAGGCGCGGGCGGTCGTGGCCGGCTCGTCGGTCCTCGTCGTCGCCTTCGTCGCGCTCAATCTGCTGGCCCAGTACTTCGGGCAGCTGCGGGCCACCGGCGGCCTCGACCACTACGCCACGCTGCCGGTGCCTCCCGCGTCGGTGGTGCTGGGGGCGGCGGGGGCGTACGCGTCCTTCACCGTGCCGGGGACCGCCGTGACGGCGGTCATCGGGTCACTGCTCTTCGGGCTGCCGCTCGGGAACCTGTGGATCCTCGCGGCGATCGTGCCGCTGGCCGGGGCCGCGCTGGCCGGGCTCGGCGCGGCGCTCGGGCTGCTGGCGCCGCGGCAGGAACTCGCGACGCTGCTCGGGCAGCTGGGCATGTCGGCGGCGCTGCTCCTCGGGGTGCTGCCGGCGGAGCGGCTGCCGGAACCGATCGGCTGGGCGCGGGACCTGCTGCCGTCGACGTACGGGGTGGAGGCCCTGGCCCGGACCTTCGAGCCGCATCCGGACTGGGCGGCGGTGGGGCTCGACCTCGCGGTGTGCGGGGTGGTCGGGGTCGTGTCGCTGGCGGTGGCGACGTGGGCGTACCGGCGGGCGGCGGTCCGCTGACGATCCGCTGAGGCGGGTCGCTCCCTTACCTGGCACGATGGCGGGGTGACCGCACCTCTGACACCGCCTCACCAGCCGCCGTACGGGTGGCCCTCGCCCTACCCGCCCCTGCCGCCGGACGACGGCGTGCCGAGCGCGGTGAAGGAACTGCGGCAGGCCGCCGTGGTGACCGCCGTCTCGATGGTCGCCGGTGCGGTGCTGGGGCTGCTGTGGCTGTGGCTCGCGCCCCGGGTGACGCTGATCTCCGACGGCAAGGCGGTGTTCCTGCGGCACAGCGAGGGGGAGTCGGCGATCGGCGCGGACGGCACGTTCGTGCTGCTGGCGCTCGGATTCGGGGCGGTGGCGGCGGCGCTCGTCTTCCTCTTCCACCGGCACGGGGGCGTGGCCCTGGTGGTGTCGCTGGCGGTGGGTGGCGTCCTCGGATCGCTCCTGGGCTGGGGCGTGGGCACGCTGCTGGGCCCGACGCACGACGTGGTGGCGCACGCGAAGGAGGTGGGGGCGAACGTGGTGTTCGACGCGCCGCTGAAGCTGGAGATGTGGGCCGGGGGGATGCTGGCGTGGCCGATCGCGGCGATGGTCGTCCACCTAGCCCTGACGGCCCTCTTCGGCCCCCGCGACCCGGAAGACGAGTGGCCCCCACAGGAGGCGCCCCCGGCGGCCTGAGGGGATTTCCCCCACCCCGCCCCTTCCCGAAACTCTGACGAGACCGGGGGCTCCGCCCCGAACCCCCGAAGCGGCAGCTTCGCGCCGCAGCCGACTGACTGGGCCTTCGGGCCCCGCCGCCCGCTGCAGCGGCGGCTGCGTATCGCGAGGCATGGGAGAGTCGGGCGGGACCGTGGCCCCGAAAACCATGCGGCAGCTTCGCGCCGCGAAGCGAGCGGGCTCGTGCCGGGGCCGGAGGACAGGCTCTAGCCGCGGCCGATGGGGGCCAGGACCGCTGAGGTCAGGGTGGCCAGGGCCGTGGGGGTCAGTTCGACCTCCAGGCCGCGGCGGCCTGCCGAGATGCAGATGGTTTCGTGGGTGGAGGCCGAGGCGTCCAGGACCGTGCGGAGGCGCTTGCGCTGGCCCAGGGGGGAGATGCCGCCGCGGACGTAGCCCGTCGTGCGTTCGGCCGCCGCCGGGTCCGCCATCGCCGCGCGCTTGCCGCCGACCGCCGAGGCCAGGGCCTTCAGGTCCAGTTGGCCGGCGACCGGGACGACCGCCACCGTGAGTTCGCCGTCGACGTCCGCGACGAGCGTCTTGAAGACCCGGTCGGGGGAGACGCCCAGCGCCTCCGCCGCCTCCTCGCCGTACGAGGGGGACGCCGGATCGTGGTCGTACGCGTGGAGCGTGAACGGGGTTCCGGACGCCGTCAGGGCCACCGTCGCCGGGGTCCCGCCCCCGTTCGCCTGCTTCTTCTGCTTCTTCGCCACAGGAATCCTTCGTCAGTTCGGGCTCGTCGGCGCCCGCGTCAGGTCCACCGCCGGCAGCGACGGCAGATGCCGCAGCACGGCAGTCTCCGTCCGCAGCAGGGTCAGTTCCTCACGCAGCCGCGTCGCCGTGTCCGGCGCCTGCAGCAGCCGCTGCTTCGCCGGGGTGTCGAGCACCGCCGCCGCCGCGACCAGGTACGACACCACCGACGGATCGTCCGGCAGATCGCTCGTCGTCAGCGACCGCTCCCGCGCACCCGCCAGCCGCTTCTGGTAGTTCCTGAACGCCCGCAGCACGCCCTCGGCGAGCGTGCCCGCCTCGTCGCCCTGCTCCTCCGGGATCTCCTCGACCTCGCCCACCAGGAACGGGCCGCTCGCATCCACCGACAGCAGCTTCACCCGGGTCGTGCCGGTGGCCATCACCTCGAAGCTGCCGTCCGCGCGCTCGCGGATCGTCGCCGCGTCGGCGACGCAGCCGACCCGGTGGAACGCCTGGATGGGGTCCGGGCCGAAGCCCGCGGCGGGTCCCTTCTCCCGCTGAGCCGTCGGGTCCGGCATCCCCGGCTCGGTCGGCGCGACCTCGCGGCCGTCGCGGATCGCGACGACGGCGAAGCGACGGGGCTCGGAGTCGTCGGTCTTGAGCAACTCGCGCATCATGGCGCGATAACGCTCCTCGAAGACGTTCAGGGGCAGCACAAGGCCCGGGAACAGCACCGCGTTGAGCGGGAAGAGAGGCAGGCGAGCGGTGGTCACAGCGGTCAAGCGTAATGGCCGCCGGGCGCGCCCCGTCCGGCCCGTCCCCGTCCGGCTCCGCGCAGCGGGATCGTACGGGCCACTTCGGCCCGCACCGTGTCCCGCGCCTCCAGGAAACCGGCGAGCGGATCGTCCCCGACGAGCGCCCATGGAAACGACGTGGCGTACGGGCCGATCCGGCGGAACTCCTCCAGCGCCTCCCCCGGGCGTTCCCGCCTGACCAGCACGTACACCAGCAGATTGCGGACCTCCGCGGGCCACGGATCACCCACCGGACACTCCGCCGACAGCGCGATGCCGCGGTCGGCCGCCTCGTCGATCCGGTCCTCCTGCACGGGCCCTGCGCCGGCGAGGAGTTGGGCGAAGGCGGCGTTGAGCGGAAGCGACCGCGCCAGGGAACCGGGCGGCGCGTCCTCGGCGGCCTGCTCGGCGAAGTCGAAGCACTCGCGGTGCGAGCCGTACCACTGGGCCGACAGATACCGGAGCGCGGCGACATGGCAGCCGTAGTGGTGCGGGGAGCGGCGCACGGCCTGTTCCCAGAGCGACTCGAACGCCCCATGGCCCGCGTGCGTGCCCCGCGCGTGGTCCAGGGCGAGCCGCCACGGCACCGGGTCGCCGGGCGAGGCCTCGGCGGCCGCGTCGATGAGCGGCCCGAGCTCGCGCAGCCGCTCGGAGCGGGCCGGTGACCCCCAGGCCCTGCGCACCGCGAGCTCCGCCTTGACGAGCAGCGCGTCCGGGTCGCGCGGCGAGACGGCCAGCCAGTGGGTCAGCCAGTCGTCACGGCTGTACGCGAAGGTGGCGAGCCGCGCCACGTACCGGTCCCGCTTCTCCCACTCGGCGGCGTCCCGGGTAGTCGCGAGCAGCTTGGCCGCGGGCTCGGGGTCGGCGAGGGCGGCCGCCACCAGCGCCGGGGCGAGCCTTTCGTCCGGCGCGTCGAGCAGCACGTCGTCGTCCGGCGGCAGGGCGGCGGCGAGCCGAGGTGCATGCCGGACCACTCGGGCGGTGCCGATCAGGGCGCGGAGCAAAGACATGGTGCGGACCATTGAAAACCGCAGGTGAGGGCGGCGCCAGTGGGGGACTGTGAAGCTTTGGTGGCGGCAGGAAAGTTGTCCTGCACGAGGTCAAGACAGGGTAAAGAAAGGGGTGGGGTGTGGTCTGTATGCGACCAGGATCCACCCCTCGCACCCCTCCCGTCACCCCCGCCGCAGCAGCCGCGACGCCCCCGCCGCCACCGTCGTCGCCAGTACCCAGCCCAGGAGGATGAGCACCGTCGCGGCCCACTGCCAGAAGCCCTCCAGACGCCAGTAGCCGTCCTGGCCCAGGTTGATCACCGGCAGCAGCAGATCCAGCGCGTACAGCGTGGCGCTCCACTTCGGGGACTCGTCCCCCTTCAGCGGCACCGGCTCGTAGCGGGAGAACGCCAGCGCCCCCGCCGCCCACAGCACCGCCATCCACAGGGCGGCCCGCGCGGGCCGGTAGCCGTACGCCACCGTCAGGTCCTGGAGGTAGCCCCAGAGCTTGCCGGCCACCGGCAGCGTCTCCCGGCGTCGGCGCTGCTTGGCGAGCAGCACCTCCCGGGCGTCCGCGTCCTCCCCGCTGTTGCGCAGCACCGTCGCCAGACGTTCGTACGGCTCCGGGGCGTACTCCGGGGTCGCCGCCGCGACCCACTCGAGCCGCCGCGCCAGCGGGAAGTGCCCGTACGGCACCAGGTTCTCGTAGACGAAGCCGTTCATCGACAGACCGCCCGGTCCCGGCCAGCTCGTGGAGAGGTCGATCAGCGTCACGACCTTCGCGCCGTTGAGCACCACCCGCCCCTCCTCCGGCGGCTCCCCGTTGAACCGCAGCTCCGGCGTGACGATCCGGCGCAGCGACACCTCCTCGCGCCGCGAACCGTCCAGCACGAACCTCGCGTAGTGCAGGTCCACCGCGTCGCCGAACCGGCCGTCGTCCAGACGCACCCCGCCGTGGCACTCGACCGGCTTGCGTCGCGCCCCGCTCACCGGGGTGTACCCGATGCCGTACGGGGGAGTGGCCGTGGCGTTCCCCGAGCCGTCGTAGACCCACGCCGCGTTCAGATACAGCGAGCGCTCCACCGTCAACTGCGGGGCGTTCAGCGCGCGCCGCTGCTGCGCCCCGCGCAGCACGCTGCCCCGCAGACTCAGCGACACCCCGACCTTCGCCCCGCGCAGACTGAGCTCGCCGTACGTCTCGATCAGCTCGGCCTGGAGGTCCTGCGCCACCGCGAGACCGTCCGCGGTGATCGCCCGGCCACGCCGGTCCGGCCACACCCTGATCTGGTTGATCAGCAGATCCGTGCCGATCTGCGCGTCCGTCAGTCGGATGCCCCGCTCCACGCGGCAGCGCGGCAGATGCAGATCGCCCTGGGTGTGCAGCCGCGCCGCCTCCAGGCGGGGTATCGCGCACTCCACCATCCGCACCGTCCCGAAGTGGGCCTCCGGCAGGACGATCTCCTGGTCGAACCGGCAGCGGTTCAGCTCCACGTACGGGCCTATCGTCCCGCCGGCGAGATTGAGCACCCCCGTGATCCGCACGCCCCGTAGCTTGAGCGCCGCGACCCGCCCGGAGCGCGCCGCCGGCCCGTCGAGCAGCAGCAGCGCCACCACATCGGCGCGCACACTCCGCCGGTCCCCCCAGACGTGCGGGCCGAAGGGATCGTCCCGCGCCGCGTCCCCCTCGCTCAGATCGCAGCTTCTGCCGATCCGGAAGGCCCGCCACATGGCCCGCTCCGGGCCCGTGAGTCCGTCCGGAATTCCGTCCTCGTGCGGCTCGGTCACTGCCGCCCCCTCGCTTTCCACGAACCCGCTTCCCTGGATTCGTACAGCCGTTCTTCCCGCTGAGTGACGGACTGAACGCTAACGGTCAGCTGTGGCGACAAGACGCCACTGTGGCTCGTATCAGCCAGTGATACGGACGTCCGGCGCTTGTGGGGCGTCTGCGAGAATTGACCCGTGATCTCTCGTATCGACCTGCGCGGCGACGCCCTCCCCGAGGGTGGCGCACTGCGCGACCTGCTGCCCCGTGCCGAGTTCGACGTGGAAGCCGCACTGGAGAAGGTGCGGCCCATCTGCGAGGACGTCCATCATCGTGGCGATGCGGCGCTGGTCGAGTACGCGGAGAAGTTCGACGGTGTGAAGCTGGAGCACGTCCGCGTGCCGGCCGAGGCGCTCGCCGAGGCCCTGGAGCAGCTCGACCCGGCCGTCCGCGCCGCACTCGAGGAGTCCATCCGGCGGACCAGGATCGTCCACCGCGCCCAGCGCCGCTCGACACACACCACCCAGGTCGTCCCCGGCGGCACCGTCACCGAGAAGTGGATCCCGGTCCAGCGCGTCGGCCTCTACGCGCCCGGCGGCCGCTCCGTCTACCCCTCCTCCGTGATCATGAACATCGTCCCGGCACAGGAGGCCGGCGTCGAGTCCGTCGCGCTCGCCTCCCCGCCGCAGAAGGAGTTCGGCGGCCTGCCGCACCCGACGATCCTCGCCGCCTGCGCGCTGCTCGGCGTCGACGAGGTGTACGCCGCCGGAGGCGCCCAGGCCGTCGCGATGTTCGCGTACGGCACCGAGTCCTGCGCCCCCGCCAACATGGTCACCGGCCCCGGCAACATCTGGGTCGCCGCCGCCAAGCGGTACTTCACCGGCCGCATCGGCATCGACGCCGAGGCCGGCCCGACCGAGATCGCGATCCTCGCGGACTCCACCGCCGACCCCGTGCACGTCGCCGCCGACCTCATCAGCCAGGCCGAGCACGACCCGATGGCCGCCGCCGTCCTCGTCACCGACTCCGAGGAACTGGCCGAGGCCACCGAGGCCGAGCTGAAGACCCAGGTCGCCGCCACCAAGCACATCGACGACCGGATCGTCCCGGCCCTGGCCGGAAAGCAGTCCGCGATCGTTCTCGTCAGCGACCTGGAGGACGGCCTCAAGGTCGTCGACGCGTACGGCGCCGAGCACCTGGAGATCCAGACCGCCGACGCCGCCGCCCGCGCCGACCGCGTCCGCAACGCGGGCGCGATCTTCGTCGGCCCCTGGGCGCCGGTCTCGCTCGGCGACTACTGCGCCGGCTCCAACCACGTGCTGCCCACCGGCGGTTGCGCCTGCCACTCCTCGGGTCTCTCCGTGCAGTCCTTCCTGCGCGGCGTCCACATCGTGGACTACACGCGGGACGCCCTCGCCGAGGTCACCCACCACGTGGTCACCCTCGCCGAGGCCGAGGACCTGCCCGCGCACGGTGCCGCGCTCAAGGCCCGGTTCGGATGGAAGGTGCCCGGCAAGTGACCTCGTACGACACCGTCGGCATCGACGACCTCCCCATCCGGGACGAGCTCAAGGGCAAGTCCCCTTACGGCGCGCCCCAGCTCGACGTCCCCGTCCAGCTGAACACCAACGAGAACCCCTATCCGCTGCCCGAGCCCCTCGTGGCCCGGATCGCCGAGCGGGTCGCCGAGGCCGCCCGCGGCCTCAACCGCTACCCGGACCGGGACGCGATCGAGCTCCGCACCGAGCTCGCCCGCTACCTCACCCGTACCGGAAAGCACCCGGTCGCCGTCGAGAACGTCTGGGCCGCCAACGGCTCCAACGAGGTCCTCCAGCAGCTGCTGCAGACCTTCGGCGGCCCGGGTCGTACGGCCATCGGCTTCGAGCCCTCGTACTCGATGCACGCCCTCATCGCGCGCGGCACCGGCACCGGCTGGATCTCCGGACCGCGCAACGAGGACTTCACCATCGACGTCGAGGCGGCCGAGAAGGCGATCGCCGAGAACCGGCCGGACGTCGTCTTCATCACCTCGCCCAACAATCCCACGGGCACCGCGGTCGAGGCCGAGACCGTCCTCGCGCTGTACGAGGCGGCCCAGGCCGCCAAGCCCTCCTTGGTCGTGGTGGACGAGGCGTACGTGGAGTTCAGTCACCGGGACTCCCTCCTGCCGCTGATCGAGGGCCGGCCGAACCTGGTCGTCTCCCGCACCATGTCCAAGGCCTTCGGCGCGGCCGGCCTGCGCCTCGGCTACCTCGCCGCCCACGCCGCCGTGGTCGACGCCGTCCAGCTCGTACGCCTGCCGTACCACCTCTCGGCCGTCACCCAGGCCACCGCACTCGCCGCCCTGGAGCACACCGACACGCTCCTCGGGTACGTCGAGCAGCTCAAGACCGAGCGGGACCGCCTGGTCACCGAGTTGCGGGCGATCGGCTACGAGGTCACCGAGTCCGACGCCAACTTCGTCCAGTTCGGCCGCTTCGACGGAGCCCAGGGCTCCCACGCGGCCTGGCAGCAGATCCTCGACCGGGGCGTCCTGGTCCGGGACAACGGCGTACCGGGCTGGCTGCGGGTCACCGCCGGCACCCCTGAAGAGAACGACGCGTTCCTCGACGCGGTCCGTGAAATGAAGAAGGAGCAGAGCGCATGAGCCGCGTTGGAAGAGTCGAGCGCACCACCAAGGAGACCTCCGTCGTCGTCGAGATCGACCTCGACGGCACCGGAAAGGTCGACGTCGCCACCGGCGTCGGCTTCTACGACCACATGCTCGACCAGCTCGGCCGCCACGGTCTGTTCGACCTCACCGTCAAGACCGACGGCGACCTGCACATCGACTCGCACCACACCATCGAGGACACCGCCCTCGCCCTCGGCGCCGCCTTCAAGCAGGCGCTCGGCGACAAGGTCGGCATCTACCGCTTCGGCAACTGCACCGTCCCGCTCGACGAGTCGCTCGCCCAGGTGACCGTCGACCTCTCCGGCCGCCCCTACCTGGTGCACACCGAGCCCGAGAACATGGCGCCGATGATCGGCTCCTACGACACGACGATGACCCGCCACATCTTCGAGTCCTTCGTCGCGCAGGCGCAGATCGCGCTGCACATCCACGTGCCGTACGGGCGCAACGCCCACCACATCGTGGAGTGCCAGTTCAAGGCGCTGGCCCGGGCCCTGCGCTACGCCTCCGAGCGCGACCCGCGCGCGGCCGGCATCCTGCCTTCCACGAAGGGCGCACTCTAACTCCATGACCGGCCTCTCCACCGTCCTCATCGTCGTCGGGCTCTTCCTCGCCGGCGGTGTGTACTCCTTCTCCAAGCAAGAGCTGCCCAAGGGCGTGATCGCCGTCCTCGCCATCGCCTCCGTGATGTGCCTGGTCGCCGGCGTCCTTCGGATTCAGGGAATCTGGGAATGAGCACTGCGAGTACTCCCAAGAAGGTCGTCGTCTTCGACTACGGCTTCGGCAACGTCCGCTCCGCCGAGCGGGCCCTCGCCCATGTCGGCGCCGAGGTCGAGATCACCCGCGACTACGACAAGGCCATGAACGCCGACGGGCTCCTCGTCCCCGGCGTCGGCGCCTTCTCCGCCTGCATGAAGGGCCTCAAGGAGGCCCGCGGCGAGTGGATCGTCGACCGCCGGCTCTCCGGCGGCCGTCCCGTCATGGGCATCTGCGTCGGCATGCAGATCCTTTTCGCCCGTGGCATCGAGCACGGCGTGGAGACCGAGGGCCTCGACGAGTGGCCCGGTACGGTCGAGCCGCTGAAGGCCCCGGTCGTGCCCCACATGGGCTGGAACACGGTCGACGCGCCCGAGGACAGCGAGCTGTTCGCGGGCCTCGACGCCGACGCCCGGTTCTACTTCGTGCACTCCTACGCGGTGCGCGAGTGGAGCCTGGAGATCGGTAACCCCAACATGCGTGCCCCCAAGGTCACCTGGGCCACCCACGGCGAGCCGTTCGTCGCGGCCGTCGAGAACGGCGCCCTCTGGGCGACCCAGTTCCACCCCGAGAAGTCCGGCGACGCCGGAGCACAGCTGCTCACCAACTGGATCGAGACCCTCTGATCATGGCTCAGAAGCTTGAACTCCTCCCCGCCGTCGACGTCCGCGACGGCCAGGCCGTCCGCCTCGTGCACGGCGAGTCCGGCACGGAGACCTCCTACGGCTCCCCGCTGGAGGCCGCCCTCGCCTGGCAGCGCTCCGGCGCCGAGTGGCTGCACCTGGTCGACCTCGACGCCGCCTTCGGCACCGGTGACAACCGTGAGCTGATCGCCGAGGTCGCCAGGGCGATGGACATCAAGGTCGAACTCTCCGGCGGCATCCGCGACGACGCCTCGCTCGCCGCCGCCCTCGCGACCGGCTGCACCCGCGTCAACCTGGGCACCGCCGCCCTGGAGACCCCCGAGTGGGTCGCCAAGGTCATCGCGGAGCACGGCGACAAGATCGCGGTCGGCCTCGACGTCCGGGGCACCACGCTCCGCGGCCGTGGCTGGACCCGCGACGGCGGCGACCTGTACGAGACGCTCGCGCGCCTCGACTCCGAGGGCTGTGCCCGCTACGTCGTCACCGACATCGCCAAGGACGGCACGCTCCAGGGCCCGAACCTGGAGCTCCTGAAGAACGTCTGCGCCGCCACCGACAAGCCCGTCGTCGCCTCCGGCGGCGTGTCGTCCCTGGACGACCTGCGCGCCCTGTCCGGCCTGGTGCCGCTGGGTGTCGAGGGCGCGATCGTCGGCAAGGCGCTGTACGCCAAGGCGTTCACCCTGGAAGAGGCCCTGGAGGCGGTGGCTTCCGTATGACCGCATCGGGACGCGACTCCGTGCGCAAGGTGGTGACCGGCGCTCCCTGGGAGGAGCAGTTCGGCTACTCGCGCGCGGTGGAGCTGCCGAACGGTCTGGTGCTGGTCGCCGGTTGCACGTCCATCATCGACGGCCAGATCGCCGGCGGAGGCCCCTACGAGCAGACCGTGAACTCCTTCAACGTCGCCTTCGACGCGCTGAAGAAGCTCGGCCTGGGCGCCGAGGACGTCGTGCGGACCCGGATGTACATCACGCACGCCCGGGACGTGGACGAGGTCGGCCGCGCCCACAAGGAGCTGTTCGACGCGGTCCGCCCGGCCGCGTCCATGATCATCGTCTCCGGCTTCGTCGACCCGAGCCTGGTCGTCGAGGTCGAGGTCGAGGCCTACAGGAGTGGTGCGGTATGAGTCTCGCCGTACGAGTGATCCCCTGCCTGGACGTGGACAACGGCCGGGTCGTCAAGGGCGTCAACTTCCAGAACCTGCGTGATGCCGGCGACCCCGTCGAGATGGCGAAGCTGTACGACGCCGAGGGCGCCGACGAGCTGACCTTCCTCGACATCACCGCCTCCTCCGGCAACCGGGAGACGACCTACGACGTGGTGCGCCGCACCGCCGAGCAGGTCTTCATCCCGCTGACGGTGGGCGGCGGCGTGCGCTCGGCGGAGGACGTCGACAAGCTGCTGCGTGCCGGTGCCGACAAGGTGGGCGTGAACACGGCCGCCATCGCCCGGCCCGAGCTGATCCGCGAGATCGCGGAGCGCTTCGGCCGCCAGGTGCTTGTGCTGTCCGTGGACGCGCGGCGGACGGCCTCGGGTTCGTTCGAGGTGACGACGCACGGTGGCCGCAAGGGCACCGGCATCGACGCCGTCGAGTGGGCGCACCGGGCCGCCGAGCTGGGCGCGGGCGAGATCCTGCTCAACTCGATGGACGCGGACGGGACGAAGGACGGCTACGACACCGAGATGATCGCGGCTGTGCGGAAGCACGTGACCGTGCCGGTGATCGCGAGCGGGGGAGCGGGCAGGCTCTCCGACTTCCCGCCGGCCATCGAGGCGGGGGCGGACGCGGTCCTGGCCGCCTCGGTCTTCCACTTCGGCGATCTGCGGATCTCGCAGGTCAAGGACGCACTGCGGGAGGCGGGCCACCCGGTCCGCTGAACCACCGCAGCGGAAGGGCCCCCGGCCGGGGGGCCCTTTCCTTCCTCGAGATGTGCAGGATTATTTGTGCAATTTCTGTTGCGCAAGTTTTCCTTCGTATCTACGGTCACGGCATGACCTCGCCCGACAATCGCCGGATCACCGACCTCGGCACACTCAAGGCCATCGCGCACCCGCTGCGGATGCGCCTCTACCGCGCCCTCTTCGTGGCCCGCACCGCCACCGCCTCCCAACTGGCCGACCAGGTCGACGAGGCCGTCTCGCTCGTCAGCTACCACCTGCGCAAGCTCGCCGACCACGGCCTCATCGAGGAGGCCGAGACCCAGTCGGCGGACGGCCGCGAGCGCTGGTGGCAGCCCAGCTCGTACGGGTTCAGCATCCGGGACGAGGACGTCCGCGGGACCCCCGAGCTGGTCGCCGCGAGCGACGCCCTCGGCCGCACCATCAACGAACAGCGCGCCGAACTCCACCGGCGCTTCCTCGACGAGCGGCTGACCTGGTCCGACGAATGGCGCTCCGCCTCCCTCAGCTCCGAGTGGCTGCCCCGCCTGACCGCCGCCGAACTGGCCGCACTCGGCCAGGAGCTGGAGGCCGTCGTGCAGAAGTACGACCAGCGGGCCCGCGCCGCCGAGGAGGCCGGCGACACCGAAGGCCGCGAGAACGTCGCCCTCCACCTCCACGGCTTCCCCTACCGCTCATGACCGTCCTCGCGCCCACCCAGGCGCCCGCCCGTCCCGCCCACCGCGACGGCAACATCCTGCGCTGGCTCGGTGCCTACACCGCCTCCACCCTCGGCGACAGCGTCTACCACCTCGCCCTCTCCTGGACCGTCGTCCGCGGCGGAACCCCCGCGGAGGCCGGGCTCGTCATGGCCGTCAGCGCCGTGCCACGCGCCCTGCTCATGCTCGGCGGGGGAGTGATCGCCGACCGTTTCGGACCACGCCGGGTCGTCCTCCTCTCCGACACCGTCCGCTGCCTCGTCGTCCTCGGCGTGGCCGCCCTCCTGCTCCTGACCAGCCCGGCCCTCTGGGTGCTCGCCACCGTCGCCCTCGTCTTCGGCACGGTCGACGCCCTCTTCCTGCCCGCGGTCGGTGCCCTGCCGCCCCGGATCGCCCCGCGCGACCAGCTCGCCCGCGTCCAGGGCATGCGCGGCCTCGCCTACCGCGCCGGGCTCGTCCTCGGCGCCCCGCTCGGCGGCCTCGCCGTCGCCCTCGGCGGACCGGCCTCGGCGTTCGCGGCGGCCGGCCTCCTCTTCGCGTTCTCCCTGCCACTGCTCCTGACGCTCCGGATCACCCCGCTGCCCGGTGGCGAGCCGTCCCGTGACGGCACCGCCCTGCGCGACCTCGCCGACGGACTGCGCTACATCCGCCGCCACCAGGTCCTCGGCCCGCTGATGATCGTGGTCGCGCTCAGCGACCTCGGCTTCGTCGGCCCCCTCAACGTCGGCCTCGCGCTCCTCTCCGACGAGCGGGGCTGGGGCGCCGCCGGCATCGGCTGGATCCTCGCCGGATTCGGCACGGGAGCGGCCGCCGCCTCCCTGCTGCTGACGGTCCGGGGCCGGATACCCCGCGCCGGGGCCGTCATGGCCTGGACGATCACCCTCGGCGCCGGCTCGATCGCCGCCCTCGCCCTCGTACCGCAGCTTCCCGTCGCCGTGGCCGTGTCCGGCTCGGTCGGCCTGCTCGCCGGCCTCAGCGGTGCCCTGTGCGGCGCGCTCACCCAGACGGAGTGCGACCCCGCGTACCTCGGACGGGTGACAGCGGTGTCCAGCTTCTTCAGCCTGGGCATCGCCCCGCTGAGCTTCCCCCTCACCGGCGCGGCGGTGGGCCTGTGGGGCCTCACCCCGGTGTACGTCGCCAGCGCCACGATCTGCGCCCTCGCCGGCGTGTTCGGACTCTCCGTGCGGTCGTTGCGCCGCGCGGAGCTGCCCGGGGGCGCCGTGAAGGGCTAGGGGGTGCCTCGTCGATCATGCCGGGCTCGCGGCGCCTGGCACCGCAGGATCCAGGGGAAGGCCCTAGGGACCCGGCCATGATCCGCCGGACAGGCCCTAGATCCCCAGCTGCTTCGCCTCGTGCAGGCGGTCGATCGCGTCCTGCTCCCCGTCCAGCTCCACCTTCGCCGCGTCCTGGCGGCCGAACACGAACATCGTCAGCTCGCCAGGCTCGCCGGAGACCGTCACCACCGGCGTGCCGCGGTGCGCCACCGCCGTCTGGCCGTTCGGGCGGCGCAGCACAAGACCCACCGGGGCCTTCCGGCCGAGGAGACGGGCGCCCTTCTCCAGGCGCGACCACAGGGCGTCCGAGAACACCGGGTCCAGCTCGCGCGGGGACCAGTCCGGCTGGGCGCGCCGGACGTCCTCGGCGTGGACGTAGAACTCGACGATGTTCGCCCCCTCGTCCACCTGCTTGATCATGAACGGCGACATCCGCGGCGGTCCCGTACGGATGAGCTGGATCAGCTCCTCGTACGGCTTGTCGGCGAACTCGGCCTGCACCCGGTCCAGGCGCGCCTTCAACGGCGGTACGAGCGTCCCGGCGGCCGCGTCCGGACGGCGCTCGCGCACCACCACATGGGCCGCGAGATCCTGGGTCCGCCAGCCCACGCAGAGCGTCGGGGCGTCCGGACCCGCTGCCTCCAACAGATCGGCGAGCAGAAGGCGTTCACGCTTCGCATGGGTCGACATGCCTGCCAGGGTACGACCGCGCCCCGTGGTCCGCCCAGTGGACGCTCACCCGGACGCACCCCCCGACCACGGCACAATGGCCGCATGAGCAGCAATCTCGACCCGGACATCGCCGCCCGCCTAAAGCGCAGCCCGGACGGACTCGTCCCGGCCATCGCCCAGCAGTACGACACCGGCGAGGTGCTGATGCTCGGCTGGATGGACGACGAGGCCCTCCACCGCACCCTCACCACCGGCCGCTGCACCTACTGGTCACGCAGCCGCCAGGAGTACTGGGTCAAGGGCGACACCTCCGGCCACGTCCAGCACGTCAAGTCCGTCGCCCTCGACTGCGACGCCGACACCGTGCTCGTCAAGGTCGACCAGGTCGGCGCCGCCTGCCACACAGGCGCGCGCACCTGCTTCGACGCCGACGTGCTCCCGCTCTCCCAGTAAGGTCAGCCGCCATGGACCTCGAGACCTTCCGCAAGCTGGCGGCCGACCGCCGCGTGATCCCTGTCAGCCGCCGGCTCCTCGCGGACGGCGACACCCCGGTCGGGCTCTACCGCAAGCTCGCCGCCGAACGCCCTGGCACCTTCCTCCTCGAGTCCGCGGAGAACGGCCGCTCCTGGTCGCGCTACTCCTTCATCGGCGTCCGCAGCGACGCCACCCTCACCGTCCAGGACGGCCGGGCGCACTGGCTCGGCTCCCCGCCCGTCGGTGTGCCCACCGACGGAGACCCCCTGCAGGCGTTGCGCGCCACCGTCGAAGCCCTGCACACCCCCCGCGACCTCGCCTCGGGGATGCCGCCCTTCACCGGCGGCATGGTCGGCTACCTCGGATACGACATCGTCCGCCGCCTGGAGCGCATCGGCGACTCCACCCGGGACGACCTGCAGCTCCCCGAGCTGACCATGCTGCTCACCAGCGACCTCGCCGTCCTGGACCACTGGGACGGCACGGTCCTGCTGATCGCCAACGCGATCAACCACAACGACCTGGAGACCGGCGTCGACGAGGCGTACGCCGACGCCGTCGCCCGGCTCGACACGATGGAGGCCGACCTGGCCCGCCCGGTCGCCAACGCCCCCGCCGCGCTGCCCGCCTCCGAACTGCCGGAGTTCTCCGCCCTGTGGGGCGGCCCGGCCTACCAGGACGCCGTCGAGGACATCAAGGAGCGGATCCGGGCGGGCGAGGCCTTCCAGGTGGTCCCCTCGCAGCGCTTCGAGACCCCCTGCCGCGCCTCCGCCCTCGACGTCTACCGCGTGCTGCGGGCCACCAACCCGTCCCCGTACATGTACCTCTTCCGCTTCGAGAACGGCTTCGACGTCGTCGGTTCGTCCCCCGAGGCGCTGGTCAAGGTCGAGGACGGGCAGGCGATGCTCCACCCCATCGCCGGCACCCGGCACCGCGGCGCCACCCCGCAGGAGGACCACGACCTCGCCGAGGAACTGCTCGCCGACCCCAAGGAGCGGGCCGAGCACCTGATGCTCGTCGACCTCGGCCGCAACGACCTCGGCCGGGTCTGCGAGCCGGGGTCGGTGGAGGTCGTCGACTTCATGTCGATCGAGCGGTACTCGCACGTCATGCACATCGTGTCGACCGTGACCGGGCGGGTCGCGGAGGGGAAGACCGCGTTCGACGTACTCACCGCCTGCTTCCCGGCCGGAACGCTCTCCGGAGCGCCGAAGCCGCGCGCCATGCAGATCATCGAGGAGCTGGAGCCGTCCCGGCGCGGGCTGTACGGCGGCTGCGTCGGCTACCTCGACTTCGCCGGCGACTCCGACACCGCGATCGCCATCCGTACCGCCCTGCTCCGCGACGGCACCGCGTACGTGCAGGCCGGAGCCGGTGTCGTGGCCGACTCGGACCCGGTCGGCGAGGACAACGAGTGCCGCAACAAGGCGGCCGCGGTGCTCCGCGCCGTACACACCGCCAACCGGATGAACGGCGTATGACGGCGTAAGGGATAGTGGGGTACGTGAGTGCTGTTCCCGTACCCCAGCCCCGTGCCGCACGCGTGGGCGGCGCGGCCGCCTCGTCCGGCGGCCGCCGCAGCCTGGCCGCGGCCCTCCTGCTCGGCGCCCTCGGTGCCACCGTCGTGCTGCTCTCCGCGGGCCAGATCTGGGCCGAGGGCACGGCGTCGGTGGGCGGCGGCACCGTGCCGGTGGAGGCCGACGGCGGCACCGTCACCGGTGTCCCGACGGCCCTCGCCATAGTCGGCCTCGCCGCGCTGGTCGCCGTCTTCGCCGTCCGCCGCGCCGGGCGCACCCTCGTCTCCGGGCTGCTCGCGCTCAGCGGCGCGGGCGCGGCGCTCGCCGCGTTCCTCGGCGCGTCCGACACCGACGCCCTGGACGGGGAGGCCGCGCGCATCACCGGCGACACGGCCGCCTCCGTGGCCGGGCTGACCCACACCGCCTGGCCGTACGTCACCGCCGCCGGAGCACTGCTCATCCTCGCCGCGGGCCTGCTCGCCCTGCGGTACGGCAAGAGCTGGCCGGCGATGGGCGGGCGCTACGAGCGGTCCGGCACGCCCCGCGCCCCGCGCAAGGCGCCAGGAGCCGCCTCCTCCGACCGGCCGGAGGACCTGTGGAAGGCTCTGGACCGCGGCGAGGACCCCACGCACGAGGACTGAGCGCGAGAGCGGGCGCGGAGGCCGGGCGCGGAGGCCGGGCGCGGACGCCCGGCGCGACGCGTGATCGTCGCGCCACCCCCGATTCATCGCCGCGCGCCGGTGTGCGGGACAATGTGGCGGGGGCGCCCCCGGACGAAGTCTGGGGCAGAGTGTCCTCGCACGCGAGACCTCACCCCGAGCCACCACCGAGCAACAGCAACGAGGAGCAACTCATGGCGGGCAGCGCCCACGGACACACCCCGGCCGCCTGGACCGGTGTCATCATCTCCTTCATCGGCTTCTGCGTCGCCGGAGTCTTCATGGTGGCGGCCAACACGGCCGGCTTCTGGGCCGGAATCGCCGTCGTCTTCCTCGGCGGTGTCGTCGGCCTCGCGATGAAGGCCGCGGGCCTCGGCATGCCGAAGGACTCGGACGCCGTGATCGCCGCCCGCGAGGTGGCGACCACGAAGGCGCGCGCCTGACGCGCGCGACGCACGACATGCGCGAAGGCGCAGCCCGGCCGTGCCGGGCTGCGCCTTTCCGCGTCAGGGGCGAGAATCACCGGGTGGACGCGAAGCCGACGGCTGCCGCCGTGACCGACGATTCAGCCGTACCCGCCGCCTCCGACCGACCCGCGGCCCCCGACACCCCACCGCCCCTCGCCCCTGCACTGGGCGCGTCGGGCGCCCCCGGCGCTTCCGGCGGGCACGTATCGACGTCCACGTCCGCGTCTGCGCCGGGCTCGTCGGGCACCGACGGTGCCCCTGGCGCCTTCGGCGGGACCGCGCCGATGGCCGCCGCTGCGCCGTGCTTGTCGGGTGTCCCCGGCGCCGCGGGCGCATCTGGAGGACACGCGCCGACGCCCACGCCCGGCGCTCCCGGCGCCTTCGGTGGGCATGCGCCGGGATACGGGCCGTACGTCCCCGCCCCGCCCCGGCCGCTCGCGCGGCGGCTGGTCGCGCCGGTCGGGACGCTCGCGGGCGTCGCCGCCGCCTTCGCCTACGTCGGTACCGTCGACCCCAACGAGCCCGGGCACTACCCGGTCTGCCCGCTGCTGCGGTTCACCGGCATCTACTGTCCCGGCTGCGGCGGCCTGCGCAGCGCCCACGCCTTCGTCCACGGCGAGCTCGGCACCGCCTTCGGTGCCAACGCCCTCGCCGTCGTCGGCTACGGCCTCTTCGCCGCCCTCATGGTCCTCTGGCTGGTTCGCGCCGTGCGCGGCGTGCCCATGAGGCTCGCGATCGCCCCCGTCTGGTGGTGGGGGATCGGTGCCGTCCTGGCCCTGTTCACGCTGGTGCGGAACCTGCCGTTCGGCTCCGCGCTCGCCCCGTGACCGCTCCCGTGAAGTCCCAGCAGGTGGGACGCACCTCGGCCGGATGCGGGTCCGGTGCCGTCCTGCGGATACCATCGACTGTGGCTGAACCTGGTTCATCTACGCAACGTCACCATCACCGTCCCGGAAGGGGGCCTCTCGCGTGAGTGTGCTCGACGAGATCATCGAAGGCGTGCGCGCCGACCTCGCAGAGCGGCAGGCGCGGGTCTCCCTCGACGAGCTCAAGGAGCGCGCCGCCAAGGCGCCGCAGGCCAAGGACGGCGTCGCCGCACTGCGCGGCGAGGGCGTCACGGTGATCTGCGAGGTCAAGCGCTCCAGCCCGTCCAAGGGCGCGCTCGCCGCCATCGCCGACCCGGCCGGCCTCGCCGCCGACTACGAGGCGGGCGGCGCCGCCGTCATCTCCGTGCTCACGGAGGAGCGCCGCTTCGGCGGCTCCCTCGCCGACCTGGAGGCCGTACGGGCCCGGGTCGACATCCCCGTCCTGCGCAAGGACTTCATCGTCACGGCGTACCAGCTGTGGGAGGCGCGGGCGTACGGAGCCGATCTGGCGCTCCTGATCGTCGCCGCCCTCGAGCAGGAGGCCCTGGTCTCCCTCATCGAGCGTGCCGAGTCCATCGGCCTCACGCCGCTGGTCGAGGTCCACGACGAGGAGGAGGTCGAGCGCGCGGTCGACGCCGGCGCCCGGATCATCGGAGTCAACGCCCGCAACCTCAAGACCCTCAAGGTCGACCGCTCCACCTTCGAGCGGGTCGCCCCGGAGATCCCGGCCGGCATCGTCAAGGTCGCCGAGTCCGGCGTCCGCGGGCCGCACGACCTCATCGCGTACGCCAACGCGGGCGCCGACGCGGTCCTGGTCGGCGAGTCCCTCGTGACCGGCCGCGACCCGAAGGCCGCCGTCGCCGACCTCGTCGCCGCCGGCGCCCACCCGGCCCTCCGCCACGGCCGGAGCTGACCCCACCATGACTCCGCGCCGCGCCATGCCGATCGCCACGGGCCACGCCGCCCGGGGCGCCGTCGGCGTGCCCGCGGTGACGGTCACCGACCCGGCCGCCGGCCGCGCGATGCGCACCCGGCTCCGTACCGCCGCCGCGCCCGCGCACGCCCCGCTGGCCCGGGGCTGCCGCCCGCGCGGCTGCCGGGCGCCCGCCCGGCGTGTTCACGGCCGCCGCGTGCGGTACGTGATCGGCGACGAGCCCGGCCAGGTCAACGGCATGCGATGGCGCCCGCGCCCCGCGCGCACCCTCATGACGACCGCCGCCTGACGGCCCCGGCCGCCCCGCTCCCGTTGTGGGCATTCGTTCCGCTGGGGCGGGACGGGTGGGCACAACGGAACGGCGCCCCTGCGGGCGCGTCCGCTCCGTGCCTGCCCCGCCCCGTGACCGCCCCGCCCTCGTGGGCGCCGGGCCCTGGAGCGGAGGCACCCGCCGGGGTGCCGTCCCGTGTGCCCACCCGTCCCGCCCTGCGGGACGATTGCCCACACGGGGAGTGAGGGGTCGCGCGCATACCGTGACCATCATCAGCACGTGACCGGGGCATCCCGCCCCGCGAGGAGCAACCGCATGTCCAGCGAGTTCTTCATTCCGGACCCGGAGGGTCAGGTTCCCACCACCGAGGGCTACTTCGGGGCCTACGGCGGCAAGTTCATCCCCGAGGCCCTCGTCGCCGCCGTCGACGAGGTGGCCGTCGAGTACGACAAGGCCAAGACCGACCCCGAGTTCGCCCGCGAGCTCAACGACCTCATGGTCAACTACACCGGTCGCCCCAGCGCCCTCACCGAGGTCCCCCGGTTCGCCGAGCACGCCGGCGGCGCCCGGGTCTTCCTCAAGCGCGAGGACCTCAACCACACCGGCTCGCACAAGATCAACAACGTGCTCGGCCAGGCCCTGCTCACCAAGCGCATGGGCAAGACCCGCGTCATCGCCGAGACCGGAGCCGGTCAGCACGGCGTCGCCACCGCCACGGCCTGCGCCCTCTTCGGACTCGAGTGCACCATCTACATGGGCGAGATCGACACCCAGCGCCAGGCGCTGAACGTCGCCCGGATGCGCATGCTCGGTGCCGAGGTCGTCCCGGTGAAGTCCGGCAGCCGCACCCTCAAGGACGCCATCAACGAGGCGTTCCGCGACTGGGTCGCCAACGTCGACCGCACCCACTACCTCTTCGGCACCGTCGCCGGACCGCACCCCTTCCCCGCCATGGTCCGCGACTTCCACCGCGTCATCGGCGTCGAGGCCCGTCGCCAGATCCTGGAGCGCGCCGGCCGCCTCCCCGACGCGGCCGTCGCCTGCGTCGGCGGCGGATCCAACGCCATCGGCCTCTTCCACGCCTTCCTGCCCGACACCGACGTCCGCCTCATCGGCTGCGAGCCGGCCGGGCACGGCGTCGAGACCGGCGAGCACGCGGCCACGCTGACCGCCGGCGAGCCCGGCATCCTGCACGGATCGCGGTCGTACGTCCTCCAGGACGACGAGGGCCAGATCACCGAGCCGTACTCCATCTCGGCCGGCCTGGACTACCCGGGCATCGGCCCGGAGCACGCGTACCTCAAGGACAGCGGCCGGGGCGAGTACCGCGCCGTCACCGACGACGCGGCGATGCAGGCCCTGCGGCTGCTCTCCCGTACCGAGGGCATCATCCCGGCCATCGAGTCGGCGCACGCCCTGGCGGGCGCGCTGGAGGTCGGCAAGGAGCTGGGCCCCGAGGGCCTGCTCGTCGTCAACCTCTCCGGGCGCGGCGACAAGGACATGGACACGGCCGCCCGCTACTTCGGGCTGTACGACACCGACGCGGCCCCCGTCGAGGCCGACGCCGCCGCCGAGGACGGCGCGGGCGAGATCCGGAGGGACACCAAGTGAGCGGCAACATCCAGCTCCTCAGCGACACCCTGGCCAAGGCCAAGGCCGACAACCGCGCCGCTCTCATCGCCTACCTCCCGGCCGGATTCCCGACCGTGGACGGCGGCATCGAGGCGATCAAGGCCGTCTTCGACGGCGGCGCCGACATCGTCGAGGTCGGCCTCCCGCACAGCGACCCGGTCCTCGACGGCCCCGTCATCCAGACCGCCGACGACATCGCCCTGCGCGGCGGCGTCAGGATCGCCGACGTCATGCGCACGGTCCGCGAGGCCTTCGAGGCCACCGGGAAGCCGGTCCTCGTCATGACGTACTGGAACCCGATCGACCGCTACGGCGTCGAGCGGTTCACCGAGGAGCTGGCCGCGGCCGGCGGCGCGGGCTGCATCCTGCCCGACCTGCCCGTCCAGGAGTCGGCCGTATGGCGCGAGCACGCGGAGAAGCACGGTCTCGCCACCGTCTTCGTCGTCGCGCCGAGCAGCAAGGACGAGCGGCTCGCCACCATCACGGCCGCCGGCTCCGGCTTCGTCTACGCCGCCTCCCTCATGGGCGTCACGGGCACCCGCGAGTCGGTCGGCGCCGAGGCCGCCGAGCTCGTCCGCCGGACCCGGGCCACCTCCGAACTGCCCGTCTGCGTCGGGCTCGGCGTCTCCAACGCCGAGCAGGCGAAGGAGGTCGCGGGCTTCGCCGACGGCGTCATCGTCGGCTCCGCGTTCGTCAAGCGGATGCTGGACGCCGACGACGAGGCCGCCGGCCTCACCGCCGTAAGGGAACTGGCGGGCGAACTCGCCGCGGGCGTGCGCCGCGTTTCGTAGCCCGAACGGGTGGATCTGAGACCGGGGAGGCGCGGACGCGCCTCCCCGGTTCGTTGCTGAGGGCGTGAGCCAGAAGAACAGTGACGGGAATCGGAGCGCGCGGGAGCGCCTCCAGCAGCAGCGCGAGCGAGAGAAGGCCCGGGAGAAGCAGCGGCGCGTCCTGATCGTGTCGGCCGCGGTCGTCGGCGTCCTCGGCCTGGCGGCGATCGCCGGAGTGATCGCCGCCAACACCGGGGACGACGACGGCGGCTCGGACAAGGCGGGCCCGGTCGTCGCCCCGACCGGCTCGATCGAGGGCGACAAGCCGGCCATCCCGACGGGGAAGACGGACGCCCCGTCGACGCTCGCGATCTGGGAGGACTTCCGCTGCCCGGCCTGTGCGTCCTTCGAGAACGCCTTCCGGGACACCATCCACGAGCTCGAGGCCACCGGCGCGCTCAAGACCGAGTACCACCTCGCCACCCTCATCGACGGGAACATGGGCGGCAGCGGCTCCCTGCGCGCGGCGAACGCCGCCGCGTGCGCCCAGGACGCGGGGAAGTTCACCGCGTACCACGACGTGCTGTACATCAACCAGCCGCAGGAGACCGACGACGCCTTCGGCAAGAACGACAAACTGATCGAGCTGGCGGCGAAGGTCCCGGGGCTCGACACGCCCACCTTCCGCAGCTGCGTCGAGGACGGCACGCACGACAGCTGGGTCGGAAAGTCGAACGAGGCCTTCCGGAACAGCGACTTCCGGGGCACGCCGTCCGTGCTTCTCAACGGAGAATCGATCTTCCCGAGCAAGGGGAACGAGCAGATCTCCCCGGAGAACCTGAAGAAGTGGGTCGCCGAGGCGAACAAGGGCAAGAAGGCGGGCACGGCCTCGCCCACGAGCTGACGCCCGTCCTTGGTCGTCTTAGTTACGCAGACGTTGCCGGGTGGGCTGCCGTGTCACCCGCCCGGCAGGGTAGCGTCGGTTCTGCCATGGACCTTGCCTTCATTCCCAGCCCGTCGACCGGCGTCCTGCACCTCGGACCGGTTCCGCTGCGCGGCTATGCCTTCTGCATCATCATCGGTGTCTTCGTCGCCGTCTGGTACGGCAACAAGCGCTGGATCGCCCGGGGCGGCAAAGCCGGCACCGTGGCCGACATCGCCGTCTGGGCGGTGCCCTTCGGCCTCGTCGGCGGCCGGCTCTACCACGTGATCACCGACTACCAGCTGTACTTCAGCGAGGGTGAGAACTGGGTCGACGCCTTCAAGATCTGGGAGGGCGGCCTCGGCATCTGGGGCGCCATCGCGCTCGGCGCGGTGGGCGCCTGGATCGGCTGCCGCAGGCGGGGCATCCCGCTGCCGGCGTACGCCGACGCCATCGCGCCCGGCATCGCCTTCGCCCAGGCCATCGGCCGCTGGGGCAACTGGTTCAACCAGGAGCTGTACGGCAAGCCGACCGATCTGCCCTGGGGCCTGAAGATCTCCGCCGGTGCGAACCGCGAGGAGGGGATCTACCACCCGACCTTCCTGTACGAGTCGCTGTGGTGCATCGGTGTCGCGCTCCTGGTCATCTGGGCCGACCGCCGGTTCAAGCTCGGCCATGGGCGGGCGTTCGCGCTGTACGTGGCCGCGTACTGCACGGGCCGGGCGTGGATCGAGTACATGCGGGTCGACGAGGCGCACCACGTCCTCGGCCTGCGGCTGAACGTCTGGACGGCCATCGTGGTCTTCGTCCTGGCCGTCGCCTACATCGTGATCTCGTCGCGGCTCCGCCCGGGGCGGGAAGAGGTCGTGGAGCCGGAGCGGGACAAGGACAAGGCCGTGGCCGGCGGCTCCACGGACGGTGACTCGCAGGACTCGGAGGACTCGAAGGTCGAGACCTCCGGCACGGCGGCCACAGACTCGGAGGCCCCCGGCACCGCCGGCGACGCCGAGGCGGCTGAGCCCGAGGACGCCGAGCCCGCCACGAACGGCGCGGACAACGGTGCCGGAGCAGCCGGCAAGAGCTGACCGCCGGCAGAGCGCGGACAGGACGACGGCAGGGGCCGTCCGGTACCGAGAGGTACCGGACGGCCCCTGCCGCATGCGGGCGGCCGTGCCGGACGGGCCCTACGCCCTGGCCGCCAGGGCCAGCACGCGGCGGGCGCCGTCCACGACCGCCGCGTCGATGAAGCGGCCGTCCGGGAGGGCCAGGGCGCCCTCCTCCGCCTCCGCCGCCTTGACGACCTCCTCGGCCGCGGCGACCTCGTCGGGGGACGGGAGATACGCCTGCTCGATGACCGGGAGCTGGCGGGGATGGATCGCCGCCCGGCCGAGAAAGCCCAGGGCGCGGCCCCGCGCACAGCTCGCCGCCAGGCTGTCCAGGTCACGGATGTCGGGGTGGACCGACTGGGCCGGGGGCGGGAGGGCCGCCGCGCGGGCGGCGACCACGAGACGGCTGCGCGGCCAGTCCAGGCCGCACTCGTCCCGTACCCCCAGATCGGCTCGGAGATCCGCCTCTCCGAGGGCGATGCCGCGGACGGCGGGGTCGGCCGACGCGATCGCGTAGGCGTGCTCGAGCGCCAGGGCGTTCTCCAGGAGCGGGAAGAGCGGGATGCCGGGGACCGCTTGCGCGATCCGGTGGATGTCAGTGGCGTGTGTCACCTTGGGAACACGGAAACCGCTCAGCCCGGGGAGGGGCGCGAGAGGGGGGATGTCCCGTGGTGTGTGGATGCGGACGTGGACCGGGACGGGGTGCGGGTCGGCGAGCAGGTCGACGGTGGCGGCCAGGGCGTACGCCTTGCGGTCCGGGGCCACCGCGTCCTCCAGATCGACGATCACCACGTCCGCGCCCGAGACCAGGGCCTTCTGGACGACTGCGGGACGGTCCCCGGGGGCGTACAGCCAGGTGAGGGGGAGGGGCGTACCGCTCGCAGGGCTCATACGGCTCCTTCGGTTCGCAGGGCGCCGATCTCGGCCGGGGAGAGACCGAGCTCGGCCAGGACCTCGGCCGTGTCCGCGCCGTGCGGGCGGCCGGCCCAGCGGATCGCGCCGGGTGTCTCGGAGAGCCGGAAGAGGACGTTCTGCATACGGATCGGACCCAGCTCCGGGTCCGGCACCTCCGTGACGGTGTCCAGGGCGCGGTACTGCGGATCGGCCATCACGTCCCGGACGTCGTAGACGGGTGCGATCGCCGCCTCCGCCTTCTCGAAGGCCGCCATGGCCTCGTCGCGGGTGTGGCGGGCGATCCAGGAGCCGACCGCCTCGTCGAGGACGTCCGCGTGGGCGGCCCGGCTCGCGCCGTCGGCGAACCAGGGCTCGTCGATCAGCTCGGGGCGGCCGACCAGCCGCATCACGCGTTCGGCGATCGACTGGGCTGAGGTGGAGACGGCGACCCAGGAGTCGTCGGCGGTGCGGTACGTGTTGCGCGGGGCGTTGTTGCGGGAGCGGTTGCCGGTGCGGGGCTGGACGTAACCGAGCTGGTCGTACCAGAGGGGGTGGGGTCCGATGACGGAGAGCATCGGTTCGATGATCGCCATGTCGACGACCTGGCCGCGGCCGGTCGTGGTCCTGGCGTGGAGCGCGGTCATCACCGCGTACGCGGTCGCCAGGGCGGCGATCGAGTCGGCCAGACCGAAGGGGGGAAGGGTGGGCGGGCCGTCCGGCTCGCCGGTGATCGCGGCGAAACCGCTCATCGCCTCGGCGAGGGTGCCGAAGCCGGGCCGGTGGGAGTACGGGCCGAACTGCCCGAAGCCGGTGACCCGGGCCAGGACCAACTCCGGGTTGACGGTGGACAGTTCCTCCCAACCCAGACCCCAGCGTTCCAGGGTGCCGGGGCGGAAGTTCTCGACGATCACGTCGGCGTCGGCGGCGAGACGGAGGAGGGTGTCGCGTCCGCCGCGGGTGGAGAGATCGAGGGTGACAGTCCGCTTGTTGCGGCCGAGGACCTTCCACCACAGACCGACACCGTCCTTGGCCGGGCCGTGGCCGCGAGAGGGATCGGGCTTGCGGGGGTGCTCGATCTTGATGACGTCGGCGCCGAAGTCGCCGAGCATCATCGCTGCCAGGGGCCCGGCGAAGAGCGTGGCGAGATCGAGGACGCGCAGTCCGTGCAGGGGCGGTGTGGACTCGGGGGTACGGGTCATACGGCGTCGACCTCCTGGCCGGTGAGGGAGTCGTGGGCCGCGTCGATCTCGGAGCGGTACGGCATCGAGGACGAGGCGCCCTCGTGCTGGACGGAGAGCGCGGCGGCCGTCGAGGCCCAGGCCAGGGCGTCGCGGACGGGCCTGCCCTCGCCGAGGGCGACGGCGAGCGCGCCGACGAAGGTGTCGCCGGCCGCGGTCGTGTCCACCGCGCGGACACGGGGCGCGGGGACCGTGAACGGCTCGCTGCCGCGGGCGGCGTGCAGGCTGCCGGCCGCGCCGAGGGTGATGACCACCTCGGGGACCTGGGCGAGCAGCGCGGCAGCGGCGGCGTGCGGGTCGGCGATGCCGGTGAGTGCGGCGGCCTCGTGCTCGTTGGGGACCAACAGATCGGTGGCGGCGAGGAGTTCGGGGGGCAGCGGCTGGGCGGGGGCGGGGGTGAGGACGGTACGGACGCCGAGCCGGCGGGCGGTGGCGGCGCCCGCCGTGACGGCGGAGAGGGGGAGTTCGAGCTGGAGGAGCAGGGCGTCGGCGGTGCCGATCAGGGCCTCGTCGCCGTGGCTGAGGGAGGTGACGGTGCCGTTGGCGCCGGGGACGACGACGATCGCGTTGCCGCCCTCGTCGTCGACCACGATGTGCGCGGTGCCGGACGGGCCCTCGGCCGTGCGCAGCAGGTCGGTCTCGACCCCGGCCCCCTCCAGCGCGGCCCGGAGCCGTACGCCGAAGTCGTCGGTGCCGACCGCGCCGATCATCGACACGTCGGCACCGGCCCGGGCGGCGGCGACGGCCTGGTTGGCGCCCTTGCCGCCGGGGATCGTACGGAACTCCCGGCCGGTGACGGTCTCTCCGCGAGCGGGGGCCTTCGGTACGAAGGCGACGAGGTCCATGTTGGTGCTGCCGAGCACCACGATGCTGGTCATGGGCGTACTGCCTCCAGATACGTCAGTTCGGCCAGGGCGTCGAAGCCGATGCCGTCGAAGGACGGGACCGAGGTCGAGAGCCGGTTCTTGAGGGGGGAGGTCCAGCGCTCGGGCAGCCGGTCGGGGTGGCCGGCGAGGAGACCGGCGACGGAACCGGCGGTGGCGCCGTTGGAGTCGGTGTCCCAGCCGCCGGAGACCGCCGCGCAGATGGAGCGGGAGAAGTCGCCGTCGGCGTGGGTGAGGGCGGCGGCGAGGACGGCGGCGTTGGGGACGGCATGGACCCAGTGATACCCGCCGAGGGCGGCGTGGAGTCGGTCCACGACCGTGTCGAAGTCGCGGGTGGTACGGGCGGATTCGATGCCGAGGCGGACGGCGGCGGCGAGCCGGGAGCGGGGCGGGACGACGGAGAGTCCGTCGGCGAGGGCGCGGTGGACGTCGGCGGTGCCGGTGGCGGCGGTGGCGATCGTCGCGGCGACGAACATGGCGCCGTAGATGCCGTTGGCGGTGTGGGTGAGGGCCGCGTCCCGGTACGCCTGCGCGGCGGCGCCGGCCGGGTCGCCCGGGTTCGTCCAGCCGTGGACGTCGGCCCGGATCTGGGCGCCGATCCACTCGCGGAAGGGGTTGCGGTGGACGGCGGTCAGCGGGGGTTCGATGCCGTCGAGAAGGTTGCGGTAGGCGACGCGCTCGGCCGTGAAGGTGCGGCCGGCGGGAAGTTCGTCGAGCCAGAGACGGGCGACGTCGGCGGTGGTGAAGTCGCGGCCGTGACGCTGGAGGAGGAGCAGGTTGAGGAGGGGGTAGTTGAGGTCGTCGTCCTCGGGCATGCCGTCGATGTTCTCGGCGAGGGAGGTGGGGGCCGAGCGGCGGTTCCAGGGGTGGGCGGCGAGGAGGTCCTGAGGGACGCCGATTGCGGTGAACCAGGAGGTGAGGGGCCAGTTGCCGGCGGCGCGGGCGAGGGCGCGGATGGCGGGGAGGGGGAGCTTCTCGACAGGCTTGCCGAGCAGACACCCGGCGGCGCGGCCGAGCCAGGCGGCGTGCAGCTGGTCGAGGAGCCGTTCGGATTCCCCCACCCCGCCCTCCCCCGGACTCCGTCCGGGAGAGCGTGGCGCTTCGCGCGCGGGGGTGAGAGGCGTCAAGGCGTGGATGGCGGGGAGGGGGGTGGGTTCGGTGGGGGAGAGGGGGCTTGGCAGGGCCGACAGTTCGTCGAGGAGGGTCTCCGCCAGGGCGCGGAGGGCCGGGCGGGGGGTGGGGGACGCGCCGGCCGTCGGTGGGGCGGGGTGGCCGCCGGCCGCGTGCCAGCGGGTGGCGATCGTGGCGGCGTCGCGGCCGTCCTCCGCCGCCTGACGCAGTTCGTGGCCGACGAGGTCCTCCGGCTGGACCCAGGTGACGCGCAGGTTCATCGGGCCGCGCTCGTCAGGGCCGCGTACGCCGACTCGTGTGCCCGGCGGCGGGCCGTGTCGCGGGCGAAGACCTCGTGTGCGACCACCGCCAGCGCCTGCGCCGGAGCGTGCAGGTCCAGCCGGCTCGCCTCGGACACGTGTTTCGACCAGGTGGAGGGGACGGCGGATTCCCCTCGGAGCGCGCCCACCAAGGCCCCGGCCATCGTCGCGATCGAGTCGCAGTCCCGGCCGTAGTTGACCGCGCCCAGGACCGTACGCCGGTAGTCGCCCTCCCCCACCAGCAGCATCCCCAGCGCGATCGGGAGCTCCTCGATCGCATGGAGCCGGGACGGTCGGCGCGCGCCCAGCGACGGCGCGCGGTAGTCCGGGCCCACCGTGTCGAACGGCGCCACCGCCTTGCGCAGGGGCGCGAGGGCCGTCTCGAAGTCCGTGTGCCCGGACGCGACTTCGCACACCGACTCGATCGCCGCGCGCGTGCCGTCCTTCGCCAGCGAGAGCGAGGTGGAGACGACGGAATCCGGCGTCGCCCCGGGCACGCACGCCGCTGCCACCGCCGCCGCGAACACGCCCGCCGCCTCGCGTCCGTAGGAGGACTGGTGCGCGCCGGTGACGTCCAGGGCCTCCGCGTACGCGGCCTCCGGGTTCGCCGCGTTGACCAGGCCCACCGGTGCCATGTACATCGCCGCACCGCAGTTGACGATGTTTCCGCTGCCCGCCTCACGCGGGTCGACATGGCCGTAGTGGAGGCGCGCCACGAGCCATTTCTCGGCGAGGAAGATGCGCTGGAGGGGGAGCGCTTCGGCCTCCAGCTCCGGGATCCAGCGCGGGTTGGTGAGCAGATCGGGGACGAGGTGCTCCGCCACGGCGTATGCGTCGATGTGGTCGCGGACCTTCTCGTACACCCTGATCAGGGCGTGGGTCATCAAGGTGTCGTCGGTGACGTGCCCGTCGCCCTTGTGGTACGGCGCGATGGGGCGCGCCGTACGCCAGGCGTCGCCGTTCCAGGGGCCGACGATGCCGGTGACCCGGCCTCCGTGGCGCTCCAGGATCTGCTCGGGGGTGTAGCCCTCGACGGGGCCGCCGAGGGCGTCGCCGACGGCGGCCCCGAGGAGGCTTCCGGTGATCCGGTCATCCAGTGTGGGTGTCATGTCGGAATTGTCCACCCGGCGTGGCCAGTTCCGTGTCTCCCAGCAGCCCGGCGAGTTCGACGAGATCCGTGCCGGCGAGGCGGGGGAGCGCGCAGCCCGCGAGTGTGCGGCAGGCGTCGCGCCAGGTGGCGGGGAGGGAACCGGCTCCGCCGAGCGCTCCGGTGAGCGCGCCCACGAGCGCCGGGGCGGAGTCCGCGACACGCGAGAGGCAGGCGGCGGCGGGTACGGCCGCGGACGCCTCGCCGCGCGCGGCGGTGGCGAGGGCGAGGGCGACCGGGACGGTCTCGGCGGCGGCGATGCCGTAGCTGTAGACGTGGTCGACGATCTGGTGCTCGAGGAGGGGGACGAGCTCGAAGGCGCTCGTCGCGTCGCGTGCCATCTTGACGGCCTGTTGGGCGTTGCGGCCGATCTCGGTGGCGGACGGGAGTTGGGCGAGGGCCGCCTCCACCGCCTCGTCGACGGCCGCCCCGCCGAGGGCGGCCGCGATCGCCGCCGCCATCGCGCGGGCGCCGTGGACGCCGTCGCCGTCCTGGGTGTACCGGGCGTCGAACTCGGCGAGTTCGGCGGCGGCGGCCGGATCTCCGGGGTGGACGAGGGCGAGGACAGCGGCTCGGACGCACGCGGCGTCGTCGAAGTAGTGCGGGTTGTCGTGGCCGGTGGCGGGCGGGCGCAGACCGGTGGCGAGGTTGCCGAGGCCCGCGCGGACGGAGATCCGGGCGCGGAGGGGGAGTACGGCGGACTCGACCTCGGGGGCTCGGTCGGAGGCGGCGGCGACCTGGCTCGCGAGGGAGTTCCAGGCGAGGTCGACGGCGGCGCGGAGGCGGCGCTCGGCGGGGAGGGTGGCGAAGAGGGGGCCGTTGGCGGCGAGGACCGCCTCGGCGGTGAAGACCGCCCACTCGGCGTCGTCGGAGGGGCCGAGGCGGAGGGGCTCGGGGGGCTGGTTGAGGGCGATGGGGACGGGGAGGGTGGTGGTGGCGTTCTGCTCGGCGAAGGTGTCGAGCTCGCGGGTGAGGCGGCGGGTCCATTCGGGCATGCGGGCGGCGCGGTGTCTGGCCGCGGGCCAGCCGGCGGCGTCGCCTGCGGCGAGGCCGAGCAGGAGGCCCTCGATGGCCTCGCGCCGCGCGGGGCCGTGGCCCGGGGCGGGCCCCAGGACCCCGTTGGCGCCGTCCTTGTCCGGGGCGCCCGGTCTCGTGGGCTGTGCCCACCCGTCCCGCCCAGCGGGACGATTGCCCACAGCGGGGGTGGGGGCGGGGCGATTGCTCACGGTGGGAGTGGGGGCGGGGCGATTGTCCACGGTGGGAGTGGGGGCGGGGCGGTTGCTCACGGGGGGAGTGGGGGCGGGACGGTTGCCCGCGGTGGGAGAGGCGGGGTGGCGGCTCACCGAGAGGGGGGAGCCCGAGCCGTAGGTGCGGTGCGTCGGGTCCGTCGTCGTCATGCCGCGTCCTCCTCGTCCGTCGTCAGAAGGTCCGCGATGTCCAGGACGTGGTAGCCGCGCATCGAGGGGAGGCAGCTGCCCGTCACCGGGGCGATCGCCGTCGCCCATTCCTCCGGGATCGCCGTGATGCCCGCCGCCGCGCCCGCCAGGGCCCCCGCGACCGCCGCCGTGGTGTCGGCGTCGCGGCCCATGTTGACCGCGGTCAGCACCGCCGTACGGAAGTCTCCGCGGGCCGCCGCGAAGGCGCCGAAGGCCAGGCCGACCGCCTCCGGGGCCAGGTCCGTCCACGGGTAGCCGCCGATGACGACCGCCGAGCGGACCGTCCGCTCGCGCACCAGCGGGTCCGGCTCCACCCGCTGCGCCGCGACCACCGCCCGGCGCATCGAGCGGGCCGTCCAGGAGTCCATCGGGACGACCGAGAGGGCCGCCGCGATGACCGAGGTCACCGACGCGCCGGCCATCGCCGCCGCGACGCCCGCCGCGACCGCCTGGCCCCCGTAGATGCCCTCTCCGTCGTGGCTGACGCTGCCGTCGATCGCGACCAGCCGGGCCGCCTCGGCCGGGCGGCCGGCCGCGAAGACGCCGAACGGGGCGGCCCGCATGGCCAGTCCGTCCGACCAGGCGTGGCGGTGCTGGGCGGAGATCGGGGCCGCCAGGCCGCGGCGGAGGTTCTCCAGCGTGCCCCGCTCGCTGAACCCCGCGCCGCGGAAGGGGCCTTCGTCGAGGTCGGCGATCCAGTGGTGCCAGGCCCGTTCCACATGCTGGACGGTCAGCGCCGAGCCGTGCCGGGCGAGCAGCAGGCCCGAGAAGATCGCGTACTCCGTGTCGTCCGTGCCGGCCGGGCTGTCCGTCACGAAGCCCTCGATCCGGCCCCAGCGGCGGCGGATCTCCGAGGGGCGCATGTTCTCGGCGGGTGCGCCGAGCGCGTCGCCGACCGCGAGACCGAGCAGTGCGCCCCTGGCGCGCTCGCGCGTATCGCATCCCATCGTTCTCGTCTCGCTCACCATCTGGCACCCCTTTCACGGTTGCTGAATCTGTGCCACGTGGGGAGGCGATGACGTCGCAGAAACGTCTCTGTCACCCGGCTGACACCCCGCCAGAAGAGCAAGGTCAGCCTTAGTAAGTACGGCCTGCCTTGCTGGCGGGCCCCTTACATCGCGCGTATTTTCGAGGGTGTTGGGGGTGGCGGGTGCAGCCCGGCCCGCCGGAGAAACAGGGGAGAAGCATGTCCATCATCGAAGTCCACGCGCCACTGCACGAGGCCCACCGCGACAACCACACCCACCGCGATGTGAACGGTGGCTGGCTGCGCCCCGCGGTCTTCGGCGCGATGGACGGGCTCGTCTCCAACCTGGCCCTGATGACCGGTGTCGCGGGTGGCGCGGTCTCGCAGCAGACCATCGTCATCACCGGCCTCGCCGGACTCGCGGCCGGTGCCTTCTCCATGGCGGCCGGCGAGTACACCTCCGTCGCCTCGCAGCGCGAGCTCGTCCAGGCGGAACTGGACGTCGAGCGACGTCAGTTGCGCAAGCACCCCATCGACGAGATGGAGGAGCTCGCCGCGCTGTACGTCTCCCGGGGTGTCGAGCCCGCGCTGGCCCGCGAGGTCGCCATGCAGCTCTCCCGGGACCCGGAGCAGGCGCTGGAGATCCACGCCCGCGAGGAGCTGGGCATCGACCCCGACGACCTGCCCTCGCCGACGATCGCCGCGGTGTCGTCCTTCGGTTCGTTCGCGCTCGGCGCCCTGCTTCCCGTACTGCCGTATCTGCTCGGCGCGACCGCGCTGTGGCCTGCCGTGCTGCTCGCGCTCGTCGGGCTGTTCGCCTGCGGGGCGCTGGTGGCCCGGGTGACCGCCCGCAGCTGGTGGTTCAGCGGGCTGCGCCAGCTCGTACTGGGCGGGGCCGCGGCAGCCGTGACGTACGGGCTCGGCATGTTGTTCGGGGCGGCGCTCTGACCTCGTACGCGTCCTGAGAAGGCCCCCGCCATGCGGCGGGGGCCTTCCGCGTGCATGCTGGGCTGTGACGTATATCCCCTGGGCGGATCCGCCGTTCCGGTGAGACACTATGCACAGCGCAACATATCTAGCCGTTACTCGCTGGTTTCGAATCCTTAACCACCGGGCATGAGGCGTAAGCGCCGCGGGCAATGAGGCCCGCTCTGCGACGGGTCCGTCCGACCCCACAAGATCGACCTGTCCACATGTGAACCAACGCCACCGCTCCGTGTCAGCGGTGTCCGCATGCTGGAATGAGCTATCCGTTCTGCGAGAAGCCAGCCATCATGTAACCTGCACGAAATTTCGCGGAGGGCCAACGTCGTCCCTCGGCTGCTGCATATGCCACGACGACGACGGGAGAGCCGATGCGTTCCGACGCCTGGTCGCCCATGGACGGTCGCCCCGCTCCGCAGGGGATGTACGACCCCCGTAACGAACACGACGCCTGTGGTGTCGGGTTCGTGGCCACCCTGACCGGTGTAGCCAGCCACGCGCTGGTCGAGCAGGCGCTGACCGTACTGCGCAATCTCGAGCACCGAGGCGCCACCGGCTCCGAGCCCGACTCCGGAGACGGCGCCGGCATCCTGTTCCAGGTCCCGGACGCCTTCCTGCGCGAGGTCACCGACTTCGACCTGCCCGCCGCCGGCTCCTACGCCGTCGGTATCGCCTTCCTCCCTGCCGACGGCTCCGCACAGGCCGTCTCGCAGATCGAGACGATCGCGTCCGAGGAGGGTCTGAACGTCCTCGGCTGGCGCGAGGTCCCCGTCGCCCCCGAGCTGCTCGGCGCCTCCGCCCGCGCCACCATGCCGGTCTTCCGCCAGCTGTTCGTCGCCGACGGCAGCAGCGAGGGCATCGCGCTGGACCGCAAGGCGTTCGTGCTGCGCAAGCGCGCCGAGCGTGAGGCCGGGACGTACTTCCCGTCGCTCTCCGCCCGCACCATCGTCTACAAGGGCATGCTGACCACCGGCCAGCTGGAGCCCTTCTTCCCGGACCTGTCGGACCGCCGCTGCGCCAGCGCCGTGGCCCTGGTCCACTCCCGGTTCTCCACCAACACCTTCCCGAGCTGGCCGCTGGCCCACCCGTACCGCTTCGTCGCGCACAACGGCGAGATCAACACGGTCAAGGGCAACCGCAACTGGATGGTGGCCCGCGAGTCCCAGCTCGTCTCCGACCTCTTCGGCGAGGGAAGCCTGGAGCGGATCTTCCCGATCTGTACGCCGGACGCCTCCGACTCCGCCTCCTTCGACGAGGTCCTGGAGCTGCTCCACCTCGGCGGCCGCTCGCTGCCGCACTCGGTCCTGATGATGGTCCCCGAGGCGTGGGAGAACCACGACTCCATGGACCCGGCCCGGCGCGCCTTCTACCAGTACCACTCCACGATGATGGAGCCCTGGGACGGCCCGGCCTGCGTCACCTTCACCGACGGCGTCCAGGTCGGCGCGGTCCTCGACCGCAACGGTCTGCGCCCCGGCCGCTACTGGGTCACCGACGAGGGTCTCGTCGTCCTCTCCTCCGAGGTCGGCGTCCTCGACATCGACCCCGCCAAGGTCGTCCGCAAGGGCCGCCTGCAGCCCGGCAAGATGTTCCTCGTCGACACCGCCGAGCACCGGATCATCGAGGACGACGAGATCAAGGCCGGCCTCGCCGCCGAGCTGCCGTACGCCGAGTGGCTGGAGACCGGCGAGATCGAGCTCGAGGACCTCCCCGAGCGCGAGCACATCGTCCACACCCACGCCTCGGTCACCCGCCGCCAGCAGACCTTCGGCTACACCGAGGAAGAGCTCCGCGTCATCCTCGCCCCGATGGCCCGCCTGGGCGCCGAGCCGATCGGCTCCATGGGTACGGACTCGCCGATCGCGGCCCTGTCCGAGCGCCCCCGGCTGCTCTTCGACTACTTCACCCAGCTCTTCGCGCAGGTCACCAACCCGCCGCTGGACGCCATCCGCGAGGAGCTGGTGACGAGCCTGCGCTCCTCGCTGGGCCCGCAGGGCAACCTCCTTGAGCCGACCGCGGCCTCCTGCCGCTCGGTCACCCTGCCCTTCCCGGTGATCGACAACGACGAGCTGGCCAAGCTCATCCACATCAACGCCGACGGCGACATGCCCGGCATGAAGGCCGCGACCCTGTCCGGCCTGTACCGGGTCTCCGGCGGCGGCGACGCGCTCGCCGCCCGCATCGAGGAGATCTGCGCCGAGGCCGACGCGGCGATCGAGGGCGGCGCCCGCCTGATCGTCCTCTCCGACCGGCACTCCGACGCCGAGCACGCGCCGATCCCGTCGCTGCTGCTCACCGCGGCCGTCCACCACCACCTCATCCGTACGAAGCAGCGCACCCAGGTGGGGCTGCTCGTCGAGGCCGGCGACGTCCGCGAGGTCCACCACGTGGCCCTCCTCATCGGCTACGGCGCCGCCGCCGTCAACCCGTACCTGGCGATGGAGTCGGTCGAGGACCTGGTCCGCGCCGGCACCTTCATCGAGGGCCTGGAGCCCGAGCAGGCCATCCGCAACCTGATCTACGCGCTCGGCAAGGGCGTCCTCAAGGTCATGTCCAAGATGGGTATCTCGACCGTCGCCTCCTACCGCGGCGCCCAGGTCTTCGAGGCCGTCGGCCTCGACACGGCCTTCGTCGAGAAGTACTTCAACGGCACGGCCACCAAGATCGGCGGCGCCGGTCTCGACGTCGTCGCCAAGGAGGTCGCCGCCCGCCACGCCAAGGCGTACCCCGCCTCGGGCGTCCCCTCCGCGCACCGCGCCCTCGACATCGGCGGCGAGTACCAGTGGCGCCGCGAGGGCGAGCCGCACCTGTTCGACCCGGAGACCGTCTTCCGCCTGCAGCACGCCACGCGCAACAAGCGGTACGACATCTTCAAGAAGTACACGGACCGGGTGAACGAGCAGTCCGAGCGACTGATGACGCTCCGCGGCCTGTTCGGCTTCACCTCGGATCGCGAGGCGATCTCGATCGACGAGGTCGAGCCGGTCTCCGAGATCGTCAAGCGGTTCTCGACGGGCGCCATGTCGTACGGCTCCATCTCCCGTGAGGCGCACGAGACCCTCGCCATCGCCATGAACCAGCTGGGCGGCAAGTCCAACACCGGTGAGGGCGGCGAGGACCCGGACCGCCTGTACGACCCGGCGCGCCGTTCCTCCATCAAGCAGGTCGCCTCCGGCCGCTTCGGCGTGACGAGCGAGTACCTGGTCAACGCGGACGACATCCAGATCAAGATGGCCCAGGGCGCCAAGCCCGGCGAGGGCGGCCAGCTGCCCGGCCACAAGGTCTACCCGTGGGTCGCCAAGACCCGGCACTCCACCCCGGGTGTCGGTCTGATCTCCCCGCCGCCGCACCACGACATCTACTCCATCGAGGACCTGGCTCAGCTGATCCACGACCTCAAGAACGCCAACCCGGCCGCGCGTATCCACGTGAAGCTGGTGTCGGAGGTCGGTGTCGGCACCGTCGCCGCGGGTGTCTCCAAGGCGCACGCGGACGTCGTCCTCATCTCCGGCCACGACGGCGGTACGGGCGCCTCGCCGCTCACCTCGCTGAAGCACGCGGGCGGCCCCTGGGAGCTCGGCCTCGCCGAGACCCAGCAGACCCTGCTGCTCAACGGCCTGCGCGACCGGATCGTCGTCCAGACCGACGGTCAGCTCAAGACCGGCCGTGACGTCGTCATCGCCGCGCTGCTCGGCGCCGAGGAGTTCGGCTTCGCGACCGCGCCGCTCGTCGTCTCCGGCTGCGTCATGATGCGCGTCTGCCACCTGGACACCTGCCCGGTCGGTATCGCCACCCAGAACCCGGTCCTGCGCGACCGCTTCTCCGGCAAGGCCGAGTACGTCGTCAACTTCTTCGAGTTCATCGCCGAAGAGGTCCGCGAGATCCTCGCCGAGCTGGGCTTCCGTACGCTCGAAGAGGCCGTCGGCCACGCCGAGCTGCTCGACACCAGCCGCGCCGTGACGCACTGGAAGGCGCAGGGCCTGGACCTGGCCCCGCTCTTCCACGTGCCCGAGCTGCCCGAGGGCGCGGTCCGCCACGCCCTGGTCGAGCAGGACCACGGTCTGGAGAAGGCGCTCGACAACGAGCTCATCGAGCTCGCCGCCGACGCGCTGAACGCCGAATCCGCCGAGGCGGCCCAGCCGGTCCGTGCCCAGGTCGCGATCCGCAACATCAACCGCACGGTCGGCACCATGCTCGGCCACGAGGTGACGAAGAAGTTCGGCGGTGCCGGTCTGCCGGCCGACACCATCGACATCACCTTCACCGGCTCCGCCGGCCAGTCGTTCGGCGCCTTCCTGCCGGCCGGTGTCACGCTCCGGCTCGAGGGCGACGCCAACGACTACGTCGGCAAGGGCCTCTCCGGCGGCCGCGTCGTCGTCCGTCCGGACCGCGGCGCCGACCACCTGGCCGAGTACTCGACCATCGCGGGCAACACCATCGCGTACGGTGCGACCGGCGGTGAGCTGTTCCTGCGGGGCCGCACCGGTGAGCGCTTCTGCGTCCGCAACTCCGGCGCGCTGGTCGTCTCGGAGGGCGTGGGCGACCACGGCTGCGAGTACATGACCGGTGGCCAGGCCGTCGTCCTCGGCGAGACGGGCCGCAACTTCGCGGCCGGTATGTCGGGCGGTGTCGCGTACGTCGTCGACCTCGACCGGGACAACGTCAACTCCGGCAACCTGTCCGCCGTCGAGGCACTCACGGACTCCGATAAGCAGTGGCTGCACGACGTCGTGCGCCGCCACCACGAGGAGACCGGCTCGACGGTCGCGGAAAAGCTTCTTGCCGACTGGTCCGTGAACGTGGACCGCTTCAGCAAGATCATCCCGACCACGTACAAGGCAGTGCTCGCCGCCAAGGACGCCGCTGAGCTCGCCGGTCTCTCCGAGGCCGAGACCACCGAGAAGATGATGGAGGCGGCGACCAATGGCTGACCCCAAGGGCTTCCTGACCACCGGGCGCGAGGTCGCCAAGACCCGTCCGGTGGGCGAGCGAGTCAAGGACTTCAACGAGGTCTACGTTCCCGGCTCCCTGCTGCCGATCATCAGCAAGCAGGCCGGCCGCTGCATGGACTGCGGCATCCCGTTCTGCCACAACGGCTGTCCGCTCGGGAACCTCATCCCCGAGTGGAACGACTACGCCTACCGCGAGGACTGGGCGCAGGCGTCGGAGCGGCTGCACGCCACGAACAACTTCCCGGAGTTCACCGGCCGCCTGTGCCCGGCTCCGTGCGAGGCGGCGTGCGTGCTCGGCATCAACCAGCCGGCCGTCACCATCAAGAACGTCGAAGTCTCCATCATCGACAAGGCGTGGGACGCCAACGACGTCAAGCCGCAGGCGCCCGAGCGTCTGTCCGGCAAGACCGTCGCCGTCATCGGCTCGGGCCCGGCGGGTCTCGCCGCCGCCCAGCAGCTGACCCGGGCCGGCCACACGGTCGCCGTGTTCGAGCGCGCCGACCGGATCGGCGGCCTGCTGCGCTACGGCATCCCCGAGTTCAAGATGGAGAAGCGGCACATCAACCGCCGCATCGAGCAGATGCGCGCGGAGGGCACCAAGTTCCGTACGGGTGTCGAGATCGGCCGCGACATCACGGCGACGGACCTGCGCAAGCGGTACGACGCGGTCGTCATCGCCGCCGGTGCGACCACCGCGCGCGACCTGCCCGTCCCGGGCCGGGAGCTCAACGGCATCCACCAGGCGATGGAGTACCTGCCGCTCGCCAACAAGGTCGTCGAGGGCGACTTCGTGACCCCGCCGATCACGGCCGAGGGCAAGCACGTGGTCGTCATCGGCGGCGGCGACACCGGCGCGGACTGCGTGGGCACCGCCCACCGCCAGGGCGCGGCCTCGGTCACGCAGCTGGAGATCATGCCGCGTCCGGGCGAGGAGCGGGCGGCCGGCCAGCCGTGGCCGACCTTCCCGATGCTGTACAAGGTCACCTCGGCGCACGAGGAGGGCGGTGAGCGGGTCTACTCCGTCTCCACCACCCACTTCGAGGGCGACGAGGAGGGCAACGTCCAGTTCCTGCACCTGGTCGAGGTCGAGTTCGTCGACGGCAAGCTGACCCAGAAGCCGGGCACGGAGCGGAAGATCCCGGCGCAGCTGGTCACGCTGGCGATGGGCTTCACGGGTACGGACGTCGAGAACGGCCTGGTCGGGCAGTTTGGTCTGGACCTGGACGAGCGGGGTAACATCGCTCGTGACGCGGACTTCGCCACCAACGTCGGTGGTGTGTTCGTGGCCGGTGACGCGGGCCGCGGCCAGTCGCTGATCGTCTGGGCGATCGCCGAGGGCCGCTCGGCGGCCCGCGGAGTCGACCGCTTCCTGACGGGCGCGAGCGACCTCCCGGCCCCGATCCGCCCGACGGACCGTGCCCTGACGGTCTGACCATCGGTCCGACCGTCCCCCAAGACGTCCCGTACAACGACGTACGGAACTGAGCGCGGCGCCCCCCGAATGTCCCCGACCGGACGACTGGGAGGGCGCCGCGGCGCGTCCGCCTTCAGGAGGCGGGCGAAGGTGCGGGCGCGGGTGAGGGGACGGGGGCGGGGTCCGGGGCCGGTGTCGTGGGTGGGGCGGTGGTGCCGGAGAGCTGGCGTTCCACCGTCTCCAGGTCCCGAATGGCGTGCTCGACGTCCTCCTCGAGGACCGCGAAGATCCCCGGTGTCTCGGGAGCCGCCTCCCGGAACGAGCGGGCGCGACGCCGCGCCGCGCGGAGGTAGTCGAGGACGTTGCGGGCGTACTCGGCCGGCGGGAAGCCGACGTACTTGCTCAGCAGCGATTCCAGTGTGAGCGAGGCCTTCTGGATGTCGGTCGTCATGACGGCGAACAGGTCCCACGGCTCCTGGTCGTCGTGCGGGATCCTCGCGCGCAGCCACTCGTACGCCTGATCCCGCCGGACCAGCGCCTCGTGCACGTTCCGCCGCACCGAGAGCAGCGCGAGCCGGAGCTCCGGCGGAACCGGATAGGCCTCGCCCTCGTCGATGTCCAGCGCCTTGCGGAGGTCGGCGATGTTGGTGAGGGACTTGTCGATGTCGTCGAGAGCGACGCGCAGGACGCCGATGTTCCGGTAGAACTCGGGGTCCCTGCACTGCAGATCGTGGTACCCGGCCAGCCGGTCCGCCGCCGCCTTGATGTTGCGGTCCACGAGGGCGATCTGCTCGAAGGCCCCGGTGTCCCGCAGGATCTCCAGCGCCTGGTCTCCACGCGACCGGGTCACCGCCTTGGCGAAGCAGAAGCCCGCCAGCGAGAACAGCGTGCCGATGACGAAGTCCTTCTCCTCGTTGAAGATGCTCTGCAGATTCTCGTACGCGATCACGGAGATCAGGACCAGCAGGATCAGGCCGCCAAGTCCCCATCGGTACTGCGCACTTGACGGTCTCTCCCGTTCGAGCATCCGACTCAGCATGCTTCCCCCCTCAGTGGCCGGCCCGGTGGAAGGCCAAGGGTCTTGAGCCGGGGTGGCAGTGTCAAGGGCGTGCGGACGTCGCTCGGACGCGCTCGCGTGCGTGGAACCGGGGGACGACGGAGAACTACTGCGTGCTCATCCGGTGCGGGTGCGACGGGTCCGCCGGGCAGACGAAGGCCCGGTACTCGTCGCGCGCCGCCTTGATCCCGGTCGGCCCGTACAGGTCGACCGGCCGCGTGGGGTCCCGGGCGTCCCGCGCCTCGTCGTACGGAACCCAACTCCGCCCTCCTCCACCGGAGTCGATCGTCAGCAGCAGCCGCATCTCCGTGCCGCAGGCGCCGCAGTACACCCGCATGAGATCCGTCCGGTGCCAGGAGTCCCAGCCGCCGATCTTCCAGCCGGGCGCGAGGGAGAGGTCGTACTGGTACCAGGGCGCCGCGTCCCCGGCCCGTTCCTGGAAGGCGTCCTCCCAGGCGTCGATCCGCTCGACCAACTCCCCGGGAAGGTAGTCCGCGAAGGGGTACTCGACGACCCGCTCGGGGAACAGCACGCACGGGTTCGGCAGATACTCCTTCCGCTCCACGATCGCCGGTTCCGGCTGCTCCGACAGCAGCTCCGTCACGTCCGCGGCCCGTCGCCACCGAAGCCGCGTCGAGGGGCCGTAGTCGTGGAGCGACGCGTCGTCATGTCCCCTGAACGGGCACCACAGCACCTGGAGCAGGTCCGTCCCCGGCGGGGGGAACGCCGCCAGGTCCGGCACGTCCCGGACGTAGAACTGGGCCAGGGCGAGCAGCGGGAGCGGGGAGCCGTCGTGCCGGTCCGGTTGGTAGCCGGACAACGTCATCTCGTCCAGCTCCGCGCGTTCGGCCTCGGTGTACGGCACTTGGCCGGTGTCGTCCGCGCGGGGGCGCGCCCAGGCGGCGGCGACGATCCGCTCGTACCGGCGGGCCCGCTCCGGCCGTACACCCGACGCCCCGCCGTGGTCCGTCCCGCACACCGGCCACGCCTCGTCCGCCGGCCAAAGCAACGGCCCGCCCACCGAACTGTCGCCCGCCGTCGGCGCGCCCGACCGCGGATGCAGCAGCGTCGCGGTGCGGGCGTACGCCTTCAGCTCGGGGAAGGGGATGGTGATGTCGAGCGGGCGGTACGGGGTGGTCGGTCTCATTCGCACAGGCTAGCGAGCCAGGCCGCCGCGCCGGCCAGGGCCGCGTCCGCTTCCGGAAGCACCCCCCTCGCCCCCAGGAAGCCGTGGAAGACCCCGGTGTGCAGCTGGACCTGGGCGCGGACCCCTGCCGACGACAGCCGCCGGGCGTATGCCAGCCCCTCGTCCCGCAGCAGGTCGCAGTCGGCCAGCACGACGAGCGTGGGCGGCAGGCCGGCGAGGTCGGGGGCGAGGCCGGGGGAGGCCGCGACGGGGTCGCCGTCCGGGCCCAGGTACTGCTCCCAGTACCAGCGCATATGGGCCGTGGTGTGGAAGAAGCCCTCCGCGTACGCCTCCGCCGAGACGGAGTCCAGCCGATGGTCGAGGGCGGGATAGAACAGCAGCTGGCCGGCGACCGGCGGTCCGCCTCTGTCCCGGGCGCGCAGCGCCGCGGCCGCCGCCAGGTTGCCGCCGCTGGAGTCGCCCGCCAGGAACAGCGGACCCTCGTACTGCGCGGCGGCCCATTCCAGGACCGTGTACACGTCGTCCTCGGCCGCGGGGAAGCGGTGTTCGGGGGCGCGGCGGTAGTCGACGGACACCACCGACGCGCCGGTGCGGTCCGCCAGTTCGCGGCACAGGCCGTCGTGCGTGTCGAGGTCGCACAGGACCCAGCCGCCACCGTGGGCGAAGACGATGACCGGCCTCGGGTGCGAGGGGTCCTGTGCGGGCACCCGGTTCCGTGGGCGCAACGGGTCGTAGAGGCGTACCCGTACGCCGTTCGCCGACGTCTCGGGCGCCGCGGGCACCTCCCGTACCCCCGCCCTGGCCGCCGCCCGTAGGGCCGGCGCGGAGCCCCCGCCGGGGAAGGCCGCCGACATCGCCTCGCACAGCGCCCGGGCCGCCGGTGTCAGTGGATCCGTCATCCGGTCGTCAGCCCCCCGTCCACCGTGAACTCCGCGCCCGTCACGTACGAGGACGCGTCCGAGACCAGGAAGGCGATCAGCTCCCCGACCTCCTCCGCCCGGCCCATCCGGCCGAGCGGTACGTGCGACCAGTCCTTGGCCGCCACCGCCGCGGTCATCGGCGTGTCGATGGCCCCCGGGTGCACCGAGTTGACGCGGACGCCGTACCGCGCCAGGTCGAGCGCGGAGGACCGGGTGAGCCCGCGCAGCCCGAACTTGGCGGAGCCGTACGCCGCGTGGCCCGGGATGCCGACCAGGCCGGCGGTCGAGGAGACGTTCACGATCGAGCCTCCACCCGCCTCCCGCAGGGCCGGCAGCACCGCCTGGATACCCAGGAAAGGTCCCAACAGATTGACCCGCAGGAGGAGTTCGAAGTTCTGCCGGGTCTCCGACTCCACCGGGGCCGTACGCCACAGCGCCGCGTTGTTCACCAGCGCGTCGACGCGGCCGTACGAGTCGAGGGCGCCCGCGACCACCCCCTGCCAGTCCTCCGCGGACGTCACGTCGTGGCGTACGAACAGCCCAGCGTCGCCGAGACCGGCGGCGACCCCCCGGCCCTCCTCCTCCCGTACGTCCGTGAGGACGACCCGCGCGCCCGCCGCCACCAGCAGGCGGGCCTCCGCCGCCCCTTGGCCGCGCGCCGCGCCCGTGACGATCACGACCTTGCCGGACAGGGAGTTCACGAGGCCGCCCCCGAGCGCGTGCGGAAGTGGGGAATGACCTTCTCGCCCCACTGGCGGATGGTCTCCATGCAGACCTCCTGAGGGACGGTGCCCATCTGGATCAGGCACATCACCTCGTCCACGCCGATCTCACGCAGCTGCTCGACGTAGGCGATGGCGGTGTCCGCGTCGCCGTAGGCGTGATCGGTGTTGTACGTGCCGGTGTCCACCGGGCGCGCCGGGATGTTCGCCTCGTGGAGCCGGGCGACCAGTTCCTCGCGGCCCCGCTCCAGCGCCGCGACGTGGTCGATGGTCTCCTCGTCCTCCGCGTAGCCCGTCGGGGCCGGGGCGTTGCCGTACCAGTGGGCGATCGACTCGGCGAAGAAGCGCTGACCGCGGGTGCCCAGCCGCAGCGCCCGCTCGGCGTCGTCCAGGACGATCGTCGGGCAGAGCGCCGAGAAGTGGTTGTTGACCTCGGAGGAGACGAGCCGGGAGCCGTCGCGTACGGCGATGGCCTCGTCGTACACCTTGCGCATCTCGCGGACGTCGTCGGCGCCGGCGAAGCCCATCACCAGTGCCCCGATGCCGAGTTCGGCGGCGAGCTTGAGCGTGTCGTGCTTCGAGCAGGCCATGAAGAGGGGCGGGTGTGGGTCCTGCACCGGCCGGGGCAGGACCGCGCCGGGGCCGATGTCTATGGAACCGTGCCACTCGAACTCCTCCTCGCGCCAGGCGTGGGAGAAGATCCGCAGGGCCTCCTCCATCTGCGGGTACGTGTCCTCGGGGCGTACCCCGTACATCCGCATCTCCTGACGGGTGGCGCCGCGGCCGGCGCCGATGTCCACCCGTCCGCCGCTGAGGACGTCGAGCATCGCGGCACGCTCGGCCACCCGCACCGGATGCTGGTAGCCGAAGGGCATGGTCACCACGCCGTGGCCGATCCGGATCCGCTCCGTACGGGCGGCGACCCAGGTCAGGAAGATCTCGGAGGCGCTCATGTGCGCGTACTGGGTGAGGGAGTGGTGCTCGACCGCCCAGATCCGGTCGAAGCCCATCTTCTCGGCGTGGACGGCCTGTTCGACGCAGTCGTGGATGACCTGACGCTCGCGCTCCGGAGTGGGGTCGACGAGCTGGGCCTCGAAGATCATCGAGAACTTCACAGTGAACTCCTCTATTTCGAATAGGAATACTTCTAGCAGGCATACCTGGGGTGGGGAAGGGGGTCGTAGACTTCGCTCCGTGGCGGACAAGAAGACGGCGGGCCAGGAAGAACAACCGGAGCTTCCGGGGTTCCCGGCGACGAGCTGGGCGGTGCTCGGACTGCTCTCCTTCGGGGAGGAGCTGTCCGGCTACGACCTCAAGAAGTGGTCGGACTGGTCACTGCGCTTCTTCTACTGGAGCCCGTCGTTCAGCCAGATCTACAGCGAGCTCAAGCGCCTGGAGAAGGCCGGCTTCGCCACCTCGCGGATGGTCGCGCAGGAGACGGGCAGCCGCGACAAGCGGGTCTACCGGATCACGGACGAAGGCATGACCGCCGTCCGTGCCTGGGCCCGCACGGCGCCGGTCGACCCGCCGGTGCTCAAGCACGGGCCGATGCTCCGGCTGTGGCTGGGGCATCTCCTCGAACCCGAGCAGATGCGTGAAGTCCTCGCCCGGCACCGGGAGTTCGCCGAGGCCATGCGAGTGCGCGCGGAGGCCGACGTGGAGGGGGCGAAGGCCGAGGAGGCGTGGGCCTATCCCACGCTCACCCTCAAGTGGGCCGAGCGGTACTACGCCTCCGAGCGCGATCTGGCGGACGCCATGCTCGCGGACATCGAGGAGCTGGAGAAGACGCGCGCGGGTTCTGGTGGCGCGGACGGGGGCTCGGGCACGGACAGGGGCGCGGACGGGGACTCGGGCGCGGACAAGGACGCGGGCGAGGGCAGGCGCCCGTAGGTGCGCCGGAAGAAGAGCAGCGGGCCGGTGGCCCGGTGCGCGGTCAGGGCGGTGACCCTGCCGAGCGCGATGGCGTGGTCGCCGCCGTCCAGGACCGCGTCGAGCGTGCACTCGACCGTCGCGAGCACCCCCTCGATCAGCGGTGCGCCGTTGGAGCCCGACCGCCAGGCCGTCCCGGCGAACTTGTCGCCGCCCGTGACCGCGAAGCGCCGGCACAGCTCCTCCTGATCGGCGGCGAGCACGTTCACCGCGAACCGGCCCGCCGCCCGGATCCGCGGCCAGGTCGACGAGGTGTGCGCCGGGCAGAAGCAGACCAGCGGCGGATCGAGCGAGACGGACGAGAACGACTGCACCGCCATGCCGACGGGCCGTCCGCCGTCCGGATCCATCGAGGTGACGACGGTGACTCCCGTACAGAAGCCGGCCAAGGCGGACTTCATGTCCACGGGGCTCGTGGGGCTCATGGGACCTCCTGAGGAATGTTTCTACTAGGTATATGCCTAACCGAAACACCTGTGATTGGATACCGGCCACGCTCGCACGTCAAGTAGGGAGGGTCAGTGATCAGTCCCCAGCAAGTGCCACAGCAACTACCCCGCACACTCGCCGAGTTGCCCGCCTGGGCAGCCGCCGCGCACCCGGACCCGGCCCTCGAAGCACTCGTCGACGGCGAGGTCCGCTGGACCTTCGCGCAGCTGCGCGACGAGATCGCCGCCGCCGCACGTGCCGCCGTGGCCCACGGCATCCGGGGCGGCGACCGGGTCGCGATCTGGGCCCCGAACAGCCGCCACTGGATCACCGCCGCACTCGGCGCGGTCGCCGTCGGAGCCGTCCTCGTCCCGGTCAACACCCGCTACAAGCCCGCCGAGGCCGCCGACATCGTGCGCCGCAGCGGCGCCCGCGTCCTCTTCACGGAGCACGACTTCCTCGGCACCGACTACGCCGCCGCCCTGCACGCCTCCGGCGAGGACCTCGGCGCCCTGCGCTCCACCCTCACCCTCCACGGCCCCGACTGGGACTCCTACCTCGCCGCCGGCGCCACGGTCCCCGACGGCGAACGGATCGCCCGCACCGCCGCCGTACGCCCCGACGACCTCTGCGACATCCTCTACACCTCCGGCACCACCGGCCGGTCCAAGGGGGTGATGACCACCCACGCCCAGACCCTGCGGGTCTACGCCGACTGGTCCCGCCTCGTCGGCCTGCGGCCCGGCGACCGGTACCTGCTGGTCAATCCCTTCTTCCACACGTTCGGCTACAAGGCGGGCGTCCTGGCCTGCCTGCTCAACGGCGTCACCATGCTCCCCGAGACCGTCTATGACGCCGACCGCGTCCTCGAACGGATGGCGGCCGAGCGTGTCACCTGTCTGATGGGGCCGCCCACTGTCTTCCACGGCCTCGTCCACCACCCGCGCCGTGCCGCGCACGACCTGTCCGCGCTCCGTCTCGCCGGGACCGGGGCGGCCACCGTCCCCGCCGCGCTCGTCGAGGAGATACGGACCGAGCTCGGCGCCCCCGACGTCTTCACCGCCTACGGGCTCACCGAGTCCTGCGGTGTCGTCTCGGTCTGCCCGACCGACGCCGACGCCCACACGGTCGCCCACACCGTCGGGCTGCCCCTGCCCGGCACCGAGATCCGGATCGCCTCACCGCTCGGGGAGCCGCTCGGCCCCGGGGAGCACGGCGAGATCCAGGTCCGCGGCCACCACGTCATGCGCGGCTACCTCGACGACCCGGCGGCGACCGCCGAGGCGGTGGTGGACGGCGGCTGGCTGCGCACCGGGGACATCGGCACCCTCGACGAGCGCGGCTACCTCGCCGTCACCGACCGGCTCAAGGACATGTACGTGGTCGGCGGCTTCAACGCCTACCCGGCCGAGATCGAGCACGTCCTGCTGCGCCACGAGGCCGTCCTCGACGCGGCGGTGGTCGGAGCACCCGACGACCGCCTCGGCGAGGTCGGGGTGGCGTTCGTGGTCACGGACGGGGTGCTCGACGAGGACGAACTGACCGCCTGGGCCCGCGAACGGCTCGCCAACTTCAAGGTGCCGCGCCGCTTCGTCCCCGTGCCGGAGCTTCCCCGCAACGCGGGCGGGAAGCTCCTCAAGGTCGCACTGCGACGCGCCGCGAGAGGAGAGGACGCATGAGGCCGACGCGTGAGCAGGAGGAACTGCGGACGGCGGTACGGAGCGTCCTCGCCCGGCACGAGGGCGCGGCCGCCTGGGGCCCGCTCACCGAACAGATCGGCGTCGCGGCGCTCGCCGTACCGGCGGCGTACGGCGGACTCGGCTGTGGGCAGGCGGAGATCGCCGTGGTGGCCGAGGAGTTGGGGAGGTCGCTGAGCCCGGTCCCGTATCTGGGCTCGGCCGTCCTGACCGTGACCGCGCTCCTCGCCTCGGGCGACTGGGAAGCCTGCGCCCGGCTCCTCCCCGGGCTCGCCGACGGCTCGGCGGTCGGGGCCCTCGCATGGGCGGAGACAGGCGGCTGGGAGCCGGCGGCGATCGGGACCGTGTCGGAGGGCTCGTGTCTGTCCGGCCGCAAGGAGTACGTTCTCGCCGGCCCCGCGCGTCCCGATGTGCACCTCGCCTTCGCCCGCGAGAACGGCCGACTCGGACTCTACGAACTCCTCGGCCCGGGCGTCACGTTCACTCCCGTCACCACCCTGGACCGCACCCGGCCCCTCGCCCGCGTCGAACTCGACCGGGCCCCCGCCCGCCTCCTCGCCGCCGACGGGGATGCCGTCCTCGCGCGGGTACGGGACGTGGCCGCGACCGTCCTCGCCGCCGAGCAGGTCGGCGGCGCCGAACGGGCTCTGGAGGAGACCGTGCGCCACGCGCGGCAGCGGGTCCAGTTCGGGCGGTCCATCGGCTCCTTCCAGGCCGTGAAGCACCGGCTCGCCGATCTGTACGCCACCGTCGAGGCCGCCCGCTCCCTCGCCCTCGCCGCCGCGCACACCGACGCCGAGCCGCAGGCCGCGGCGGCCGCGAAGGCCGTCTGCTCGGAGGCGTACGAGACGGTGGCGGGCGAGATGATCCAGCTCCACGGGGGGATCGGGATCACCTGGGAACACCCGGCGCACGACCACCTCAAGCGCGCCCACGGGTCCGCCCGGCTGTTCGGCCCGCCCGCCGTGCACCGGAGCCGTATCGCCGACGCCCTCGGACTCAACGCCCCTTGTTGAGCAGCTCGTTGATCAGCGCGCCGTCCGCCGGAAGCACCCGGTCGTGCCGCAGCGGCACGCCGAGCACCTCCGCGAGACCCCGCAGGCCCGTGTCCACGGCCGCCTCGACGGCCTCGGTCAGGGCCACGACGGCCACCCGTCCCTCACGAAAGCCGGTGAGGGCGAGGCCGGCCGCGACCACCGCCGCCGGCCACCACCCCGCCACCGCGGCGAGGGCGCCGTACGGCACCGTCCACGCGGTCCGCAGCGCCGCCGCCGCATAGCGGTCCCAGGCCGCGTTCACGTCCTGCCGCGTGCCCTCCGGCGCGAGCTGCCACAGGCGCGGCCACACCAGCGACATGTGGACGCCGTGCTGGACCCGTATCCGCTCCTCGACCGCGCCGAACCGGCCCCCGATCCAGGTCGCCCGGGCCGGCACGTCCGTACGCCCCCGCAGCCGTCCCGCCGCCCGCCGCATCCAGCGCGCCCGCCCCGCCCACAGCCGGCCGACACCCGATGCCAGCCAGTCCGCGCCCAGCGCCGAGCCGGCGACCGCGAGGAGCAGGATCACCAGCGCCGCGGCCCGGCCGGACGGCGAGACGTACCGGCCCGTGCGCAGCCGCTCCAGCCACTCGATCGTCGCCGTCACGTCGACCGGTCCCGAGCGGCCGGGCGTCAGGGCCACGGTGCAGGCCACCACGAACAGCAGCCCCGGCAGGACCAGTCGGGTCAGCCAGCGCTCCGTGACCTTCTTGCCGACCTCCGAGAGGAACCCGTCCATCAGCCCGGGCCCCCGCCCGAGGGCTGCGCCGACGCCGCCGGCCTGAGCGGCACGCCGTCCGGATCGTCCGGGTCGAGGTAGCACATCGGCCAGCCGCCCGACTCGTCCCGCGAGCGCCGGGCCGTGCAGCGGCCCGTCGCGCGCGGACAGCGGAAGACACTGCTCACCTCGGTCTCCTCGCTCCACAGCCCGGCCGCGCCGACACCGTCCTTGCGGCGCTCGCCGAGCACCAGGCCGGGATCGTGGCCGAGCCGCCGCATCGCCTCCAGGGCGCTCCCGCCCTGACGGACCTCGTCGAAGACGTCCTCGAACTCGTCGAGCGCGTCGTCCTCCTCGAAGTCCCCACGGACGCTGAGGTACTGGTCGCACAGCCAGGTGCGGGCGCGTTTCTCCAGGGCGCGGTCGGTCATCTTCTCCTTCTTCTTCCGGTGAGCGGGGTCAGGCTCCGACGTGGATGTACGGCATCCAGACCTTCGGCTGGTGCGGATGCTCCGCGCGCAGCTCCGCGAGCGTGGCGTGCAGGGCCCGCGGCGCCCGGGCGGCTTCCAGGACCCCGTCCCGTACGAGCCGCCCGTACACGGCGTCGGTCACGGCCGGGGCGCTCGCGTCCTGTACGGGATACAGGCTGGCCAGCACATGGCGGAAGCCGCCGAAGTGCAGCACCGCCGCCGGATGGGTCGCCTCGTCGGGGACCTCCGGGTCCGGTACGGCGGTGTCGCAGGCCGACAGGAACGCGAACTCCGCGTCCACGGCCGGGATCCGGGCGAGCTGGAGCGGGGTGAGGATCTCACCGCCGCCGATCCGCAGACCCTCGCGGGCGATGCCGTGGCAGACGGCGTGGAAGCGGGTGTGGTCCGGCAGGAGGCGGGTCACGGCGTCGACCGTGGCGCGGTCGTCGTGCAGCCTGACCACCCCCGGCACATGGCGTGCGACGACCTCCGCCTCGGTGCCGACCTCCGGCAGATCCGGCTCGGGCACCGTCAGCAGGAGCAGCCCTCCGTCCGTGCGCGGAGCCTGCCGGGGGCGGCGGGCGTGCAGCAGGGAGGTGAGCGTGGGCGCGTACGAGGGAACGACCCGGCCCGGCACCGACTCCCGTACGCCACCACGCCGGGAGCCGGCGGCGTGCAGCGGGAGATACGTGGCCAGGCCGGTCGGACACCACCAGAGCCGCGGCAACTCGCCGTCGTCCGTGTCGAGTTCGGGCAGAGCGTCGAGGACCGGCCGGGTGATGGTCTCCCACAGCCAGTCCAGCATCCGGGCGCTCGTCCGCGTCCGCCGCATCTCGGCCCGGATGACGAGCGCCTCGGCGGCGGCGACGGCGTCGCCGCCGGATCCGGTCGCCGTCGCCGTGTCCTCCCGTGCCAGCCGCAGGGCCGCGTGTGCCTCGACCAGGCGCTCGTCGGCCTTCTTCGCACGCTCCAGGGCCTCGGTCGTCGCCTCGTGCGTCACGGTGTCCAGCGGTATGACGGTCGGGGGACCCTCGTGGCGCACGACCAGGGCGTGGCAGCCGAAGGCGGTGATGTTCACGACCACCACCGGGCCCTCGGCCGCGGCCGCGCGCAGGGTCGCGTACTCCGGGGTCCGGAGCAGGCCCGCCTCCCTGGTCCGGGTCTCCCACTCGCGGGCCAGCGCGGTACGGCGCTCCGACTGCGCCGGGTCCTCCGCCCCGCCCTCCGGGAGGGGCGTGTCCAGCTCCTCCCGTATCGCGTCGAGGCGCGCGAAGAGCTCCGGGTCGTCCGCCCGCAGCCGGGTCAGCTCGGTCGTCCGCAGGTCGAGCAGCTGCGACCACATCACGGTACGGCCCCGCTCCAGGATCTCCACCGCCTGCTCGGGCCGGCCCGCGCCCACGGCGACGGCCGCCGCGTCGACCGCGAGCTCGTCCAGATCGGCGAGCAGGGCCCGCTGGTCGCCGTGGTCGACACCGCGCCACACGACCAGCGGCAGCAGCTCCACGGCCAGCGCGAACCCGTCGGCTCCGGAGGCCCACAGCCGTTCCTCGGTCGCGCCCACCCGCTCCCGGGCCACCCGGCCGGCGGCGATCTCCACGGCCGTCCCGGCGGCGAAGATGCCCCACATCCGAGCCGCCTGCAGTCGCACCTCGGCAGGCACGGCCGGGTTCTCCGCCGCCGCCCTGAAGGCGTCCGTGGTCTCCTCCCACAGCGTGGGGACGGGATCCGGGTCCTCGTTGACCAGATCCAGGAGCACGGTGCCCAGGAGATAGCGGTACGAGCCCTCCTCTCCCGTCCCCGGCTCCGCCCCGTCGGCCAACTCCTCGGCCAGTCCGCGCGCCTCGGCCAGCGACGCAGCCCGCGGCCCCTCCCCAGGTGCCTCGGTCAGGGCGGCGATCAGCTGGTAGAGACACCCGTAGTCGTCGGACCCGGCTTCGAGGGCGACGCCGGCGCGCAGGGCCGCCACGGCCGCCTCCCACGCCGCGATGCCGCCCTTCCCCTCCCGGACACCGCGAATGTGCTGCCGGCCCAGATTGCGCAGCGCGAACACGCTGGGGCCCTTCGCCCACGGGCGGGAGCGCACGGCTCGTTCGGCGATCTCCACGGCCTCCCGGAGATCGTCCTCGTCGCCGCTCAGATCGAATCGGGCGCCCAGGGCGTCGCTCAGCTGGATGAGGTACGGGCGATCGTCGACGCCCCTCAGCCTGCGGGGCGCGGCCAGCACCTCGCGGCGGATCAGAATCACCTCGTCGAGCGCCGCCGAGCTGTGCGTGTCCTCGTAGCGCTGCCACAACGCGTCGCCGAGGTGGTCCCGCAGCGACCAGACGAACTGCCCGGACCCCAAGCTCCGGAGCACCTGCATTTTCGCCAGTCCCTGCCGGGCCGCCGCGAGGCCCGCGTCCAGCGACTCCATGTCCTCGGTCCGGTTCAGGTGGTTGATCAGCGCCCAGCTGTCGAGGGCCGCCATCATTCCCTCGTTGAACGCGGTCACGCTCGGCAGCCGCCGGGGCCTGCGCAGCGGCGCGGTGACGGCCCGGAGAGCCTCCACGTCACCCGCCCGCATCGGCCTGCTCGCCGCCCGGAACAGCAGCACCCGGAGCACCATGTGTCGGCCCTCGTAGTGGAGCAGCGGAGCCCAGACCAGGAGGGGGACGGCCAGGGCGAGTGCCAGCAGCATCAGCTCGCGGAACTCGACCGGGGTCCTCTCCCACACCTCCCGCGGGCCGTCGACGAGATCGAAGCCGAGCCCCAGGACGGCGCCGCGCGCTGCGAGTGCCACGAGGGCGAGGCACACGAACGCGGCGGCGTAGCCCAGGGGGAGCAGCACTCGCAGCAGGGGCGGTGTGTACCGCCAGCTCTCCGGGATCAGTGGCTCGTACGCACAGCGGACGAGCATCCCGCCCGCCGGCGGGCCGAACAGGACCAGCGAGACCGCCTGCACCATCGTCATCCCGGGCGGCGGGCCGTCCAGATACACGAACAGGCCGCACGCGCCCGGCAGTACGGCGTAGACCGCCCCCAGGATCCATAAGCCGATACGCATGGGGTCAGTCTTCCAAAGGGCGACCGGCCCGTGATCACGTACCCTCGGCATCCTGTACGCGAAGAGGGAGGGGAGGGGCCCATGGCCCTCAGTCTGCGCAAGGTCGAGGAAGCCGCGCCCGCGCTGGTGAGTCTCTACAAGTCGGCAGGGGTCTCCCTCCAGAAGCACGGTATGAGCGGGCAGCGCGTCGCCGTCTATCTGGTGCTCGACTACTCGGGCTCGATGAAGCCGTACTACCAGGACGGCAGCGTCCAGGCGCTGGCCGACCGGGTGTTGGGGCTCTCCGCCAACCTGGACGACGACGGCCGGGTGCCGGTGGTCTTCTTCTCCACCGACATCGACGCCGAGACCGACATCGCGCTCGCCGACCACCAGGGGCGGATCGACCGGATCGTCGCCGGGCTGGGTCATATGGGGAAGACGAGCTACCACCTGGCGATGGACGCGGTCATCGACCACTACCTCGACAGCGGGGCCACCGCCCCCGCGCTGGTCGTCTTCCAGACGGACGGCGGGCCGATCAACAAGCTCGCCGCCGAACGGTACTTGTGCAAGGCGGCGAAGCTGCCGCTCTTCTGGCAGTTCATCGGCTTCGGCGACCCGAGCAGCCGGCAGTTCGAATTCCTTCGCAAGCTGGACGAGTTGGCCGTGCCGGGCAAGCGACCGGTGGACAACGCGGGGTTCTTCCACGCCGGGAAGGACCCGCGCCGGGTCCCGGACGCGGAGCTGTACGACCGGATCGTCGCGGAGTTCCCCGCCTGGCTGGCCGCCGCACGGGCGCAGGCCATCGTCCGGTCATGAGGAGTACGCCGGTTCTGCGGCTGCGGCTGCGGCTGCGGCTGTGACTGTGGCTGGGCGAAAGGCGCTGGCCCGGCGGGTGTTGATCAGGTGATAGTGACGCCATGGCATCTCTTGTGCGACATGTGACGATCGACTGCGCCGACGCGTACACCCTGGCCACCTTCTGGGCCGCCGTGCTGGACTCGAAGGTGTCCGACGAGGACCGGCCCGGCGACGACGAGGCGCTGGTGGAGACGGCGGGCGCGAGCCTGCTCTTCATCCGGGTACCGGAGAAGAAGTCGGTCAAGAACCGGGTCCACCTCGACATCCAGCCGCAGGACCGCACCCGCGACGAGGAGGTCGAGCGGCTGCTCGCGCTCGGCGCGACCCTGACCGGCGACCACCGGAACGCGGACGGGACCGGCTGGGCGACGCTGGCCGATCCGGAGGGCAACGAGTTCTGCGTGGAGCGGTCGCGTTCCGAGCGCTCGGAGTAATCCAGACAGAAGGTGTCGGGTATCCGGTGTTTCCTGGAAACCATGGGAGACACCGGAACCGGAAACACCTGGGCGGCCTTCGAGGCCGCCGAGCCCGAGCTCGCCGAGACCGTGCGGGAGCGCTTCGGGCAGCACACGCACCATGTCCTCGGCACCCTGCGGAAGGACGGCTCGCCCCGGCTCAGCGGGATCGAGGCGGACTTCCGCTGGGGTGAGCTCTGGCTCGGCATGATGCCGAACTCCCGCAAGGCCCTCGACCTGCGGCGCGACCCGCGTTTCTCGCTGCTGGCCAATCCGGGGGCGGGGACGGACATGGGCGGCGGCGACGTGCGGATCTCCGGACGGGCGGTCGAGATCACGGACGCGGAGGCGCTGGAGCGGTACGCGGAGGCGGTCGGGATGCCGCTGCCGTTCCATGTCTTCCGGGTGGAGCCGGCTGAAGTCGTCCGTGTCTTCGTCGACGGGGACGACCTGGCCGTCCACACCTGGACGCCGGGGCGGCCGGTGCGGACGATCCGGCGCGGTACGGACGACAGCCCGCCGCGCGAGTCATGAGCCGCTGAGCACCTGGGCACGGCACCAGGACGGGCTGCCCCAGGCGTCCCGGAGGGGCCGGGCCTTGCGCAGCCAGAGGGAGAGGTCGAGCTCCTCGGTGTAGCCGACGGCGCCGTGGATCTGGAGGGCGGTGCGGGCGGCGGCGTAGGCGGCCTCGCCGGCCGCGACCTTCGCGGCGGCGAGATCGGCGCTGTCGAGGGTGAGGGCGGCGCCGAAGAGGAGCGGCCGGGCGAACTCCAGGCCGAGGAGGGTGTCGGCCAGGCGGTGCTTCACCGCCTGGAAGGAGCCGATCGCCGTCCCGAACTGTGTGCGCTGCTTGGAGTACGCCACGGTCCGGTCGAGGAGGGTGAGCCCGACGCCGAGCGCCTGCGCGGCGGTCGCGAGCATGGCCCAGCCCTGGGCGTGCGTGGCGGCCTCCCGTACGGCGGGCCCGGCGGCGAGCAGCTCCCCACCGGGCGCGGGCCGGGCGAGCCGCCGCGCGGGGTCGGCGGAGACCCGTACCCCCTCGTGCCCGGGAGCCAGCCACAGCTCGTCCCCCCGTACGACGAGGACGGCGTCGGCGACGTCCGCGTCCAGCGCGAGGCCCGGCGCGGCCTCCTCGCCCCGCCCAGCCCGTGTGGGCAACTGTCCCGCTGGGGCGGGACGGGGCGGCGCCCCTGCCGGGCCCAGGCTCCCCGCGCCCGCGGTGCCCGCGGGTGCGGCGCCGTCGTGGGTTGTGCCCACCCGTTCCGCCCTGCGGAACCGGAGGGGTGTGGCGGGAGGCGAAGCCATCGCCAGCGTCGCCACCGTTTCGCCCGTCGCCAGCCCCGGCAGGAGCCGCTTCGCCGGGCCCGCCTCGCCCAGGCGCGCAAGCTCCGTCAGGAGGCCGGCCGCCGCCACCGTCTCCACCGTCGGGCCCGGCACCCCGTGGCGGCCCAACTCCACGAAAGACATCGCCACTTCGACCGGGAGCGGGCCCACGCCCTCGTGGCGCTCCGGGATCGCGAGGGCGAAGACGCCCGCCTCCGCCAGGCGGGACCACAGGGCGCGGCCCGGTGCCGGGTCGCCCGCCGCCCAGGACCGTATCGCCGCCGGCGTCTCCGCCGCCGTCAGCATCGCGTCCAGCGAGCGCGCGAAGTCGCGCTGCTCCTCCGTCGGCAGGAATCGCATCAGCGCCGCCCCTTCGGCAGGCCGAGCAGCCGCTCGGCGATGATGTCGCGCTGGATCTCGTTGGTGCCCGCGTAGATCGGGCCCGCGAGCGAGAACACGTACCCCTCCGCCCACTCGCCCTCCGCCGACTCCCCGCCCAGCAGATCGAGCGCCGTCTCGTGCAGCGCGATGTCGTACTCCGACCAGAAGACCTTGTTCAGGCTCGACTCCGCCCCGATGGTCGCCCCAGCCGCGAAGCGCGAGGCACCCCCCGCCGTGAAGAGCTGGTACGCCCGCGCCCCGATCACCGCGTCCGCGACCCGGTCCCGGAGCCCCCGGTCCTCGCCGGTCGCGCGCCACAGCCGTACGAGACGGTCCGCGGCGGCCAGGAAACGGCCGGGGGAACGGAGCATGAGCCCGCGCTCGTTGCCGGTCGTGGACATCGCGATCCGCCAGCCCTGGCCGGGCTTGCCGATCACGTCCTCGTCGGGCACGAAGACCTCGTCGAGGAAGAGCTCGGCGAAGGCCGGCTTCCCGTCGAGGCGTCCGATGGGCCGGACGGTCACGCCGGGCGCCCGCAGGTCGAACATCAGATACGTCAGGCCCCGGTGCGGCCGGTCGGCCTCCGGGTCGGTGCGGAAGATGCCGAAGGCCCGGTCCGCGAAGGCCGCCCGCGAGGACCAGGTCTTCTGCCCGGACAGCAGCCAGCCGCCGTCCGTCCGTACCGCCCGCGAGGTCAGCGAGGCCAGGTCCGAGCCGGACTCGGGCTCGGACCATGCCTGTGCCCAGACGACCTCGCCGGTCGCCATCGACGGCAGCACCCGGGCCCGCTGCTCCTCCGTCGCATGGTCGAAGAGGGTGGGGGCGAGGAGGTTGATGCCGTTCTGCGAGACCCGGCCCGGCGCCCCCGCCGCGTAGTACTCCTCCTCGAAGATCAGCCACCGGAAGATGTCGGCGTCCCGGCCCCCGTACCGCTCCGGCCAGGACACCACCGACCAGCGGTCGGCGGCCAGTTCCGCCTCCCAGCCCCGGTGGGCGGCGAAGCCCTCCTCCGTCTCCAGGGACGGGAGTGGCTCCTCCGGCACATGGGCGCGCAGCCACTCCCTCGCCTCCGCCCGGAAGGCGTCCTCCTCGGCGCTGTACGACAGGTCCATCAGACGCCCGCCTCCTTCATCGCCGCCACGTCCATGCCGCCGAGCGCGTCCGCGGCGGTCTCCGCGTTGTGCGCGTGGGCGAGATGGTGCAGGCCGAAGACGGAGTCCATCCCCGCGTGCATCCCCTGCAGGTCCTCCGCCTGGTTCACCGCCCGCTTGGTCAGGGCGAGCCCGAGCCGGGGCATCTCCGCGATCCGCAACGCCAACCGCTCGGTCTCGCCGCCGAGTTCCGCGTGCGGGACGACCCGGTTGACCATGCCGATCTCGTACGCCCGGCGGGCGGTCATCCGGTCTCCGGTGTAGAGGAACTCCTTGGCGACGCGCGGCGGCATCACCCAGGGGTGGGCGAAGTACTCGACGCCCGGGATCCCCATCCGTACCACCGGGTCGGCGAAGAACGCGTCCTCGCTCGCCACGATCAGGTCGCAGACCCAGGCCAGCATCAACCCGCCGGCCACACAGGCTCCCTGGACCGAGGCGACGACCGGCTTGGGCAGGTCGCGCCAACGCCGGCACATGCCCAGATAGAGCTCGGACTCGCGGGCGAACCGGGATTCGGCGCCCTGCCGGTCGGAGTGGTCCCACCACAGTCCTGCGCGCCGCTCGAAGGGGAGATGGGCGTCGCGTTCGGGGGTGCCGATGTCGTGGCCCGCGGAGAAGTGGTCGCCCGCCCCGGCGAGCACGACCACCTTGACGTCGGTGTCTGCCGCCGCCCGGTAGAAGGCGTCGTCCAGGGCGTAGGTCATCGCGGAGTTCTGGGCGTTGCGGTAGCGGGGCCGGTTCATCGTCACGTACGCGACGGGGCCGCGACGCTCGTACAGCACGGGCATCTCTCGCGCTCCTTCCCTAACAAGTGTTTGGTAGGTTAGCGTACGGCCATGAGCAGCGCCATGAGCAGCGTCGAGGAGTTCCGCACCGAGATACGGGACTGGCTACAGGCCCACCTCGGTGGCGAGTTCGCCCAGCTGAAGGGTCGCGGCGGACCGGGCCGGGAACACGAGGCGTTCGCCGAACGCCTCGCCTGGGAACGGCACTTGGCGGCCCACGGCTGGACCTGCGTCGGCTGGCCGAAGGAGTACGGCGGCCGCGGCGCGAGCATCGAGGAGCAGATCGCCTTCCACGAGGAGTACGCCCTCGCCGACGCCCCCGCACGCGTCAACCACATCGGCGAACAGCTCCTCGGGCCCACCCTCATCGCCCACGGCACCGAGGAGCAGAAGGCCCGCTTCCTGCCCCCGATCCGCGCCGTCGAGGAGCTCTGGTGCCAGGGCTACAGCGAGCCCGACGCCGGCTCCGACCTCGCCGCCGTCCGCACCCGCGCCACCCGCGACGGTGACGCCTGGGTCGTCGACGGCCAGAAGATCTGGACCTCGCTCGCCCACGAGTCCCAGTGGTGCTTCGTCGTCGCCCGCACCGAGCCGGGGTCGAAACGCCACGCGGGACTCTCGTACCTCCTCGTCCCGATGGACCAGCCGGGGGTCGAGGTCCGGCCGATCGTGCAGCTCACCGGTACCAGCGAGTTCAACGAGGTCTTCTTCGACGGCGCCCGCACGGACGCCGCGAACGTCGTCGGCGAGCCCGGCGACGGCTGGCGGATCGCGATGGCCACCCTCGGCTACGAACGCGGCGTCTCCACCCTCGGTCAACAGGTCGGATTCCGCCGCGAGCTGGAAGGGCTGATCGACCTCGCCCGGCGCAACGGAGCCCTCGCCGACCCCCTCGTCCGCGACCGGCTCGTCCGGGCCTGGACCGGGCTGCAGGCCATGCGGGGGAACGCCCTGCGCGGCGCGGAACCCTCCATGGCCAAGCTGTACTGGTCCCACTGGCACCGCGACCTCGGCGAACTGGCCATGGACATCTGCGGCGCCGCCTCCACCGTCGTCGCCGCGGAACCGTACGAACTCGACGAGTGGCAGCGGCTGTTCCTCTTCTCCCGCGCCGACACCATCTACGCCGGATCCAGCGAGATCCAGCGCACCATCATCGCCGAGCGGGTGCTCGGCCTCCCCAAGGAGCCGCGCCCATGACCCCACCGCCCGCCTACGTACCCGGCCACGGACTCCTCGCCGGCCGCGGCGCCGTCATCACCGCCGCCGCCGGAGCCGGCATCGGCGGCGCCACCGCCCGCCGCTTCCTGGAGGAGGGCGCCCGCATCCTCATCAGCGACGCCCACGCGCGCCGCCTCAAGGAGACCGAGGCCGCCCTCGCCGCCGAGTTCGGCGCCGCCCGGATCGACTCCCTGCCCTGCGACGTCACCGACGAGACACAGGTCCACCAACTCTTCGACACGGCCGTACGCCTCCACGGCGGCCTGGACGTCGTCGTCAACAACGCCGGCCTCGGCGGCACCGCCCAGCTCGTCGACATGACCGACGACCAGTGGACCCGCGTCCTCGACGTCACCCTGAACGGCACCTTCCGCTGCACTCGCGCCGCCCTGCGCCACTTCAAGGACGCCGGCGCCGGCGGGGTGATCGTCAACAACGCGTCCGTCGTCGGCTGGCGCGCCCAGGCCGGCCAGGCCCACTACGCCGCCGCCAAGGCCGGCGTCATGGCGCTCACCCGCTGCGCCGCTATCGAGGCGGCTGCCTACGACGTCCGCGTCAACGCCGTCTCCCCGTCCCTGGCCATGCACCCGCACCTGGTCAAGGTCACCTCCGCCGAGCTGCTCGCCGAACTCACCGAACGCGAGGCCTTCGGCCGGTACGCCGAGCCCTGGGAGATCGCCAACGTCATCGTCTTCCTCGCCAGCGGCTACTCCTCCTACATGACCGGCGAGACCGTCTCGGTCAGCAGCCAGCACGCGTAGGACCAGAATGGACGTGTGCCGAAGACTGCCAGCAAGAAGAAGACCCCGGTGACCGCCTCGCCCGAGCGGCGCCGAGAACTCCTGGACATCGCGGCCGAGGTGTTCGCCGCCCAGGGGTACAACGCCACGACCGTACGCAAGATCGCCGACGCCGCCGGCATGCTCGCCGGCAGCCTCTACTACCACTTCGATTCCAAGGAATCGATGCTCGACGAGATCCTCTCCACCTTCCTGACCGAGCTGTGGGAGGGCTACGACGCCGTCCTCGCCGCCGACCTCGGGCCCAGGGAGACCATCGAGGCCCTCGTCACCGAGTCCTTCCGGGAGATCGACCGGCACCGCGCCGCCGTCGCCATCTACCAGAAGGAGTCCCGGCACCTCAGCGACCAGCCCCGCTTCCACTACCTCTCCGACTCGCAGGTGAAGTTCGAGAAGGCGTGGCTCGGCACGCTGGAGCGGGGCGTCGAGGCCCGGGTCTTCCGCGCCGACCTCGACATCCGGCTCACCTACCGGTTCGTGCGCGACACCGTCTGGGTCGCCGCGTCCTGGTACCGCCCGGGCGGACAGCACAGCCCGGAGGAGATCGCCCGCCAGTACCTCTCGATGGTCCTGGACGGTATCGCCGTACGTCCTTAACCCTGTGAAGGAGCAGTCATGGCCGAGGCCTACATCGTCGAAGCGGTCCGCACCCCGGTGGGCCGCCGCAAGGGAGGACTGGCCTCCGTCCACCCGGCCGACCTCGGCGCCCATGTCCTCAAGGCCCTCGTCTCGCGATCGGGCGTCGACCCGGCCGCCGTCGAGGACGTGGTCTTCGGCTGCCTCGACACCGTGGGCCCGCAGGCCGGCGACATCGCCCGTACGGCCTGGCTGGCGGCCGGCCTCCCCGAGGAGGTCCCCGGCGTCACGATCGACCGCCAGTGCGGCTCCTCCCAGCAGGCCGTGCACTTCGCCGCCCAGGGCGTCCTGTCCGGCACCCAGGACCTCGTCGTCGCGGGCGGCACCCAGAACATGTCGATGATCCCCATCGCCTTCGCCTCCCGGCAGGCCGCCGAACCCCTCGGCCTGACCGAAGGCCCCTACGCCGGCTCCGAGGGCTGGCGGGCCCGGTACGGAGACGCGCCCGTGAACCAGTTCCACGGTGCCGAGCTGATCGCGGAGAAATGGGGCATCACCCGCCGTGACCAGGAAGAATTCGCCCTCCGCTCGCACGAGCGCGCGCTGCGGGCGATCGACGAGGGCCGCTTCGGGCGGGAGACCGTGCCCTACGGGGACGTGACCGTCGACGAGGGCCCGCGCCGGGACACCACCCTGGAGAAGATGGCCGGCCTGAAGCCGGTCGTCGAGGGCGGCACCATCACCGCTGCCTGTTCCTCCCAGGTCTCCGACGGCGCCGCGGCGATGCTCCTCGCTAGCGAGCGGGCCGTACGGGAGCACGGACTCACCCCGCGCGCCCGCATCCACCACCTCTCCGTCCGCGGCGAGGACCCCATCCGGATGCTCTCCGCCCCCATACCGGCGACCGCGTACGCCCTGAAGAAGACCGGCATGACCATCGACGACATGGACCTCGTCGAGATCAACGAGGCCTTCGCCCCCGTCGTCCTCGCCTGGCTGAAGGAGACGGGCGCGGACCCCGCCCGGGTGAACGTCAACGGCGGCGCGATCGCCCTCGGCCACCCGCTGGGCGCCACCGGCGTGAAGCTGATGACCACCCTGCTCCACGAACTGGAGCGCACCGGCGGCCGGTTCGGCCTCCAGACGATGTGCGAGGGCGGCGGTCAGGCGAACGTGACGATCATCGAGCGGTTGTGACACTCGTCGCTGTCCCGCCCGTCCGGGCGGGACAGCGTGCTAGTCTTCAGGTGTTGCTAGTTGGTACCCATGAACTTTATGTGCGCCTGACGGGAATGTTCCTCAGGCGCAGTTTTGTTTTCCGGACTCTCCGGGATGGGACCCTTACCTATTCAGGAGAAAATTATGGCCACCGGAACTGTGAAGTGGTTCAACGCCGAAAAGGGCTTCGGCTTCATCGAGCAGGACGGCGGCGGCGCCGACGTCTTCGCCCACTACTCCAACATCGCGACCTCCGGCTTCCGTGAGCTGCAGGAAGGCCAGAAGGTCACCTTCGACGTCACGCAGGGCCAGAAGGGCCCGCAGGCGGAGAACATCCTCCCCGCCTGATCGCCGTACGCGATTCTCGCAGCCGGGACCCGCACCGCGCAGGTGCGGGTCCCGGCTCGCGCTGTGCTCAGGCCCAGGAAGGCATTTCCGTATGACACGCTCCGAAAAGCGGCCCCGTCGGGCCGTGGAATCCACTTCCGGAACCCCGTCCGGAAATGCCTCGGGCCGCCCCGCGCGCGGCTCGGGCAACGCCGGCGCCCGCCGTGGCGCCGCCGCCCCGAAGGGCAAGGCCAAGGGGGCCGGCCGCGGCCGTGGACCGGCCACGCCGCCGCCGCCGCGTGAGTTCACCCTGCCCGAGACGCTGACGCCCGCGCTCCCGTCGGTCGAGTCCTTCGACGCCCTCGACATGCCCGCGGCCCTGGTCAAGACGCTCGCCGCACAGGGCGTCACCGAGCCGTTCCCGATCCAGGGCGCCACCCTGCCGAACTCGCTCGCCGGCCGGGACATCCTCGGCCGCGGCCGTACCGGCTCCGGCAAGACCCTCGCCTTCGGCCTCGCCCTGCTCGCCCGCACCGCGGGCCGCCGTGCCGAGCCCAAGGCGCCGCTCGCCCTGGTCCTCGTACCCACCCGTGAGCTCGCCCAGCAGGTGACCGACGCCCTCGCGCCGTACGCCACCTCCGTGCAGCTGCGGCTCGCCACCGTCGTCGGCGGCCTGTCGATCACCAAGCAGGCGAACTCGCTGCGCCGTGGCGCCGAGGTGCTCGTCGCCACGCCCGGACGTCTCAAGGACCTCATCGAGCGCGGCGACTGCCGGCTCGACCAGGTCGCGATCACGGTCCTGGACGAGGCCGACCAGATGGCCGACATGGGCTTCATGCCCCAGGTCACGGCGCTGCTCAAGCAGGTCGAGCCGGACGGACAGCGGATGCTGTTCTCGGCGACGCTCGACCAGAACATCGACCGGCTGGTGAAGATGTTCCTCACCGACCCGGTCGTGCACTCCGTCGACCCCTCCGCCGGTGCCGTCACGACGATGGAGCACCACCTGCTCTACATCGCCGACGAGACCGACAAGAAGGCCGTCACGATGAAGATCGCGGCCCGCGACGGCCGCACGATCCTCTTCCTCGACACCAAGCGCGCCGTGGACCGGCTGGTCAAGCGGCTCCTCGCGAGCGGTGTCCGGGCCTCCGGGCTGCACGGCGGCCGCTCGCAGCCGCAGCGCAACCGGACCCTGGACCAGTTCAAGAACGGCCAGGTCACCGCGCTCGTGGCGACCAACGTGGCGGCCCGCGGCATCCACGTCGACGACCTCGACCTGGTCGTGAACGTCGACCCGCCGATCGACCACAAGGACTATCTGCACCGCGGCGGCCGCACCGCCCGGGCCGGCGAGTCCGGCAGCGTCGTCACGCTCGTGCTGCCCGAGGAGAAGCGGGACATGAGCCGGCTGATGTCGAACGCCGGCATCAACCCCCGGACGGCACAGATCAAGTCCAGCGACGAGGAGCTGACGCGGCTCACCGGCGCCCGGGAGCCCTCCGGCATACCGGTCGTCATCGAGGTCCCGCAGCCGACGCAGCCCGCCGCCGCCCGCGGCGGAGGCCAGCGCTCGCGCCGGGGCGGTGGCGGCGGCGGTGGCCGTTCGCGCTCCTCCCAGGCCAACGGCCGTACGGGCACGGGCACCGGTACGCGTACGGGTACGGGTACGAGTGCCGGTACGCGCACGGGTACGGGAACGAGTGCCGGTACGCGGACGGGTACGGGTGGTTCGTCCACCCGCACCCGCAGCGCCGGCGGGCGTGGCCGCCGCACGGGCGGCGCGGCCCAGAGCTAGTCGACCAGCCGGTCCTGGAGCTGCGCCAAGGTGCGCAGCTCCAGGCCCAGGCCCTCGGTGAGGTAGCGGAAGAGGCTGCCGTACCCGGCCCTCACCTCGTCGAGCGCGGTGTTCAGATACTCGGTCCGCACCTCCTGAAGCGGGATGATCAGATCCGGGTTCTGCATCAGCCCGCCCTGCTTCAGACCCTCCCGGACCTTCGCGTCGTACGCGGCCCGGAAGGTGTTGGAGGCCAGGTAGTCCCCGACGGCCGTGGCCTCCGGTACCCCCAGGGCCGTGAGCAGCAGGTAACTCGTCCAGCCCGTACGGTCCTTGCCCGAGGTGCAGTGGTACAGCGAGGGCGTGGAGCCGAGGCCGGCCAGTTCGCGGAGCGTGGTGCCGAACTGGGCGCGGTTCGCGGCGCTCGTGACGAAGGTGCGGTACACCTCGCGCATGAAGGCGGCGGCCCGGCCGCCGCCGAGCATCTGTTCCTGGCGGACCGGATCGCGGGAGCCGATCGCCGCCAGCAGCTGCCCGAACAGGCCGTTGTCGGTGATCGGCCGGGACACTGGTGCGACTCCGGCGGGGAGCCGGTCCGCGCCGTCGTACTGGACCTCCAGCGGGATCCGGAAGTCGACGGCCCGGCCCAGGCGCAGCCCGGCGAGGGTTGTGAGATCGGCGTCGGTGAGCTTGCTCAGGGCGTCGGCCCTGTACACCAGGCCGTGCCGGACCCGGTCGCCCGTGTACGTGAGGTATCCGCCCAGGTCACGGACGTTGACCGCGCCCTGGAGCGGGATATGACGTATAGCCGTGGCCGTGGCCGTGGCGGTGCGCGGCCGGGCGAGAGCCGTGGGGGCGACGGCCGCCGTGAGGACGGCGGCCGTCGCGGTGCTCAGCAGTGCGCGTCTCGACAGAGGCATGACTGAACTCCCTTGCGGGGGATGAGGGTTCACCCTGGTGATGGCAGGGTGCGCAGTGCGTGTGCGGCCTCGGACATGACCCGCAGGACGAGTTCCTCGCAGCTCGGGAGATCCTCGATCAGCCCTGCGACCTGCCCGGACGCCATGACACCGAGGTCGGTGCGGCCCTCGACCATGGACGCCTTGAGGAGCATGGGGGTGTTCGCGGCGAGCAGGACCTGGCTCCACGACAGGTCCTTGCCGTGTTTCATCGCGAGACCGTCGCGGACCATCCGCGACCACGACAGTCCCGAGATCCTTCGGAAGCCGGCCGCGCGGCGGACGGCTTGCGCCAACGCCCGTACACGGCCGGCCCGTTCGAGAGCCGCGACCATCTCCGTACGGAGCATCCGGTGCGGCAGTCCGTCGACGGCGGTCGTCACCGTCACGTCCTTGACCGTCGCCGCCAGATACCTCGCCTTGACGGCGTCGGGGACGGTCGAGTCGGAGGTGAGCAGGAAGCGGGTGCCCATGGCGATGCCTGCCGCGCCGTAGGAGAGCGCGGCGACCAGGCCGCGGCCGTCGTGGAAGCCGCCGGCCGCGACCACCGGGATGTCGACCGCGTCGACCACCTGCGGCAGCAGGACGGTCGTGGCCACCTCCCCGGTGTGCCCGCCGCCCTCGCCGCCCTGCACGATCACCGCGTCCGCGCCCCAGGCGGCGACCTTCTCGGCATGCCGACGGGCCCCGATCGAGGGGATGACGACAACGCCCGCGTCCTTCAGCTCGGCGATCAGCTCCCGGGACGGGGCGAGGGCGAAGGAGGCGACCCGTACGCCCTCGTCGATGATGATCCGCACCCGTTCGCGGGCGTCGCCGGCGTCGGCCCGCAGATTGACCCCGAAGGGCCGGTCGGTACGGGACTTCACCTCACGGACCGCCGCCCGCAGCTCGTCCACGGTCATCGTCGCCGAGGCGAGGATGCCCAGAGCGCCGGCGTCGGCCGAGGCCGAGACCAGCCGCGGTCCGGACACCCAGCCCATACCGGTCTGGACGATCGGGTACCGGACGCCGGTGAGTTCGGTGAGCGCCGTCTTCATCAGGCCCGGACCTCCCGGTCCCGCAGCCCGTCGGGGTCGATCACCTCGCGGATCAGCCGCAGCTCCTCGGCGGTCGGCTCGCGGGTGTACGGGACGTCGTCGCCGATCACCAGCTCGAAGCCGGTGGCCTGCCTGACCTGGTCCACGGTGACGCCCGGGTGGAGCGAGGCAAGGCGCATCGAGCGGTCGGGCGTCTCGAAGTCGAAGACACCCAGGTCGGAGACGACCCGGGGGATCCGGTGGAAGCGGTCGGCCCCGGCGGCGGCCGCGCGGTCGTAGCCGACGCCGCTGACCATGTCCACGCGCTCGACGAAGACCCGGGGCGAGTGTTTCGGAATCCAGTAACTGACCGGATTGTTCAGGGTGTTGACCGGGGCGCCACGGACGCCGAGGAGCTGGCGGGCGGGCCGGGACCAGTCGCCGATGCAGGAGATGTTCTGGTTGCCGTGCCGGTCGATCTGGCTTGCGCCCATCATGACGTGGCGCTTGCCGCCGGTGACCATCGTGAGATGGCGGCGGTACGGCAGCCAGCCCTCGACCTCCCCGTCGAGTCCGACGAGCATCGCCTCGCCGTCGGTCAGCAGCAGGTCGGGGGAGAAGGAACGCTTGGCGAGCCGGGCCCCGAAGGAGGAGACCGGGGCCATGGCGGCGGCGAGGATCTCGCCGTTGTCGCGCCAGGCCTCGGCGCAGGCGACGACGCAGTATTCAGGGCGGGTGGGCGGGAGGAGGGGGGCTCGACTCATCACTGCTGCTCCTCGTGCCAGGTGCGTACGGCCTGCTGGTAGTCGTCCTCGCTCTTGCCGGAGAGGAACCTCTCGGCGAACTCGGGCCAGGGGGTGGTCGCGTACAGCTTCTGGAAGGGTTCGTCGCGGCCGTGGTCGGGGGCGCAGGAGGTGAAGTGCGCGCCGTTCGGGGTCTCGACGACCCCGGTGACGCTGTGCCGGCCGACGAGCAGGGACTGCGGCGCGGCACCGTGGAAGTCGTCGACGAGCTTCTCGCACGAGACGTACGCGGTGTCGGCGGCCTCGCAGAAGAGGTCGTCGAAGTACGGGTCGGGACCCAGGTACTGGCCGTTGCCGTGCCGGTCGGCCCGGTTGAGGTGGACCAGGGCGGCGTCCATGCGCAGGGCGGGTACGGCGACGAACGTCTCCCTGTCCGCGTACGGCGAGGTGACCGTCCGCAGCTCGGGGTTGACCGTCATCACGTCCGAGCCGAGACCGGCCCGCACGGGCAGGAAGGGCAGCCGGTTGGCGGCGGCGTGCAGGCCCCACATGAACATGGCCTCGTCGAGTTCCGTGAGGGCGAAGGCGCCGCGCTCACGGGCGGCGCGGAAGTGCGGTTCGAGAGGGATGGAGTCGAGGGTGGTGAAGGCGGCCACCAGCCTGCGGATCCGGCCGGCGGCGGCGAGCAGGCCCACGTCCGGGCCACCGTAGGAGATCACCGTGAGATCGGTGATCTCGGACCGGAGCAGCGCTCTGACCAGGGCCATCGGCTTGCGGCGCGAGCCCCAGCCGCCGATGCCGATGGTCATGCCGCTGCGCAGACGGCCCACCACCTCGTCGGGTGTCATCGTCTTGTCGGTCACGAGCCGGCCTCCCTGGCCTCGTCCTTGCCGAAGGTGTCGCGGACACGGTCGGCGACCCCGCTGAGGTTGGCCTCGAAGGTGAAGCCCTGCTCGAAGCGGTAGCTGCGGCGCACGTCCACGGGGTCGATGCCGTTGATGGCGGCCTTGGCGAGGCGGATCAGATACCCGTCCTTCCGGGCGATCTCGCCGGCCAGCTCCAGTGCCGCGTCCAGGAGTTCCTCGCGCGGCACGACCTTCCAGACCGAGCCGTGGGCGTGCAGCTCGGCGGCGGTGGCCGTGCGGGAGGTGTAGTACAGCGCCCGCATCAGATGCTGCGGGACGAGCCGGGCGAGATGGGTGGCGGCGCCGAGCGCGCCCCGGTCCAGCTCGGGCAGGCCGAACGTGGCGTCCTCGGAGGCGACGATCGCGTCGGCGTTGCCGACGAGTCCGATCCCGCCGCCGAGGCAGAAGCCGCCGACGGCCGCGACGACCGGGACCTCGCACTCGTAGACCGCCGAGAACGCCTCCGCACAGCCGTGGTTGGCGCCGATGAGCGCGGTGTGCCGCCCGGTGTCGTGCTCGCGCTGCATCTCCTTGATGTCGACGCCCGCGTTGAAGCCCCGGCCGGAGGCGGTCAGCACCACGCAGCGGACCTCGGGGTCCCGGCCGGCCGCGCGGACGGCGTCGGCCAGGTCGTACCAGCCCCGCACGGGCAGGGCGTTGACGGGTGGGAAGTCGACGGTGACAAGCGCGATGCCCTTGTCCGGGCTTGAGGTGGAGACACCCATGAGCGGATCAGCTACCTTTCCACCAAACATTTGTTAGGTGACTGCTTGGTGAGGAAAGGTAGCAGCCGATGGAGCTGGACGGGAGGGTTGTCGTCGTCACCGGCGGCACGCGAGGGGTCGGCGCGGGCATCGCCCGGGCGTTCCTCAGGGCCGGGGCGCGGGTGATCGTCTGCGCGCGCAGACCACCGGACGATGCCGTGACGGACGGGGGCCGGGAGGCCGCGTTCATCCCGCTCGACCTGCGGAAACCCGCGGAGGTCTGTGCCTTCTTCGCGGACGTCCGCGAGCGGTACGGACGACTGGACGTGCTGGTCAACAACGCCGGCGGAACGCCGTACCGGCTCCTCGGCGAGGGGGACGCCGAACGGCACGCGCGGGTCGTGGAGTTGAACCTGACCGCCCCGCTGACCGTCTCCCTCGCCGCGTACGAACTGCTGCGGGCCTCCCGGGGGTCGGTCCTCATGATCGGCAGCGTCAGCGGGACCCGGCCCTCGCCGGGCACGGCCGCGTACGGCGCCGCGAAGGCGGGCCTGGAGAACCTGGCCCGGTCCATGGCCGTGGAGTGGTCCCCCGAGGTGCGGGTCAACACCCTCGTCCTCGGCATGGTCCGCACCGAGCTGTCCCACCTCCACTACGGCGACGAGGACGGCATCGCCGCCGTCGGGGCGACGGTGCCGCTCGGCCGGCTCGCGGAGCCCGCCGATGTGGGGGAGGCGGCGGTGTTCTTGTCCTCCGACCGGGCCGCGTACGTCTCGGGGGCGTCGCTGCTGGTGCACGGGGGCGGCGAGCGCCCCGCGTTTCTGGATGCCGCAACTGTCAACAAGGAGAGCTGAGATGGGAATCTGTGACGGCCGGGTCGTGATCGTGACGGGCGCCGGGCGGGGGCTGGGACGCGCCCATGCGCTGGCCTTCGCGGCGGAAGGGGCGAGGGTCGTCGTCAACGACCTGGGGGTGGGGCTCGACGGCTCGGCAGGGACCGGTTCGCCCGCCGGGCAGGTGGTGGAGGAGATCCGCGCGGCGGGCGGTGAGGCCGTCGCGCACGGCGGCGACATCGCCACGGAGGAGGGCGCGGCCTCGCTGGTCGCCGCGGCCCTGGACTCCTTCGGACGGCTCGACACCCTCGTCAACAACGCGGGGTTCCTGCGCGACCGGATGCTCGTGAACCTCGGCGAGGACGACTGGGACGCGGTCATGCGGGTGCATGTGAAGGGTCACTTCCTGCCGCTCCGGCACGCGGCCGCGCACTGGCGGGCCGAGGCGAAGGCGGGGCGCGAGGTGGTGGCGCGGGTCGTCAACACCACGTCGGGCGCGGGTCTGTCGGGCAGCGTCGGGCAGGGGAACTACGCGGCGGCCAAGGCCGGCATCGTCGGCCTCACGCTGGTCGCGGCGGCGGAGATGGGCCGGTACGGGGTCCAGGTCAACGCGATCGCCCCGGCGGCCAGGACCCGGATGACGGAGCAGGCCTTCGCGGGCCTGGAGGGCGTACCGGAGGACGTCTCGCCGCTGGTGGTCTGGCTGGGCTCGGCGGCCTCGGCGGGCGTGACCGGCCGGGTCTTCGAGGCGGAGGGCGGCCGGATCACCGTCATGGAGGGGTGGCGGCCCGGCCCGACGGCCGACAAAGGGGCGCGCTGGAGCCCGGCGGAGGCGGGCGAGGCGGCGCTGAAGCTCCTGGCGGACGCGGAGCTGCCGCGGCCGGTGTACGGCGCGTCCTGAGGACGGCGGTCGGGGAGGCGCCAGGGCCTCCGGCGGATCAGGGTCGGACCGGGCCCTCATCGGTGAGGCGTCTCGTCGCGGCGCGCTGGCGGGCGGTCGCGCCGGTCAGGAAGCGCGTGATGGTGACGAGCTCCTCGGTGGTGAACTCCTCGTAGAGTTCGTGCACTTCACGTGCCCAGTCGTCGAAGAGCGGGGCGAGCTCGGCCAGTTTCTCGGGCCGGGGCTCGATCAGCACCCGGCGCTTGTCCGTCGGGTGCTTCACCCTGCGTACGAAGCCCTTGCGCTCCAGGCGGTCGACGAGGCCGGTCACGGAGGCCGGTGCGAGACCGGAGTGCTCGGCCAGCTCCTTGGCGGTGAGCGCGCCGTGCCGCTGGAGGAGGTCCAGGGTCTTGGTCTCGGTGGGGCCGAGATCCTGCTGCGCCGCGACCGCCGTGTGGAAGGCGACGGAGGCGGCGCTGGAGTCGCGGCCGGCGGCGGTCAGGGCGGCGACGACCTCGGCCCGCTGGTTCTGCTCGCTCATGGTCGCATTCTAACAAGTCTTTCGTTCGGCCGAACGAAAGACTTGCGATCACGGGCGACCCTGTGTCAGATTTTATTTCGTTCGCCCGAACGAAATAAATCCTCGGAAGGGGCCGCGATGTCCGCGACCGCCGTCACCACCACGACCAGCGGTGACTCCGTCACCGTCCACCCGCGCCGCTGGGCCGCCGCCGTCGTCATGATGGTCGCCGCCCTGATGGACCTGATCGACGTCACCATCGTCAATGTCGCCCTGCCCTCCATCGGACACGGGCTCGGCGCCTCCGAGAGCGCGCTGCAATGGACGGTCTCCGCGTACCTGCTGGGGTTCGCGGCCACTCTGATCGTCGCCGGGCGGCTCGGCGACCGCTACGGCCGCAAGGCGCTCTTCCTCGTCGGCACTGCGGGCTTCGGGCTCGCGAGCCTCGCCTGCGGAATCGCCCAGACACCGGGCCAGTTGATCGCCGCGCGTGCCGTGCAGGGCGTGACGGCGGCCGTCCTGATGCCGCAGGTCCTCGGCTCCTTCCACGCCCTCTTCCAGGGCAAGGAGCGCGGCAAGGTCTTCGGGATGTACGGGGCGGTGGCCGGCTTCGCCTCGGCGGTCGGACTCCTCCTGGGCGGAGTGCTGACCGACGCCGACCTCTTCGGTCTGGGGTGGCGGAGCATCTTCCTCGTGAACGTGCCGGTCGCCGTGGCGACCCTGGCCGCGGCGGTCGTCCTCGTACCCTCCACCCGGGAGCGTTCGGCCGCCCGCCCGCCGGTGCTCGGCAGCCTCGTGCTCGCGGCCGGCCTCGTCGCGATCGTGCTGCCGCTGGTCCAGGGACACGAGCACGGCTGGCCGCTGTGGGGCTGGCTGCTGCTCGGCGGCGGCGTGCTGGCGGTGACGGGTCTCGCGGCGCGCGGTTCCGTGCTGCCGGGGCGGGCGTTCCGCGTCCCCGCGTTCTCGTACGGGCTCGCGGTGCAGCTGCTCTTCGCCCTCGGGATGCAGGGCTTCTTCCTGGTCTTCGCGATCTGGCTGCAGGGCGAACAGGGGTACGCGCCCCTGGAGGCCGGCGTCCTGATGGTCGCCTTCTCCGCCGGTGGCTTCCTCACCGCCCCTGCCGCGGACCCGCTGGCGGCCCGGTTCGGCCGGTTCGTGCCGGTGGCCGGGGCGGTCCTCATGGCCGGGGGCTACGGCTGGGTCTGGTACGCGATGACCGCCGCGGCCCCTGTCCACACCGGCGCCTGGCCGCTGGTCCCCGGTCTCGTCGTCGCCGGCGCGGGCCTGGGCTTCCTGGTCGTACCGCTGGTCACCATCGTCCTGTCGTCCGTGCCGGGGGAGATGGCGGGCGGGGCGTCCGGCGTCTTCTCGACGGCGCAGCAGTTCGGCGGGGCGCTGGGGGCGGCGGCCATCGGCACGGCGTACTTCGCGGACCTGTCGGTCGGGGCGGCGATGCCGTGGGTGATCGCGGCCTATGGGGCGGCGGCGCTCCTGAGCCTGCGCCTCCCGTCCGGCGCCGCGGCGGCGTCCTGACGCCGCACCTCCGGGCGGGGGGACGCGGAGTCAGTAGCCGACGGCGAAGTGGCGTTCCTCGCCCGGGTTCTCCAGCTCGTCGACGACGGCCATCGCGAGGTCCTCCGCCGAGATCCGGGACGAGCCGTCCGCCGCCACCACGAGCGTGGTGGCGGCGCGCCGGTATCGGCCGGTCCGGACGCCGGGCTCCAGAAGGGCCGCGGGCTCAGATTCGGGTGATCCTTTCCTCGGAGGACTTCGGAGCCTGGGTGGACGTCGAGTCCTTGGTGGACGTCGGGTCCTCGGTGGATGTCAGGCCCTTGGTGGGCGTCGGGTCTTCGGTGGACTTCTTCTTCGGGGTGATCTGGCCCGCCGCGATCGCGGCGAGTGCGAGCGCGAAGCCGACCAGCTGGACCGGGCCGAGGGACTGGCCGAGCAGCACCGCGCCCAGCAGGGCGGCCATGATCGGCGACAGCAGGACGAGAACGGCGACCGAGGTGACCGGCAGTGTGGTGACGCCGCGGACCCACAGGACGTAGGAGACCAGGCCGCCGATCAGGCCGAGCCAGAGGTAGCCGAGCGCGGCGCTCGCGTCGATCGCCGGCGGCGCGCCCTCGAACAGGAACGTCACCGGCGCCAGGAACAGGCCGCCCGCAGCCAGTTGCCAGCCCGCGAACGCTGTCGGGCCGACACCCTGCGGGCGACCCCAGTGTTTCGTGAGCGTCACGCCGAGAGCCATCGAACCGGCGCCGCCGAGACCCGCCAGGATCCCGACTGTGTCGAATCCGGCGTCAGGGCCGATGACCACGAGACCGACGCCCACGACCCCCGTGATCCCCCACGCGAAGCTCCACACCGACGGGCGCTGCCGAAGCACCGCCACGGCCAGGATCGCCACGATCAGCGGCTGCGTCGCACTCAGCGTGGCGGCCACGCCGCCGGGCAGCCGTTCGGCGGCGACGAACAACAGCGGGAACAGCACACCGATGTTGAGCACGCCCAACGCGGCCGCCTTCGGCCACCACGCCCCGCGGGGCAGCGCGCGGGTGATCGCCAGCGCGATCAGGCCCGCGGGCAATGCGCGCAGGAGCCCCGCGAACAACGGGTGCCCCGCGGGCAGGAGTTCGGTGGTGACCACGAACGTGGTCCCCCACACGACGGGCGCGGACGCCGTCATGGCGGTGCCGGCAAGACCGGCCGGGCTCGGTGACGTCACCAGGTTCTTCACGCGATCAAGCCTCGGCGCACGTGATCGATGAGTCCAACACATGTTCGTCACGCGATCGATCGTGATTCACGATGGATGGATGGAGCTTCAGCAGATGCGGTACGTCGTCGCCGTCGCCGAGACGAACAGCTTCACCCGCGCCGCCGAGCGGTGTCTCGTGGTCCAGTCCGCCCTCAGCCACCAGATCGCCCGCCTGGAGCGTGAATTGGGCGCCCGACTCTTCGAACGCACCAGCCGCCGGGTGCGGTTGACTCCGGCCGGTGAGGCGTTCCTCCCGGCGGCCCGGCAGTGCGTCGACGCCGCCGAGCGGGCCGCTGCCGAGGTCGCCTCGGCCGTCGGCGAGATCCGCGGGCGGCTCACCGTCGGTGTGATCCCCACCGTCGCGGCGGTCGACGTCCCGGCGGCCCTGCACGCCTTTCACCAGCGGTATCCCCATGTCCGCATCGGCCTGCGCGTCGGCGCCAGCGAGGAACTCGTCGACCTGGTCAAGGAAGGAGTGCTGGAGATCGCCTTTCTCGGCCTGCCGGTGACGGCCCGGCCCGACGGGGTCGGCGGCCGGCTGCTGGCCCAGGACCGGCTGGTCGCCGTGGTCGCCCCCGGCCATCCGCTCGCCGGGGAGGCCGCGGTCGACCTCGCCCGGCTGTCCTCCGAGGCGTTCGTGGACAAGCCGGCGGGAACGGCGGGACGCGTCCAGTCCGACCAGGCGTTCGCCGCGGCGGGCGTCCGGCGCGAGGTGGCCTTCGAGGTGACCGACGCCGGGTTCATGACGCGGCTCATCCAGCAGAACCTCGGCATCGCCCTGCTGCCGTCCCGCTACACCCGGCACCTCACGGGAGTGGTCACGGTCCCGGTGACGGACGCCCCCACCCGTAGCGAGCACATCATCTGGAGCCGATCCACCCGCACCCCCGCGGCGACGGCCTTCCTCGCGGAACTGGACATCGCGGGGGACCCGGCGCCCTGACAGGGCGCCGCCGCGGCAGGTTCCCGCAGAGTGGGAAACGGGGCTCCGGCAAACGCCGCCGCCCCGCCTAGCCTCCCCGCATGCTCACACCCCCAGCGCTCCGGCGCGCCGAGAGCTCCCGCCAGAAGGAGAACGCACGATGACCGCACTCGACCACGAAGCCCGCGTCATCGAGGCCGCCCCCCTGCCCACCCGCTTCGCCCGCGGCTGGCACTGCCTCGGTCTCGCCGCGGAGTTCAAGGACGGAAGGCCGCACGAGATCGAGGCCTTCGGCACGAAGCTCGTCGTCTTCCGAGGGGAGGAGGACGGCCGGCTGCACGTCCTCAACGCGTACTGCCCCCACATGGGCGGCAACCTCGCCCACGGCACCGTGAAGGGCGACGCCGTCGCCTGCCCCTTCCACGACTGGCGCTGGGCGGGGAACGGCCGCTGCGCCGGCATCCCGTACGCCCGCCGCGTCCCGCCGCGGGCCAGGACCCGGGCCTGGACCACCCTGGAGCGCAACAAGCAGCTCTTCGTCTGGCATGACCCCGAGGGCAACCCGCCCCCTGCCGCCGTCACCATCCCCGAGATCGAGGGCCTCGACAGCGGCGACTGGTCCGAGTGGTCCTGGAAGACCGCGCGTGTCGACGGCTCCAACTGCCGCGAGATCGTCGACAACATCGTGGACATGGCGCACTTCTACTACGTGCACTACGCCTTCCCGACCCGCTTCACCAACGTCTTCGAGGGTCACATCGCCAGCCAGTACCTGGAGTCCACCCCGCGCCGGGACATGGACCTCGGCAACCTCAGCGCCCCGCTGCGCTCCGACGCCTCCTACTACGGACCGTCGTACATGATCGACCGCGTCTGGTCGGACATCGGCGGAGGTGTCGAGATGGAGAGCGTCCTGATCAACTGCCACTACCCGATCGACTCCGACAGCTTCGTGCTGCTCTACGGGACGACCGTGAAGAAGCTGCCCGGAATGAGCGACGAACAGGCCGCCGAGGCGGCCGAGTTGTTCACCTCCGGCCTGGCCGTCGGCTTCGAGCAGGACATCGAGGTCTGGCGGAACAAGACCCGGATCGACAACCCGCTGTTGAGCGAGGAGGACGGGCCGGTCTACCAACTGCGGCGCTGGTACGAGCAGTTCTACGTGGACGTGGGCGACGTCAAGGACGAGATGGTCGAGCGGTTCGAGTTCGAGATCGACACCACCCGGGCCAACGAGGCGTGGGAGGCCGAGGTCGCCGAGAACCTGGCAAGGCGCCCGCGGTGATGCGCCCGGTGGAGTGCCGCACCTGCGGGAACCAGGTGCTGTGCGAGAAGTTCAGCCCGGCCCACACGGCCGTGCAGTGGTCCGGTCCGTCGGCGGTCGCCTGCCCGGCCATCGGGGCCCGGGTCGCGGCGGGTGAGCCGGCCGGCCGGGTCCGCGCCTGTGAGGATCTGCGCCGGTCGATCGACGCGGCGGTGGCGAGCGGCGCACTGGAGGTGACCGGTGCCGACCTCCCGTGACGGCCGGACCTCCCGTGACGGCCGTACCGTCAGGACCATCCGCGTACGCGTCGCCGAGGTGATCCCCGAGACCGCGGACGCCGTCTCCCTGGTCCTCGACGCCGACTTCCCGTACCGGCCCGGCCAGTTCCTGACCGTGCGGCTGCCCGGCGGCGGCGCCCGCTGCTACTCGCTCGCCAGTTCACCGGACACCGGCGAGGCTCCGAAGATCACGGTCAAGAAGGTGCCGGGGGGACGCGGCTCCGGCTGGCTGTGCGAACAGGTCGCGGCCGGGGACGAGCTGGAGGTGCTGCCACCGGCGGGGACCTTCACCCCGGCCGTGCCGGGCCGCGACCTGCTGCTGGTCGCCGGTGGCAGCGGCATCACCCCCGTCATTGCGCTCGCCAAGTCGACCCTGGTGGCGGGGGAGGGCCGGGTCACGCTGCTCTACGCCAACCGCGACCAGTCCTCCGTCATCTTCCGCGACGAACTGCGCGAGCTGGCCGAGGACTTCGCGGGCCGGTTCTCCCTCGTCCACTGGCTGGAGTCCCTCCAGGGCCTGCCCACCGCCGAACTGCTCGCGCCCGTCCTCGCCCCGCACGCCGTCCGGGACACGTACCTCTGCGGCCCGGCGCCGCTGATGGACGCCGCGGAGGCGGCCGTACGGTCGGCGGGCGGCGGCGCCGTCCACCGCGAGCGGTACTTCTCGCTGTCCGACGACGTCTTCAGCCGTGAGGAGGCGGCCTTGGGGGAGGCCCCGCATCCGGCCGAGGTCTCGTACACGGCCGAGGTCCGTCTCGACGGAGTCACCCACCGGGTGACCGGCGGTCCGGCCACCCCGCTCCTCGACGCCCTCCTCGCGGCCGGGGTCGACGCCCCGTACTCCTGCCGCGAGGGTGCCTGCGCGGCCTGCGCCTGCCGGATCACGGCGGGCGAGGTGAAGATGGGCCGCAACGAGGTCCTGGACGCCGACGATCTGGCCGAGGGCTATGTGCTGGCGTGCCAGGCGGTACCGCTCGGGGAGCGGGTGGACGTGACGTACGAGTGAGGGACGCACACGCCGTCCCCACATCCGGTGGATGAAGTTAACGTCCGGAAAATTGAAGGGAGTTGGGCTGTCCGGGCGTGCTCTACGCGCGTCATCATCATGGACATGCGAATCCCCCCACGATTCTCCGTCATCGGCGGCGCAGCCGCCCTCGTCTCGACCCTCCTCCTCGGCGCCCCGGCAGGCGCGGCCGCCGCCCCGCCCGCCGTCTCCACCGCCCCGGTGGCCGCGTCCGCCTTCTCGGCCGCCGCCGTCGGCGAGATCTGCTACTCCGATCTCCCCTCCCAGGCACACGACACCCTCCGCCTGATCGAGCAGGGCGGCCCGTTCCCGTACAGCCAGGACGGCAGCGTCTTCCAGAACCGCGAAGGCGTCCTCCCGGCCCACTCGACGGGCTACTACCACGAGTACACGGTGAAGACCCCGGGCTCCTCCACACGCGGCGCCCGCCGGATCGTGACCGGCGACGCGTACCAGGAGGACTACTACACGGCCGACCACTACGCCACGTTCGACCTCGTCGACCACGGCTGCTGAGCCGCCCGACCCACCAGCCCCCGGTCCGCGGCCGGTCCCCCCACGTCAGCCGGCCGCGGACCGGGCAGGATGGTGCCCATGACACTCGACGAGCCGACGGAGCCGGTCGAGGGCTGGGACCATCTGGGCTTCAACCGGGCGGCGCCCGAGGACCTGTTGATCCGGCTGCTCGACGTCGAACCTCATTTCCTGTTCCGGCGCGACCTGCCGCCAGTCGTCGTCGACGCCGCCGCCGACCACCCGGATCGGAAGGTGCGCGCCGTCCTCCTCGACGCGCGCCAGAAGCTGACCGCCGAGCAGTGGACGCGAATCCTCCTCGCGGAGACGAGCGGTGCGCGGCGGGCCGTGTTCGTCGAGGACGCCGTGCACGCGGGCACGCCGCTGACCGCCGCAGGCTACGAAGCACTCGCCGCCGACGCCTCCCCGCTCGTCCGAGCCGAGGTCGTCAGGCTGCCCGGACTGCCCACGGTCCTGCTCCACGCCCTCGCTGCCGACCCTGTTCCCGCCGTCCGGGCGGCCGCCTGCGACACCGCGTGGTCTCAACTCACGCCGGTCGTACGCGAAGGGCTGCTCGCCGATCCCGACGAGCACGTCCGTACGGCCGCCCTGCTGCGCCACCATCAGGACCACCCGCTGGACGAGGCCGCCTTCGAGCAGCTTGGCAGTGGGGTACTCGACACCTGCCGCCTGACGCCCGGACTGGCCGCCCGCCTCGCGCAGCACGAGGATCCGGCGGTCCGGGCGCGGCTGGCGCGCAATCCGCGTCTCGACCCGGCTGCCGTCGCCGCCCTCCTCGATGACCAGTCCGACGACGTTCGGTACCCCCTCGCTCTGCGGCCCGACCTCACCGAGGAGCAGCGGGCCATTATCCGTGTGGACATCCCGCAGCGCGACCGGCACCCCTACGCCGTGCCCTGGGTCGCCGCACTGCACGACGACCCGGCGGCCATGCGCCGCCTCGCCGCCTCCAGCCATCCGTTCGTCCGCAGCAGCGTCGCCCGCGCCCGCCGCCTGCCGCCGGACGTCGTCGCACGGCTCGCCCGCGACGAGGACCGGGTCGTGCGGCTCTTCCTCGCCGAGTCCTGCGACGACGCGCCCCCGGAGATGCTCCTGGAGGTCTGGCACTGGTGGGACGGCAGCTACTCCTTCCCCGGCCGGCCGCGCACGCACCCGAACTTCCCGCGCACCGGCCTTCTCCGTCACGCCACCGACCCGAACCCGAGGCTGCGCCGACTCGCCCTGAGCGACCCGGAGTCCACGCCCGAGCTGGTCGAGGAGCTCAGCCGGGACGAGTCCGAGGAGGTGCGGCAGGACGCGGCGGAGGACCCGAGGCTGACTCCTGCGGCGGCCGTTCGCCTGCTCGACGACCCGGAGAGGTCGGTACGGGTCCGCGCCGCCCGGAACCCCGCCCTCCCGCAGGAGGTCCTGCTCCGGCTGCTGGGCGATCCGAGGACCGCCCGCGACGCCGCCGCGAACCCCGCGCTGCCCGTGCCCGTGATGCGCCGGATGGTCGACCTGCTGGTGGAGCGGGCGGAATCGGCTACATCCACTCGCTGAAGCGCAGCCACCCCATCATCGCGTCCATCTCCCCTTCCGGGACACGGGACGTGGGGGCGGGGGCGACGGGCCGTGCCTCGGCCCGGGTCCTCCCCGGGCCGAACAGGTCCTGCCACACCCCTCGCGTACACGCCCCCACGACCGGGGCCAGCCGGTCCAGTTCGCGGTGGATGCCGTGGCCCGAGACGGAGACGGCGGCGATGGCCCGGCCCGCGCCGCGCAGCGGGGCGGCCACGCAGGAGACGCCCCGGAAGGTCTCCTCGCGGTCGAAGGCGGCGCCCCGCTCCCGGGCCGCCGCCAGCTCGGAGCGGAGCGCGACCGGGTGGACCAGGGTCCGTGGGGTGAGCGGGCGCAGCCGCCCGGCCAGGAGCGCGGTGAGGGCGGCCGGGTCGCCGAAGGCGAGCAGGGCCTTGCCCGCGGCGGTGGAGTACGCGGGCATCCTGCCGCCCGTGCGCGAGGGGACGGTCGAGTCCTCCGAACCGCCGATGCGCTCCAGGCAGACGACCTCGGTCCCGTCGAGGACGTACAGATGGACCAGGTGCCCGGTCGACTCGTGGAGCGCGTGGAGGCGGGGGAGCGCGGCCCGGCGCAGCCGGTTGTGGTGTGCGGCGAGCGCGCCGAGTTCCAGCATGCGCATCCCCATGCGGTAGTCCCGGCCCTCGCGGTCCAGCCAGCGCAGCTGGACGAGCTGGTCGAGGATGCGATGGGCCGAGGAGCGCGGGATGCCGGAGCGGCGGATCACCTCGGTGAGCGAGAGCCTCGGCTCGGGCCCCTCGAAGGCCGCGAGCACCCGGGCCGCCTTCTCCAGCAACGAGGGAGGTGCCGACGGGGCGGGTACGCCGACGAGCTCAGCGGTCATGGACGTCTCCCGTGTTTCCGTGAGGTTGCGCCGACCCTGCCACGGTGTCCGGGCCCGGGGGAAGACAGCTGCACCCACTATTTCTAATAGGTATATACGGGGCGGGTGTCGGGTCGCCCGGTTCGGCGGCACGGGCCTCTGAGCGCCGGGTTCCCGCTCAGCGGGAACCCCTTGTGCCGTTCCGGAACACCTCGGGCGTACGGTCCAGCCACTTCCGATTCCCTCCGAGAGAGGACACGCGATGAGCGACGCCACCGGAGCCGTCCTCGAGGCGGTCCGCGCCCTCGCCCCCGCCCTGCGCGAGCGGGCCGCCGAGGCCGAGGCCGCCCGCAAGGTCCCCGAGGACTCCGTCAAGGAGCTTGCCGCGACCGGCTTCTTCAAGCTGCTCCAGCCCCGCACCTACGGGGGCTTCGCCGCCGACCCCGTCACCTTCTACACCGCCGTCAAGGAGATCGCGAAGGCCTGCGGCTCCACCGGCTGGGTCGCCTCCGTCGTCGGCGTCCACCCCTGGCACGTCGCCCTGTACGAGCCGAAGGCCCAGGAGGAGGTGTGGGGCGCCGACCCCGACACCCGGATCTGCTCCTCGTACGCCCCCACCGGCAAGGTCACCCCCGTCGAAGGCGGCTTCACCCTCAGCGGACGCTGGCACTTCTCCTCCGGCTGCGACCACACCGACTGGGCGCTGCTCGGCGGCCTCGTCACCGACGCCGACGGCCGCCCCGTCGACATGCGCACCTTCCTCGTCCCGCGTACCGCATACCGCGTCGACGAGGTCTGGGACACCGTCGGCCTGCGCGGCTCCGGCTCCAACGACGTCGTCTGCGAGGACGTGTTCGTTCCCGAGCACCGCGCGCTGAGCTTCGGCCCGGTCACCGCTCTCGACGCGCCCGGCCGCGCCGCCAACCCCGAGCCGCTCTACCGGCTCCCGTACGCCGCCGTGTTCACCACCACCATCTCCACCCCGATCGTCGGTATCGCCGAGGGTGCGTACGAGGCCCACCTCGCCGCCACCCGCGAACGGTTCCGCATCTCCTACGGACAGCAGGTCGCCGAGGACCCCTTCGCCCAGGTCCGCATCGCCCGCGCCGCCGCCGACATCGACGCCTCCTGGCTCCAGCTCACCCGGAACATGACCGAGCTGTACGAACTCGCCCGCAGCGGCGCGCCGTTGCCGGTGGAGCTGCGGGCCCGCGCACGCCGCGACCAGGTCATCGCGACCGAACGGGCCGTCGCCGCCGTCGACCTGCTCATGGAGAACGCGGGCGGCGGCGCCATGCGCACGGGCGACAACCGGGTCCAGCGCGCCTGGCGCGACGTCCACACCGGCCGCGGTCACGCCGCCAACGACCCCGAGCGGGCCCTCGTCCTCTACGGCCAGGCCGCCCTCGGCCTCGACATCCAGGACACGATGCTGTGACCCTCACCTACGAGAGCACGTCCCGGACCGTACGGGCCGGCGGCCTCAGCCTGCACTTCCACGAGGCCGGGCCGGCGGACGCACCCGCGGTCGTGATGCTCCACGGCGGCGGGCCCGGAGCCTCCGCCTGGTCCAACTTCGGCGCCAACCTGCCCGTCTTCGCCCAGCATTTCCGCACGCTCCTGATCGACCAGCCCTGCTTCGGCCGCTCCGACAAGCCCGAACCGGACCGCGACTACTTCTCCTTCAGCGCCCGTGCCGTCGCCGCACTGATGGACGAACTCGGCCTGGAGAAAGCTCACTTCATCGGCAACTCGCTCGGCGGCGGCACGGCGACCCGGCTCGCCCTCGACCACCCCGACGAGGTCGCCACGCTGCTCCTCATGGGCCCCGGCGGGATCTCCGCCAACCTCTTCTCGCCCGACCCCACCGAGGGCATCAAACGCCTCTTCGCCTTCAACGCCTCGCCCGACCCCAGCCGCGAGCAGATGCGGGAGTTCCTGCTCACCATGGCCTACGACCCGGCGATCGTCACCGACGCCTTCGTCGAGGAGCGGTACACGCAGGCCATCGACCCCGAGGCCCGGCTCGGCACCGCCCGGATGGCCGCCGCGTTCGCCACCTGGCCGCAGGAGTCGCTGCTCTGGCGCGAGGCCCACCGCATCACCCAGCCCACCCTGCTCACCTGGGGCCGCGAGGACCGCACCAACCCGCTCGACGGAGCGCTCCTCGCCCTGCGCACCATCCCCGACGCCCGGCTGCACGTCTTCCCGCACTGCGGCCACTGGGCACAGGTCGAGCGGTTCGACGAGTTCAACCGCCTGGCCCTCGACTTCTTCACGCACCGGTCGACGCACTAGGAGCACGACTCATGGACATCCGCTCGCTCGGCTACCTCCGCATCGAGACCACCACGCTCGCCGAATGGCGCGCCTACACCCTCGACATCCTCGGCATGGCCGAGGCCCAGGACTCCACGGACACCGTCCTGCACACCCGGATCGACGACCGGATCCGCCGCCTCTCCTTCGTCGCCGGCGCACGCGACCGGCTGCTCGCCGCGGGCTTCGAGGTCCCGAACGCCCGCGCGCTCAACGAGGCCGCCGAAGAACTCGAGGCGTCCGGCTTCCCCGTCAAGCACGCCGACGACGCGACCCTCGCAGAGCGCCGCGTCCAGGGACTCCTCCACGTCGACGACCCGGCGGGCAACCCCCTGGAGCTCTACTGGGGACAGGCCCAGGACCACACGCCGCTGCCCGCCCGGTACGGCAACCGATTCGTCACCACGACCCCCGCCGGCCAGGACCTCGGCCTCGGCCATGTCGTGCTGCCCGCACCGAACATGGACGGGACCGTCGCCTTCTACGAGCACCTGCTCGGCTTCCAGCTCCGCGACCGGATGAAGCTGCCCCCGGTCGCCGTCCCCACCGGCGAACCCGGCCAGGACTTCTACTGGATGAACTTCCTCAGCCCCAACGCCCGCCACCACAGCCTCGGCCTCTACCCCGGCGCCCTGCCGCCCGGCATCGTCCACTTCATGGTCGAGACCGACTCGCTCGACTCCGTCGGATACTGCCTCGACCGCATGAACGCGGCCGACATCCCCATCGCGTCCACCCTCGGCCGCCACTCCAACGACCGCATGGTCTCCTTCTACGCCCAGGCGCCCGGCGGCTTCCAGGTCGAGTACGGCTGGGACGGACTGATCGTCGACCCGGCGACCTGGACCACGAAGGAGATCACCTCCGACAGCCTCTGGGGCCACCAGTGGAACGGCTGATGAAGCACGTCCTCGGCCACTTCGCCAGCGGCATCACGGTGGTCGCCGCCCTGGACCCGACCGGCCGGCCCGTCGGCCTGGCCGTGCAGTCCTTCGCGTCCCTCTCCCTCGACCCGCCGCTGGTCCTGCTCTGCGTGGCGAAGACCTCCACCAGCTGGCCCGGGGTCCGGGCGGCCGGCCGCTTCGGGATCTCCATCCTCGCCGAGGACCAGCGCGAGGTGTGCGCGGCCCTCGGCCGCAGCGGCCCGGACAAGTTCGCCGGAGTCCACTGGACCACGACCGAGGACGGGGCCGTCCACGTCGACGGCGCGCTCGCCACCCTCGACTGCGCGGTCCACGCCGTCCACGAGGCCGGCGACCACCTCCTCGCCACCGCCCGCGTCCTGGCCCTCGACGCCCGCGAGGACGGCACCCCGCTCCTCTACTTCCGCAGCGACTACGCGACCGGAGTGTTCACATGACCACGGACACGCACGAGTACGACGTCGTCGTCGTGGGCTCCGGCGCCGCCGGATTCGCCGCCGCGATCACCGCGCGGCTGCGCGGCCTGACCGCCCTCGTCGTCGAGAAGACCGACCGCTACGGCGGCTCCACCGCCCTGTCCGGCGGCGCGATCTGGGTTCCGGGCAACCACCATCTCGACGAGGCCGCGCTGGGTGACACGTACGAGAAGGCCCGCGCCTACCTCGACGCGACCGTCGGCGACCGTGTCCCGGACGCCCGCAAGGACGCCTACCTGACCCATGGCCCGCGCATGGTACGGGAGTTCCACGACCGGACCCGGGTGCGCTTCATGTACACCCCGGGCTACGCCGACTACTTCCCCGAGGCCCTCGGCGGCATGGCCCAGGGACGCTCGATCGAGCCGCGCATCATGGACCTGAAGCGCCTCGGACCGCTCGCGGCGACCATGCGCCGGGCCGGACTTCCCACCTACGGCCTGACCATGACCTCGTACGACTTCCGCTTCCTCAACATGGTCGCCCGCACCTGGGCGGGTCGGAGGGCCGCCGTCCGGGTCGGCGCGCGGGCCGTCGGCGCCCTGCTCACCGGTCGGAAGCCGCTCTCCCTCGGCGAGGCGCTGATCGCCCGGATGCGGCTCTCGCTCGACGAGCTCGGCGGCGAGCTGTGGCTGAACGCCCCGCTCGCCGGGCTCCTCGTCGAGGACGGCCGGGTGACCGGAGTGGAGCTCGCGGACGGGCGGACCGTACGCGCGCGGGGAGGGGTCGTCCTCGCCTCCGGCGGCTTCTCGCACGACCAGGAGCTGCGCGAGAAGCATCTGCCGGCGCCCACCTCAACGGCCTGGACGCACGCCTCGGAGGGACAGACCGGCGACGCGCTCCGCATCGGCGAGGAACTGGGCGCGGCGACCGACCTGCTGGACAAGGTGTGGGGCGCGCCGTCGGTCTGCCCGCCCGGGGAGAAGCCGTTCTTCCTCGTCGCCGACCGGGGCATCCCGGGAATGGTGATCGTCGACGCGGCGGGGGAGCGGTACGCCGACGAGGCGGCGCCGTACCACCGATTCGTGGACCGGATGTACGCCTGCGACCGGCCGGAGGCGACGACGGTCCCGTCCTGGCTGATCCTCGACGCCCGCTCCAAGGCGCGGTACATCTTCGCCGGCCTCTTCCCCGGGCAGCCGTTCCCGAAGCGGTGGGAGGGCTTCGTGGTCCAGGCCCCGACCGTCGCCGAACTGGCGCTCCGGATCGGCGCCCCGGGCCTGGAAGCCACCATCACGCGCTTCAACGGCTTCGCGGCGAAGGGCAAGGACGAGGACTTCGGGCGCGGTGACTCGGTCTACGACCGTTACTACGGCGACCCGACGCTGCCGAACCCGAACCTGGCACCGCTGGACAAGGGACCCTTCTACGCCGTGCCGGTGCACCCCGGTGACATCGGCACCAAGGGCGGTCTGGTCACGGACGGCGACGCGCGGGTGCTGCGGGAGGACGGCGGTGTCATCGAGGGTCTGTATGCCGCGGGGAACTGCTCCGCGGCCGTGATGGGGGAGACGTATCCGGGGCCGGGCGCCACGATCGGGCCGGCGATGGCGTTCGCCTGGGCGGCGGTCAACGACATCGCGGGCTCGTCCACTCCAGGCGGGTCCTGACCCGATCGTCCCGGACGTACTCGACGGCGGCGAGCGCGGTGTCCCGGGCGGTCCCGTCCGGGTCCCCGTCCGCGAGAATCCGGGCCAACACCTCCACGGCCCGCGGATCCTGACGCATCACCAGTCCACGCGCCGCCTCGGCGACGACGTCCGGATCCTCGTCGTCCAGCCGGGCCGCGAGCGCCTCCCGCAGTACGGGCGTGTCCTCGGGCACCTCCGCGAGCGCGAGCGTCGCCCAGTCCCGCACCCCGTGGTCGTGGTCGCGACTCAGCGCGATCAGCGTCTCCACGGCCACCGCGTCCCCGGCGGGCACGGGGCCGGTGAGCGCGCACCCGAGTGCGCGCCGCACCTCGGCATCGGGGTGCGAGGCGAACGCCAGCATCTCGGGCACGGCGGCCGGATCCCCGCACTGCCCGAGCGCGGCGACCACGCAGAGCGCGGGCTCCCGCGCGGCCGGCGGTGCGGACCCGCCCGGCCACGTCTCAGCCGCCAGGCGGCGCAGCACCGGCACCGCCCGCGCCGTGAAGCCGTCGAGCGGGCCCAGGACGCTCGCGCCCAGGGCCCGCCGCAGGGGTTCCTCGCTCGCGCACCAGGCGGCGGCCGCCCCGAAGGTCTCCTCGTCGGCGCGGTCGACCAGGGCGCGGACCGTCTCGGTCCAGTCGTCCAGGTCCGGGTCCCCGCACCGCAGGGCCCGCCCGGCGAGCTCCTCGGGCGGAGTGCGCAGGCCCAGCGCGCGCTCCAGGAGCGTGGCGATCGCCGCGTGACCGGTCTGCTGCTCGTTGCCGCTGCCCGGGGCGCCGTCCGCACGCAGCAGTTCGACGACGACGGTCACCCCGCCGTCCTCGTACACGCGGCGCACCACGGTCTCGCCGGACGCGCCGCCCCCGCTCGTCTCGAGCAGCCCGCGCCGCAACTCCTCCGCGATGTCGACGCCGATCCAGCGCCGCGCCTCGCTCAGGGCGTCCTCGACCGGCCCCGCACCGTGTTCGAGCAGAGCCCGCACGCTCCCGGACGAGCCGCGCCGGGCCGCCGCCACGAGCGGGGGGAGTCCGTCGGGGCCCGGCCGGCCCGGGTCGGCACCGTGCTCCAGGAGGACCCGCACCGTCTCCACATGCCCGAGCCGCACGGCCCAGTCCAGGGCGGTGAACCCGTACGCCTCCGCCTGGTCCGCCCGCGCCCCGCCGGACAGCAGCGCCCGCACGACCTCGGCGTGCCCGCCGCACGCCGCCCCGCACAGCGGCAGGTCCCCGGCCTCCTCTCCGCTGCCCCGCGCGGGATCGGCGCCGGCCGCCAGCAGAAGCCGTACGATCCCGGCCTCGTTCGCGAGGGCCGCCCGGTACAGCGCGCTCTCCCCTTCGTCGTCGGCCTCGGGGGACATCCCGGCCCGGAGGGCGCGCACGACCGCGTCCTCCCCCTCGTGAATGGCGTCGAACAGCGTGCTCATCCACCGACCTTCACCCGCCGGGCACGGACGGCGCAAACGAATACCGCGTGGCCTTCTCCGCCCTCCGCAAGCGGACACGACCCAGGGCCTCTCGTTCGGATCTTGCCGGGCTCCGGCCTGATCCGAACGAAAGACCCTAGGTGTCACACTCCAGGACCGACCCGCACACCCCGCACCTCGCCCGGACCTGCCGGCCCGTCGGCACCCGCAGCCGCTGCCGGCACACCGGGCACGGGAACGAGACCCGGACGGAGGTGCCCGTCCCCTCGAAGGCGTATGGAGCGTCCGCCGCCGCCCGTCCGTAGCGGCGGTCCTTCGCATAGCGGTGCCGCGCCGCCCACCCCGCGGCCGCCAGCGGCGGTCGGCGGCTGTCACGGGCCGCCTCCTCCCGTCCCCGCGTCCACGCCTCGTACGCGCGCGGGCTGGTGAACCACGGCGACGGATCCTCCCCGAACACCGCCGCCCGCTTCGCCAGGACGTACCCGAACTCCTCCGGCGTCAGGTACCCCAGCTTCTGGCTGGACACCCCGTCCTCCCGGAACGCGTCGAGCAGCAGCCATCCCGCCCCCAGATAGGCGGTCACCACATCGGTGAGGATCTCGTTCTTCCGGGTGTCCGGGAAGCCGAGGTCGAGGCGGTGCAGGAACACATGGGCGATCTCGTGGGCGAGCGCGGCTCCCACGTCCCTGCGGTGCAGCCGGAAGCGGTCGTTCAGCTCGACGAAGTACTCGGGTCCCGCGGCCAGTTCGACGCTCGCCGCGTGCCTCATCTCGCGGAAGCTCACGATCATCCGTGCCTCGGGCAGCCCCAGGTGGTGCACGAGGGCCCGGGCCACCCGCTGCGCCCCGAGGTGGAGGTCCTCCTCGTCCCCGAAGGCCACATCCGCCGCCGGCACGCTCGTCGCATACCGCCGCACCCCGTCCGCCGACAGCCTCCGGTACAGCGCGGTGATCGAGGCCCGGACCTGGTCGAGGTGCGGAAACCCATGGACGACTGCGTTGCCGTTCGGCACGTCACACCCCCTTTCCTTCACTGTACGGGGGCGGCCGGGCCCCGTCCGATGGCCGAAATCGCGTTCTTGTGGCCCCTGTGAGCCTTGTCCATAATCCGGACCAAGCCTTGACGGGCACATGCCATCAGGGCTCAACCCCCCATGAAAGGCAGACACTTGAAGAAGAACAGGTTCGTCCGCGCCCTTCAGAGAATCGCCGCGGCCGGCGCCGTCGTCCTCGCCGCCGTCAGTCTCCAGCCCTCCACCGCCTCCGCCGCGCCCACCCCGGTCGTCGGCGGAACCCGCGCCGCCCAGGGCGAGTTCCCCTGGATGGTCAGGCTCTCCATGGGCTGTGGCGGCTCGATGCTGACCCCGCAGATCGTCCTCACCGCCGCCCACTGTGTGAACGGCTCCGGCAACAACACCAGCATCACCGCCACCGCCGGAGTCGTGGACCTGAACTCCAGCAGCGCCATCAAGGTCAGGTCGACCAAGGTCCTCCAGGCCCCCGGCTACAACGGCACGGGCAAGGACTGGGCCCTGATCAAGCTCGCCTCGCCGATCACCTCGGTACCCACCCTCAAGATCGCCGAGACGACCGCGTACAACAGCGGCACGTTCACCGTCGCCGGCTGGGGCGCCACCCGCGAGGGCGGCGCGCAGCAGCGGTACCTGCGCAAGGCGACGGTGCCGTTCGTCTCCGACGCCGACTGCCAGGACGCGTACGGCAGCTCCCTGGTCCCGGGCGAGGAGATCTGCGCCGGCTTCAACGAGGGCGGCGTCGACACCTGCCAGGGTGACTCCGGCGGCCCGATGTTCCGCCGTGACAACGCCGGTGCCTGGATCCAGGTCGGCATCGTGAGCTGGGGCGAGGGCTGCGCACGGCCCGGCTACCCCGGCGTGTACACCGAGGTCTCGACCTTCGCCGCCGCGATCAAGTCGGCCGCGGCGACGCTCTAGTACGGACCCCGAGGTGTACGGGGGCGACCGCCCGCCCCCGTACACCTCAGGCCATCCGTACGTCCCCCGCCCCGCCCTCCAGCTCGAGCACCCACACCTCGTTGCCGCCCTCCCGCAGCACCGGGCCCGGCACGAACAGCGACCGCTGCGGCCCGGCACCCCAGTACCGCCCCAGACAGAAGCCGTTCACCCAGACGAAGCCACGCGTCCCGCCCGGCACGGACAGCGTGGCGTCACCCGGCCCGGCCACCTCCACCACCGCCCGGTACAGGCCCCGCCCGGCATCCACCGTCACCGGCCGGAACGGCACCTTCGCCACCGCCCCCGCCTCGAAGGCGTCCACCCGCAGCCCCCGGGCCCGAACCCCGTGCACATACTGCCGCTCGTGCCGGACCCCGCCCGTGATCCCCTTCGGCTCCGCCTGCCGCGGCCCGTAGTTCACCCGGCCCAGCGACTCCACCCACAGCTCGACCACCGCCGGCCCCGCCACCGGCTCCGCGAGCACCGCGTCCTCCGACGCCAGCACCCCGGCGCGCACCCCGTCCACGTACACCACCGCGCGGTCGCGCAACCCCGTCACGGCGAGCGGATACGGCTGCCGCGGTCCCGGGATCTCCAGGCGGTAGCGCACCAGCCCCCGGTCCACGCCCAGCTCCTCGAACGTCGGCGGCAGCGGCGTCCGCGACTCCTCGTCGCCGAGCACCTCGAGGACCTCCGCCAGGGGAGCCCACTCCGCCAGGACCGCGTCGACCGGCCCCGCGATCCGCCGCGGCGGCGCCGGCACCTCCGGCAGCGGACCCTGCGCGAACTCCGCGAGCACCTCGCGGAACCGCCAGAACTTCTCCGTGGGCAGCCCCGCCTCGTCCACCGGCGCGTCGTAGTCGTACGAGGTCACCGTCGGCCGCAGCTCGCCCTCGTGCAGCGCACCGGCGCGGTTCGCCCCCGCCCAGCCCGCGAAGTTCGTCCCGCCGTGCGCCATGTAGACGTTCACCGACGCCCCGCACTCCAGGATCTCCCGCAGCGTCGCCGCCGCGTCCTGAGCGTCCCGTACGGAATGCTCCGTGCCCCAGTGGTCGAACCAGCCGCACCAGAACTCCATGCACATCAGCGGCCCCGACGGCTGATGCCGCCGCAGCGCCGCGAACGCCTCCCGCGCCCCCGAGCCGAAGTTCGCCGTCGCCAGGATCCCGGGCACCGACCCTCCGGTCAGCATGTGGTCCTCGGGCCCGTCCGACGTGAACAGCGGCACCCCCACCCCGCAGTCGAGCAGCAGATCCGCCACCCGCCGGAGATACCCCTGGTCCGAGCCGTAACTCCCGTACTCGTTCTCCACCTGGACCATGATCACCGGGCCGCCGCGGTCGATCTGCCGCTCCACGACCTGCGGCAGCAGCGTCCGGAACCAGCGCTCCACATGGCCCAGATACTCCGCGTCCTCCGTCCGCACCCGCCGCCCCAGCCGCCCGGTCAGCCAGTGCGGAAGCCCGCCGTTCTCCCACTCGGCGCAGATGTATGGCCCCGGCCGCACGATCGCCCACATCCTGGCCGCCGCCACCGCGTCCAGAAAACGGCCCAACGCGGCCACGTCCCCGTACCGGCCGGGCTCCGGCTCGTACAGGTTCCACGGCACGTAGGTCTCGACACAGTTGAGCCCCATCGCGCGGAGCATCCCCAGCCGATGGCCCCACTGGTCCTCGTGCACCCGGAAGTAGTGCAAAGCCCCCGACAACAGCCGCACCGGCCGCCCGTCCAGGAGAAAGTCCTCGTCACCCACAGCGAACGTGCTCATGGCCTCACCTTCGCCCTCTGGCGGCGGACGGGTCCATGGACAAAGATCGTCGCTGTTTGGACGGAAGAAAGGCAGGCACGGCGGATGTACCACACCTGGATGCGCTACTTCACGCCCAGCCCGGTCCACCACCGCCTCGGGCTCGTCTGCCTCGGCGTCGGACTGCAGCACGGCACCCTGCCCACTGTCGGCCCCCGTACCCTCGACCACCACGTGGCCGTCGTCGTCAGCGCCGGCAGCGGCTGGTACCGAGGCCCGGACGGGCGGCGCACCACCATCACCGCGCCCGCCCTGATCTGGCTCACCCCCGGCGTACCGCACCACTACTCCGCCGACCCCGAAACCGGCTGGGACGAGTCCTTCGTCGACTTCGGCGGCCCCGCCACCACCACCTACACCGAGCTCGGCTACATCGAACCGGACCGGCCCGTCGTCCCCCTCTCCGACGCCGCGGCCCCCCGCGCCGCCATCGGCCGCATCGCCCGCGCCGCCCGCCGCGGCAACCCCCTCCTGGAGGTCGAGACCGGAGCCGCCGTCCACGAGCTCCTCGTCGCCCTGCGCCGCGCCCGCGCCGACACCAACGCCGACGGCGACCCCGTCCTCACCGCCCTCGCCCGCGACGCGTTCCAGCCGCTGTCCGTCGCCGAACACGCCGCCCGGCACGGCATGACGCCCACCGAGCTGCGCACCGCCGTACGGCGCGCCGCAGGCTGCAGCCCCAAGGACTATCTGCTCTCCATCCGCCTCGGCCGCGCCAAGGAACTCCTCGCCGCCACCGAACTGCCCGTCGCCGCCGTCGCCCGCCGGGTCGGCTACGACGACCCGGCCTACTTCTCCCGGCTCTTCAACCGCCGGGTCGGCACCGCCCCCATACGCTTCCGGGAACAACAGGGGCGGACCGTCCCGGGCGGCTGGAGCAACCGGATCCCGGATCCCGAACACCCTCCGACGATCGCCTCCCGATCCGTCTAAGCTCGCTGCTCATGAGTGAGATCGACGAGTCCGTACAAGCGGAACTGACCCGGCTGCGCGAAAGCATCGACAACATCGACGCGGCGGTCGTCCACATGCTCGCCGAGCGCTTCAAATGCACCCAGCAGGTCGGCGTGCTCAAGGCGAAGCACCAGCTGCCGCCCGCCGACCCGGCCCGCGAGGCCAGCCAGATCGCCCGGCTGCGGGAACTGGCCGAGAGCGCGAAGCTGGATCCGGCGTTCGCGGAGAAGCTCCTGAACTTCATCATCGCGGAGGTCATCCGCCACCACGAGACGATCGCGGACGGAGCACGCTGATGGGCCGGGTCACGGTCTTCACCCTGGGCGGGACCATCTCCGCGCGCGGCGGGGACGCCTCGCGCATGACGGGCGCGGAGGTCCTGGCCGGGCTCGGCCTCATCGACGTCGAGGTGGAGCTCCGTGACTTCCGCCGGCTGCCCAGCTCCTCGCTGTCCTTCGAGGACCTCGCCGCGCTCGCGCACGAGGTACGGGAGACCGTCGCGGCCGGCTCCGGCGTCGTCGTGGTCCAGGGCACCGACACCCTGGAGGAGACCGCCTTCCTCCTCGACCTGCTCTGTGTCACGAGCGAGCCGATCGTCGTCACCGGCGCGATGCGCCGCCCCGACCTGCCCGGCGCCGACGGCCCCGCCAACCTGGCCGCCGCCATCGCCGTCGCCGCCGGGCCCGGCTGCCGGGACCTCGGCGTCCTGGTCGTCCTCGCCGACGAGATCCACGCCGCCCGCCTCGCCCGCAAGACCCACACCACGTCCGTCACCACCTTCGCCTCCCCGGGCTCCGGCCCGCTGGGCACGGTCGTCGAGGGCGAGCCGCGCATCCTGCTGCGCCCCACCGGCACCAGCGCGATCCACCCGCTCCGCTTCGACCCGGCGGTACGGGTCGCCCTGATCACCCTCACCGCCGGTGACCGCGGCGAACTCCTCGAAGCCGTCGACTCCCGCTTCGACGGCCTGGTCGTCGCCGCCTTCGGCGCCGGCCACGTCCCCACCTGGCTGGTCGAGCCCCTGGCCGCCCTCGCCGACCGCATCCCGGTCGTCCTCGCCTCCCGCACCGGCGCCGGCGCCACCCTCTCCCGCACCTACCGCGGCCCCGGCTCGGAGTCCGACCTCCTGCACCGCGGCCTCGTCCCCGCCGGCCCCCTCGATCCCGCCAAGGCCCGCCTGCTCCTGCACGCCCTGCTCTCCTCCGGCGCCAAGGGCCCCGCGGGCTACGACCGCCCCGGCATCACGGCCGCCTTCGCCCACCTGAACGGAACCGGACTCGCCTAGGGGTGCCTCGGGCCTGCCCGGTGGGCCTGTCCGGGCGGCATGTCCCTGCTGAGCTGTCAGCGGAACCCCCCTGCCCCGGAGTGGCCTCATCAGGCAGCATGGGGCCCATGTCCGTACTGACGCGCGACGAAGCGCAGACCCGTGCCCAGCTCCTCGACGTCGAGCACTACACGGTCGACCTCGACCTCACCACCGGCGACGAGACCTTCGAATCCACGACCGAGATCCGGTTCACCGCCCGCACCGCCGCGGACACCTTCGTCGAGCTGAAGCCCGTCACGCTCCACTCCGTCCACCTCGACGGCGAGCCCCTCGACCCCGCGCTCCTGGACGAGAACCGGCTCCCCCTGACCCTCACCGAGGGCGAGCACACGCTGCGTGTCAGTACGACCATGCGGTACTCCCGCACCGGCGAGGGCATGCACCGCTTCACGGACCCCACCGACGGCGAGTCGTACGTCTACACCCAGCTCTTCATGGAGGACGTCCAGCGCGTCTTCGCCGCCTTCGATCAGCCCGACCTCAAGGCCGTCTTCGACGTGGCGGTCAAGGCCCCCGAGGGCTGGACCGTCCTCGCCAACGGCATCACCGAGCAGCAGCCCGACGGCCGCTGGAAGGCCGCCACCACCCCGCTCCTCTCCACGTACTTCGTCTGCGTCGCCGCCGGACCCTGGCACTCCGTCCGCACCGAGCACGCCGGACTGCCCTTCGGCATCCACTGCCGCCGCTCCCTCGCCCCCCACCTCGACGCCGACGCCCACGAGATCTTCGGCATCACCAAGGCCTGCTTCGACCGCTTCCACGAGAAGTTCGAGGAGCCCTACCCCTTCGACTCCTACGACCAGGCCTTCGTCCCCGAGTTCAACGCCGGCGCCATGGAGAACCCCGGCCTCGTCACCTTCCGCGACGAGTTCGTCTACCGCTCCGCCGTCACCGTCACCGAGCGCCAGACCCGCGCCATGGTCATCGCCCACGAGATGGCCCACATGTGGTTCGGCGACCTGGTCACGCTGCGCTGGTGGGACGACATCTGGCTGAACGAGTCCTTCGCCGAGTACATGGGCTACCAGACCGTCAACGAGGCGTGTTCCGACCGCTTCCCCGACACCTGGATCGACTTCGGCATCGAGCGCAAGGCCTGGGGATACGACGCCGACCAGCGCCCCTCCACCCACCCCGTCGCCCCCGACCCGGACGCCGTCCCCGACACCGCCTCCGCGCTGCTCAACTTCGACGGCATCTCCTACGCCAAGGGCGCCTCGGCCCTGCGCCAGCTCGTCGCCTGGATGGGGGAGAAGGACTTCCTCACCGGCATCAACACCCACTTCAAGCGCCACAAGTTCGGCAACGCCACCCTCGCCGACTTCATCGACAACCTCGCCTCCGCCACCGACCGCGACGTCCACGCCTGGGCCGAGCAGTGGCTGCGCACGACGGGCGTCGACACCCTCACCCCCGAACTCGGCGGCGACGAGACCCGCACCACGCTCACCGTGCGCCACGACGGCAGCCGCCCGCACCGTATCGCCGTCGGCGTCTACGACCGCGACCTCGTCGACGGCCGCCGGCTCCTGCTGCGCGAGCGTCTGGACGTCGACGTGCCGCAGACGGCGCCCGTGGAACTTCGCGGCCCCCGCCCGGCCCTCGTCGTCCTCAACGACGGCGACCTCAGCTATGCCAAGGTGCGCCTGGACGAGGACTCGCTCGAGACCGGCCTGCGTGGCATCTCCGCCATCCCCGACGCTCTCACCCGCGCACTCGTCTGGAACACCCTGCGCGACATGGTCCGCGACGGCGAACTTGCCCCCGGCGACTACCTGGCGACGGCGCACGCCCACCTCCCCGACGAGACCGAACTCGCCGTCGTGCAGGGCGTCCTCGCCTTCGCCCGCACCCAGATCGCCGACCGCTACCTGCCGGCCGAGGAGCGCCCCGCCGCACTGGCCAAGCTCACCTCCCTCGCCCGCGACCTCATCCGCCGCACCGAGGACGGCGACGCCCCCGGCCTGCGCCTGACGGCCGTCCGTACGTTCATCAGCAGCGCCACTCAGCCCGACACCATCGCCGCCTGGCTCGCCGACGGAACCGTCCCCGGCGGCCCCGAGATCGACCCGGAACTGCGCTGGCGCATCCTCGCCCGGCTCAGCGTCCTCGGCGCCGTCGACGAGACCGTGATCGCGGCGGAGCTGGAGAGCGACCCCAGCGCCACGGGCCAGGAGGGCGCCGCCCGCTGCCGCGCCGCCCTGCCGGACGCGGATGCCAAGGCGGCCGCCTGGTCCCGGCTCTTCGACTCCGACGACCTGTCCAACTACCTGTTCACGGCGACGGCCCAGGGCTTCTGGCAGCCCGAACAGGCCGATCTGGTACGGGAGTACGTGCCCCGCTTCTATCCGGCGGCCACCGCCCTCGGCGCCCGCCGCGGCCCCGCGATGGCCGAGGCGGCGGGCCGCTACGCCTTCCCGGCGTACGCGATCGACGCGGAGTCCCTTGCCCTGGGCGACCACCACCTGACGACGGACGCCCAGATCCCGGCCCTCCACCGCAAGCTCGTCGACCAACTCGACGACCTGCGCCGGGCCTTGAAGGTCCGGAGCGCGTAGCCACGAACGCCCACCACGAGGGACGGGGCCTTGTCCAGACCCCGTCCCTCGTTCGGGTTGCGTGAACCCTCTCACCGGACAAACCCCCAGAACCCCCGGCAGGGTGGTGCCATGTGTGCCGCGCCCACCCCCGACGCCCCATCCCTCGCCGGAGGCGAGACCGGCCCCGACGCCCTGCGCCCCCTTCTGGACACCGTCCTCGACGCCCTGCGCGCTGGCGCCCGGGCACGTGGCGGGCCGATTCCGGCCGGCGGACCGGACGAGGTCGCCGCCCGTGTGCGGGAGGCACTGGGAGACCCCCTCCCACCCCACGGCACCACCCCCGCCACCGCCCTCCACACCCTCGTCGCCGCCCTCGCCGCGGGCGCCGCGGACCCCGCCCATCCCCTCTGCGCCGCGCACCTCCACACCCCGCCCCTCGCGCTCGCCGCCGCCGCCGACCTCGCCGCCTCCGCGCTCAACCCCTCCATGGACTCCTGGGACCAGGCCCCCGCCGCCTCCGTCCTGGAGGACCTGGTCACCAAGGCCCTGGCCGGCGCCGTCTACCCCACCGCACCCCACCCCGACGCCCTCGTCACCACCGGCGGCACCGAGGCCAACCAGCTCGCCCTTCTCCTCGCCCGCGAGCGCCACGGCCCCGGCCATCCCCTCCAGGTCGTCGTCGGTGCCAACGCCCACCACTCCTTCCACCGCGCCGCCTGGCTCCTCGGCCTGCCCGAGCCGGTGACCGTGCCCACCCCCAACGGCACCCTCGACCCCGTCGCCCTCGACGAGGCACTGACCGATCTCCACGGTCCGCTCCTCGTCGCGGCCACCGCCGGCACCACCGACACCGGCCGCATCGACCCCCTCCCCGAGATCGCCGCGCTCTGCGAGGCCCACCGCGCCGAGCTCCACGTCGACGCGGCCTACGGCGGCGCCGCCCTCTTCAGCGACACCCACCGTCCCCTCCTCGCCGGCCTCGACCGCGCCCGCTCCGTCACGCTCGACCTGCACAAACTCGGCTGGCAGCCGGTCGCCGCCGGGCTCCTCGCCGTCCGCGACACGGCCGACCTCGCCGTCCTCTCCCACACCGCCGACTACCTCAACGCCGACGACGACACCGAGGCCGGCCTCCCCGACCTCCTCGGCCGCTCCCTGCGCACCACCCGCCGCCCCGACATCCTCAAGACCGCCGTCACCCTGCGCGCCCTAGGCCGCGCCGGACTCGGCGCGCTCGTCGACCGGGTCTGCGCGCTCGCCCAGCACCTCGCCGACCTCGTCGAGAAGGCTCCCGGCCTGGAGCTGTACGAGCGGCCGACGCTGACCACCGTCCTGTTCCGGCCGACGGGCGCCGACGACTCGGACGTCGCCGCGATCCGCCGGACCCTCCTCACCCAGGGCCGCGCGGTCCTCGGCCGGGCGCACGAGGACGGCCGGCTCTGGCTCAAGGCCACCCTGCTCAACCCTCACGCCACCCCCGGCGACCTCGAAGAGATCCTCGCGCTCGTAGAAGCCCAGACGGAAGGCAGCACCGACCGATGACCGGCAGCACCCCCCAGCGAGACCTCGATCGGCCCCACGACCTGGTGGGCATCGGCATCGGCCCCTTCAACCTCTCCCTCGCCGCCCTGGCCCACGGCGTCCCCGGTGGTCTGGCGGCCACCTTCTACGAGCAGAACCCGGCCTTCCACTGGCACCCCGGGCTCCTCATCGAGGGCGCCACCCTCCAAGTCCCGTTCCTCGCCGACCTGGTGACCCTCGCCGACCCCGCCAGCCCCTGGTCCTTCCTCAACTACCTGCGCACCCGCGAACGGCTCTTCCCCTTCTACTTCGCCGAGAAGTTCCACATCCAGCGCGCCGAGTACGACGCCTACTGCCGCTGGGTCAGCTCCCGCCTCCCCGGTCTGCACTTCGGCCACCAGGTCGACTCCGTGCGCTGGAACCCCGAACGCACCCTGTTCGAGGTCGACTTCACCCAGCTCGACGCGGCGGGCGAGGCCGAGGCGCTGGGCCGCGCGTACACCCGGAACGTCGTGCTGGGCGTCGGCACCGAGCCGTACGTCCCGGAGCCGCTGAAGCCGCTCGCCGTCGCCCCGAACGTCCCCGTCATCCACTCGGCGGAGTATCTCGACCACCGTGAGCGGCTCCTCGCCGCCGAGCACGTCACCGTCATCGGCTCCGGCCAGTCCGGGGCCGAGATCTTCCTCGACCTGCTCAGGGCCCGGCCCGCCGGCGCCGAGCGGATCCACTGGCTGGCGCGGACGGAGGCGTTCGCTCCGATGGAGTACTCCAAGCTCGGCCTGGAGCACTTCACCCCCGACTACACCCGCTACTTCCACTCCCTGCCCGAGTCGGCGCGCAACGAACTCGTGCCCCGCCAGTGGCAGTTGCACAAGGGCATCGACGCCGACACCATCGCCGCCATCCACGAGGAGCTCTACCGGCGCACCCTGCACGGCGGCTGGCCGGACGCCGTCCTCACCCCCGGCGTCCAGGTGCGCACCGCCGGCCGGGTCGCCACCACCAAGGTGGAGCTGCACCTGGAACACGTCCAGGAGGGCAGCCGCTCCCGGCTCACGACGGACGCCGTCGTCCTCGCCACCGGCTACAAGGAGCGCCCGCTCGGCCGGATGCTCGCCGGACTCGACCCGTACACGCGCCACGACTCGGCCGGGCGGCCCAGGATCGACGGCGAGTTCCGGCTCGTCCTCGACGAGTCCGTCACCGGCTCCGTCTACGTACAGAACGCCGAGAAGCACACCCACGGCGTCGGCGCGCCCGACCTCGGGCTCGCCGCCTGGCGCAGCGCGACCATCCTCAACTCGCTCACCGGCAAGGAGCCCTACCCGCTGCCGCGCCGCACCGCCTTCACCAGCTTCGGCCTGGAACGGCGAGAGGCGCCATGCATCCCGGCCCAGGGCCAGGCGCTGACGCCTCTCACACAGAGCTGAGCGAGCCGGTCAGAAGACGGGCGTACCGTCCCGGGTCAGCTTCCAGTCCACCGACGCGAACTGCCCCGGGTCGATCGACCCCTTCGCCTTCACCCACTGGATGATGGTGTTGCGGATCTCGTCCGAGTTGGCCCACAGCTGCTTGGCGGCCGCGACGTGCGGGAACGCACCGCCGCCGCTGGCACGGTAGTTGTTCACGGCGAGCACGAACTGCGCGGCCGGGTCGATCGGCTTGCCGCCGAAGGACAGGTTCACGATCCGCGAGCCGGCCGGCTTGGCGATGTCGATGTCGTACGTCACCCCGTACACGGCGTCGTAGTTGTAGTCCGGGGTGCCGTTCGCGTTCGTCAGCTTCGCGGGGTCCACGGGCGCGCCGGCCGGGGTCTGGACGTAGTACCGCGCCGAGTACTCCAGGTAGTCCTTGATCTGGGCGCCCGTCATCAGTCGGGCCTCCAGGGTGTTCTCGAAGACGTAGAGCCCGGCCGCGTCCCTGATGGTGACCTGACCGGCCGGGATCGCCGCCGTACGGGAGAAGCAGGAGGCCTGCGACAGGACCGGCAGGGCCGCGTACTCGCCGCCGGCCAGCGCCGCCTTCACCGTCTCCGCCTGGACGTGGTTGATCAGGTCGATGATCGGCTCGTCCTTCCACGGCGCTTCGGCCGTGGCCATGGTCGCGGTGGAGGTGCCGATGATCTGGTTGACGTACGCGACGACCTTCTTGTGCTCGTCCGCGAGGAGCCCGACGATCTCCGGGTCCTCCTCCACCGCGTTGGAGTTCAGGACCTGGGCGGCGACCTTCTCGACCGTCCAGCTGCCCTTCTGCCACACGAGGTCGAAGTCGAAGAGGGTGAGGCGCTGGCCCCACTTCAGCGGCTCGGAGAGCACGACGTCCTTGCCGGTCTCCTTGTTCGTCACCCGGTACTCGGGGATCTCGGTGTGGGCGTGCCCGACGAGGATCGCGTCGATCCCCGGGACCTGCTCGGCCACGAGCCCGGCCGCGTTCTCGATGTGGGGGAGCTGGTCACCGTACGAGGACGTGCCGCTGGAACCGGAGTGCGCCGACACGACGACCACATCGGCACCCATCGACCGCAGCTTCGGCACCCACTTCGCCGCCTGCTCCTCCAGGCCGGGGAAGACCATCCGGCCGGTGACGTTGGCCTTGTCCCAGATGGCGATCCCGGGGTTGGTCAGGCCGAGGACCGCGACCTTCACGTCCCGGCCGTGCGGGGTGCGCAGCCGGTGCATGCTGTACGGCGGGAAGGCGGGACGCAGGGTCTTCGCGTCGAGTGCGTTGGCGCCGAGCAGCGGGAAGTCACACTGCTCCTCGAACTTCCGGAGCACCGGTATGCCGTAGTTGAACTCGTGGTTGCCCAGGGCCGCGGCGTCGTAGCCGATGGCGTTCATGGCCTGCGCCATCGGGTGGACGGGGCCACCGGCCTGGGTGATCGGGTCGACCTTGGCGTAGTAGTAGGACAGCTGGGTGCCCTGGATGGTGTCACCGGCGTCGATGAGGAGGGTGTTGCACTTCCCCTTCGCCTCACGCACCTGGTTGACGAGGGTGGAGATCTTCGCGAGGCCGACGTCGTTGTGCGCCTTGTCGTCGAACTCCTTGTCCGTGAAGTAGTCCCAGTTGAAGACGTTGCCGTGCAGGTCGGTGGTGCCCATCACGGTGAAGGAGTACCGCTTGACCGGCTTGGGGTGATGTCCGTGGGCCTGCGCGGGGGCGGCCGCGACCCCCGTGGTGAGGGCGGCTCCGGCTCCGACGGCGACGGAGCTCTCCAGGAACGTCCGGCGGTTCAGCGGCATGTGTTCTCCTTGGTTCAATGGCGCACAACGCGCGTAGATTCTGGCTCACCCGCCCCGTCGGCAACAGAGCTTTCGGGTTACGGAGTGGGAAAGTGTTCGGGACCGCAGCCGTCGTTCGCACGAGGGAGCCCGCAGTGACGACCCCACACCCGACCCCGGAGGCACCGCAGGTGGCCGTCCGAGGGGAGGCACGACTCGAAGTCGACCCCGAGATCGCCCGCATCGGGGTGACGGTGAGCGCCCGTGGCACCGACCGGGCCGCGACCCTGGCCGATCTCACCCGGCGCAACGCCCTCGCCCTCGACCTGGTCAAGTCCTACGGCGAGGGCGTCGAGAAGGTGGAGACGGGCGCCTTCTCGATCGCGCCGGAGCCGAGCAGGCACGGCCGGGGCGAACGGGTGCGCGCCTACCAGGGACGCGTCCATCTGACCGTCGAACTCAACGACTTCACCGCCCTCGGCGAACTCGTGACCCGCCTCGCCGACCTGGAGCTCACCCGCGTGGACGGGCCCTGGTGGGCGCTGCGCCCCGACTCCCCGTCGTACGAGGAGGCACGCCGCACGGCCGTGGGGGAGGCGGTCCGGCGCGCCCGCGCGTACGCGACGGCGCTCGGGACCTCCCTCTCCGCCCTGTTGGAACTCTCGGACACGGGCCTGGTCCCGCCGCCCGCCCCCATGGGCGAGATGCGGATGGCCTTCGCGGCGGAAGCCGTCGACACGGCCCCACCCCTCGACCTCGAACCCCAGCGCCAGGCCGTCACCGCCGAGGTCATGGCCCGCTTCACGATGACCCCACCGACGCTCTGAACATGCTCATCGGAGCACCCGTCTGCACAGATTCAAGACTTGTCAACAACCTTTCACTCAAAGGTTGTTGAACAGACATGCTCGGCCACTTCTCTACCCATCGGTAAGCCCTAGGCTCGAACCATGCGCCGAGCGAAAATCGTTTGTACCCTGGGCCCCGCCACCGACACATACGAGCTGATCAAGGCACTTGTCGAAGCCGGCATGGACGTCGCCCGCCTCAACCTCAGCCATGGCACCTACGCCGAGCACGAGGAGCGCTACCAGCGCGTACGCAAAGCCGCCGACGAGACCGGCCGCAGCGTCGGCGTCCTCGCCGACCTTCAAGGCCCGAAGATCCGCCTCGGCCGCTTCCGTGAAGGTCCCGTACTCCTTGAACGCGGCGACGACTTCACCATCACCGTCGAACCCGTCGAGGGTGACCGCCACATCTGCGGCACCACCTACGACGGGCTCGCCGCCGACGTCACCACCGGCGAACGCATCCTCGTCGACGACGGCCGCGTCACCCTCGAAGTCACCTCCGTCGAAGGCCCCCGGGTCCACACCCGTGTCGTCGAAGGCGGCATGGTCTCCGACCACAAGGGCCTCAACCTGCCCGGAGTCGCGGTCTCCGTCCCCGCCCTCTCCGAGAAGGACATCGACGACCTCCGCTGGGCCCTGCGCACCGGAGCCGACGTCATCGCCCTCTCCTTCGTCCGCAGCGGCCGCGACATCGAGGACGTGCACCGCATCATGGACGAGGAGGGCCGCCGCCTCCCCGTCATCGCCAAGATCGAGAAGCCCCAGGCCGTCGAGAACATCGACGACATCGTCGCCGCCTTCGACGGCATCATGGTCGCCCGCGGCGACCTCGGCGTCGAGATGCCCCTCGAACAGGTCCCCATCGTCCAGAAGCGCGCCATCAAGCTCGCCAAGCGCAACGCGAAGCCCGTCATCGTCGCCACCCAGATGCTCGACTCGATGATCGACAATTCCCGGCCCACGCGTGCCGAGGCGAGCGACGTGGCCAACGCCGTCCTCGACGGCACCGACGCCGTGATGCTCTCCGGCGAGACCAGCGTCGGCAAGTACCCCGTCGAAACCGTCCGCACCATGGGCCGGATCGTCGAGGCCGCGGAGGAGGACGTGCTCGCCAAGGGCCTGCCGCCGCTGACCGAGCGGAACAAGCCCCGTACCCAGGGCGGAGCCGTCGCCCGCGCCGCCGCCGAGATGGGCGACTTCCTCGGCGCCAAGTTCCTGGTCGCCTTCACCCAGTCCGGCGACACCGTCAAGCGCCTCTCCCGCTACCGCTCGCCGATCCCGCTCCTCGCCTTCACCCCGGACCCGGCCACCCGCTCCCAGCTCAACCTCACCTGGGGCGTCGAAACCTTCCTCGGCCCGCACGTCGACTCGACCGATGCGATGGTCGCCCAGGTCGACGAGGAACTCCTCCGCATCGGCCGCTGCCGGAAGGGCGACATCGTCGTCATCACCGCCGGCTCCCCGCCCGGCGTCCCCGGCTCCACCAACCTCGTCCGTGTCCACCACATCGGCGAGGACGACAGCCCGAAGGAGTGACCACCGCGGCCCCGTCGCCGTACGACCACACCCCCGTACGGCAACAGTGGCGCCATGTCACACCACCTCAGCGGCCCCCACCTGCGCAGCCCGATGGACGACGCCCGCCTGGACCTCACTGACCTCTTCGCCTTCACCGTCCCCGGCGGGCGCACCGCGCTCATCATGAACGTCAACCCCATCGCGCCCACCGGTGGCACCGCGTTCCACCCCGACGCGGTCTACCGCATCAACGTCGACACCGACGGCGACAACCAGGCCGACATCGCCTACAGCTTCACCTTCTCCGACCCCGCGGATGACGGCGAGCAGACCCTCGCCCTGCACCGCGCTACCGGCACCGAAGCCCGCAGCCACGAGGCCGCCGGCACGCCCCTCTTCACCGACGTCCCCGTCTCCTTCGGCCGCGAGCTCTCCGTCACCGAGGCCGACGGCTACAAGGTCTCCGCCGGACTCCGCAGCGACCCCTTCTTCGCCGACCTCGACGGCATCGTCGCCGAGTTCCAGTGGACCGGTACGGACTGGGGCGCCGACAAGAACGTCTTCGGCATCGCCCTCGAGATGCCCGACTCCGAACTCGGCGACGACCCCCGGATCGGCGTCTGGGCCCGCGTCAGCCTCCACACCGACGGCGAACTGAAGTCCGTCGACCGCGGCGCCCACCCCTCCCTCACCGCGTACCTCAACGCCGACGACGCCAAGGACGCCTACAACGCCGGCGAACCGGCCGACGACTGGGCGACCTACCTCGAACCCTGGAAGGCCGCCCTCGCCCACACCGGCGGATACACCCCCGACGCCGCCGAGGAAGCCCTCCGCACCGTCCTCCCCGACGTCCTGCGCTACGACCGCACCAAGCCCGCCGCCTACCCCAACGGACGTACGCTGACGGACGACGTCACCTCGGCCCGGCTCGCCATGATCTCCAACGGCAAGGTCACCTCGGACCACATCGGCCCCCACACCGACCTCCTGCCCCACTTCCCCTACCTGGGAACGCCCCACTGAGCCGGGCTGACGGAGGGGCGTCGCAGGTGGGGAGGGCTGAATCTACGGTTCCGCAGAAATGTGGGAGAACTCCCCGGGAGGCCCGCGGAGGACGATGACGCGTCACATCGCGCGGTCGGCGCTCCGGTTGCTCACTCACCGGGACGGTCGAAGATCACCGACCGGAAGTTCAAACCTTTAAATCGAAGGTAAAGTGCCCCGGGTGGGATTCGAACCCACGCTGGATGGTGTTTGAGACCACTGCCTCTACCGCTGGGCTACCGGGGCATCCTTCGGAACGAAGATCGGCGGTCACCCGCCGTGCCCCCACCTTACAGGAGGTGGGTAGGCTCTTGGGGAGCTGTATCCGCCTTGGAAGAGGCCTTGAACGAGGAGCCCCCGTGACCGCCCCCGAGTCGCCCCAGCCCGCCGACGACGCCGACGCGTCGCACGTCCCGCCGCTGACGACCCGTGTCGTCATCGCCGAGGACGAGGCCCTCATCCGCCTCGACCTCAAAGAGATGCTCGAAGAAGAGGGCTACTCGGTCGTCGGCGAGGCCGGCGACGGTGCCACGGCCGTGGAGCTCGCGCGGGAGCACCGGCCCGACCTCGTCATCCTCGATGTGAAGATGCCCGTCCTGGACGGGATCTCCGCGGCGGAGAAGATCGCCGGGGAGTCCATCGCCCCCGTCCTGATGCTCACCGCCTTCTCGCAGCGCGACCTCGTCGAGCGGGCGCGTGACGCCGGCGCCATGGCGTACCTCGTGAAGCCGTTCAGCAAGAGTGACGTCGTGCCGGCCATCGAGATGGCCGTCTCCCGCTTCGCGGAGCTGCGCGCGCTCGAGAAGGAGGTCGCCGACCTCTCGCAGCGGTTGGAGACCCGCAAGCTCGTCGACCGGGCGAAGAGCATCCTGCAGACGCAGTACGGCCTCACCGAGCCCGCCGCGTTCCGGTGGATCCAGAAGACCTCCATGGACCGCCGCATGTCGATGCAGCAGGTCGCCGAGGCGGTCATCGAGGACGCCGAGGAGAAGAAGGCGGCGAAGGGCCAGCAGTAGCGGTCCCGTACGACAGGAGAAGGCCCGCCCCACATCGTTGTGGGGCGGGCCTTCTGTCTGTGGTGCGGTCTACTCCTCGCCGAGGTACGTCTTGCGGACGTCGTCGTTGACGAGCAGATCCTGGCCGGTGCCGGACAGCTTGATGTGGCCGACCTCCAGGACGTAGCCGTAGTCCGCGAGGGACAGGGCCGCCTGGGCGTTCTGCTCGATGAGCAGGATGGTCATGCCCTCGGCCTTGAGCGTGGCGATGGTCTCCATGATCTTCTGCATCATGATCGGGGAGAGACCCATCGAGGGCTCGTCCAGCATGAGCAGCTTGGGCTGGGACATCAGGGCCCGGCCCATCGCCAGCATCTGCTGCTCACCGCCGGAGAGGGTGCCTGCGGCCTGCTTGCGACGCTCACCCAGGATGGGGAAGAGGTCGTAGGCGCGCTGGACGTCCCGCTCGATGCCGTCCTTGTCCCTGCGGAGGAAGGCTCCGAGCTGGAGGTTCTCGGCGATGGTCAGCTTGGGGAAGATGTGCCGGCCCTCGGGGGAGTGGGCCATGCCGAAAGAGACGACCTTGTGGGCCGGGATCCCGTTGAGGACCTGGCCGTCGAAGGTGATCTTTCCGCTCGAGGGCTTGATGAGGCCCGAGAGCGTGCGCAGGGTCGTGGTCTTGCCGGCGCCGTTGGTGCCGATCAGGGTGACGACCTGACCGGCCTCGACGGAGAAGGAGATGCCCTTGACGGCCTCGATCTTGCCGTAGGCGACCCTGAGGTCCTCGACCTCGAGAAGAGCGGTCACTTGGAGTCTCCTTCGGTGGTGCTTTCCGCGTCCTCGGACGCGGTTTCCGGAGCGTCGGCCTCGGGGGCCTCGTCGGCCGGGGCCTCGTCGGCGGGAGCCTCTTCGGCCTCCGCCTCCGCCTCGACCTCCGCCTCGGCTTCGGCCGCAGCTTCGGCCTCCGCCTCCGCGTGCGCCTCCGCGGCCTCGACCTCGGCGACCTCCTCCGCGCCCGGCGCACCCTCGAAAGGCGTGCCGAGGTAGGCGGCGACGACGCGCTCGTCGCCCTGGACGACGTCCGAGGTGCCCTCGACGAGCTTCTCGCCCTGGACCAGCACCGCGACGCGGTCGCACAGGTTGAAGATGAACTTCATGTCGTGCTCGATGACCAGGACGGCGATGCCCTTGTCACGGATCGCGAAGACGAGCTCCTCGGTCGTGCGGGTCTCGTTCTGGTTCATGCCGGCCGTCGGCTCGTCGAGGAGCAGCAGGCCGGGGTCGCTCGCCAGCGCCCGGGCGATCTCCAGCTTGCGCTGCTCGCCGTAGGGCAGGTTGCGGGCGAGGTGCTCCGCCTTGCTGTCCAGGCCGACGAACTCCAGGAGTTCCATGGCGCGTTCGCGGGAGGCGACCTCCGCCTTCTTGAAGCCGGGGCCGCGCAGGAGCGCGGACCAGAGGCCCTCCTTGGTCCGGGTGTGGCGTCCGACGAGGACGTTCTCCAGGACCGTCATGTTGGAGAAGAGGCGGATGTTCTGGAAGGTGCGGGCGATGCCGGCCTTGGTGACCAGGTGCGGCTTGGGCGGCAGCACGGTCCCCTTGTAGCTGACCTGTCCCTCGGTGGGGACGTACAGACCGGTCAGGCAGTTGAAGAAGGTCGTCTTGCCGGCGCCGTTGGGGCCGATGAGGCCGACGATCTCGCCCTCGCGGACGGTGAGGTCCACTCCGCGTACGGCGGTGAGTCCGCCGAAGCGCATGGTGACACCGCTGGCGTCGAGGACGGTGGCGGCCGTGGCCGTCGTGGTGGTGGTCGTCATGGCGTTCACGCACCCGCCTTCGAGGTTCCGACGATGGGGTCGGCGGCGGGCCGCTGCTCCGGCATGTCGAGCTTGTCGGCGGTCTCGTCGTGCTCGTGGTACTCGAGCTGGGCGCGCCGGTTGGGGATGAGGCCCTCCGGACGGAAGCGCATCAGCAGGATGAGCGCGAGACCGAACGCGAGGAGCTGGTAGTCCTTGAGGAAGGCCAGCTTCTCGGGGATGAGGAAGAGCAGCGCCGCGCCGAGGAGCGGGCCGCGGATGGTGCCCATGCCGCCGAGGATGACGGCCGCGAGAAGGAACGCGGAGTTCGGGGCGACGGGGCCGGCGAACACGTACATCTCGGGGAGGACGGTGCCCTGGAAGTGCGCCTGGACCGTGCCGGCGACGCCGGCGAGGGTGGCGCCGAGGGCGAAGGCGATGAGCTTGACCCGGAAGCCGTTGATGCCCATGGCGGTCGCCGCGGTCTCGTCCTCGCGGATGGCGACCCAGGCGCGGCCGATACGGGAGTCCTGCGCCCGGCTGAAGACCAGGACGACGAGGACCATCACCAGCAGCATCAGCAGGTAGTAGTTGGCGTACGAGCCGAGTTCCACGCCGAGGATGGTGTGGGTCTCGCCGAAGTCGTAGCCGAAGATGTTCAGCGCCGGGATGTTCGGGATGCCGTTGGGGCCGTTGGTGATCTGCGGTCCGTTGTCGCCGTCCATGTTGTTGACGGTGATGCGGAAGATCTCACCGAAGCCGAGCGTCACGATGGCGAGGTAGTCGCCGTGCAGCCGCAGCGTCGGAGCGCCGATGATCACGCCGAAGATCAGCGAGGCGATGGCGCCGATGATCATGGCGACCCAGAACGGGAGCTGGATGTCGAACGCGGAGGCCGTGGACCCGGAGACGAGGGCGGCCGTGTAGGCGCCGACGCCGAGGAACGCGACGTAGCCGAGGTCGAGCAGACCCGCCAGACCGACGACGACGTTCAGACCGAGGGCGACCGTGGCGAAGATCAGGATCTGCACCGCGATCACGGTGAACGTGTCGGTGGTCTGGGTGAAGGGGAAGACGGCCGCGGCGGCGAAGGCCGCGACCGCTGCGACCTGCTTGTTCTTCGAGGCGATGGCCGAGATGCGGCCCATCAGGCCCGACTTGTTGAGCGCGCCGGCGCCGAAGCCCGCGAGGAGCAGGTAGCCGATGAACAGCTCGGGGTACTCGGTGGAGATGCCGTACGTGACGGCGTACATGCCGATCGCGAACGCGGCGACGATGATCAGGATCTCCGCCCAGGAGGGGATCTCCTGCGGCTTCGCCGGCTTGCGGCTGTCGTCCTTGAGCTTGAACGCGGCCAGCGGGATCAGCGTGGCGACGGCGGCGACGAAGCCGCCGGGCTCCAGGTGCGCGAGGCCGCCGAGCTGGGCCGCGATGGCGACGACGGTGTACCAGGTGGTGGCGAGCGTGCCGAGGGCGAGGAAGATCAGCGCCTTGCTGGACCCGGAGGGGGTGAGCCAGCGCAGGCCCTTGATGCCGAGCCCGGAGAGGGCGAAGAGCGTCAGCAGGAGGCCGCCGACGAGGGTGAGGACCTGGAGGCCGCCGGGGTAGCCGGTGACGGTGAGGTCGCCGGGGAATTCGGTGGTGTAGGTCCAGGCGAGGAAGGTGCTGGCGACGGTGGCGAGGCCACCGCCCGCGACGATCCAGTGGAGGAGGCCGGGGGCCGTGCCGTCGGTCTTCACCGGGGCCTGGGTGCCGGACTCTTCGGGGGACTTGGTGAGGTCGGTCGTCATCACGATCACGCCCTGTCCGCGACGCGCTGCCCGATGAGACCTTGTGGTCTGAACAGGAGCACGAGGATGAGGAGGGAGAAGACCCAGATGTCCTTCCAGGCACCGCCGCCGAACTGCGCCATCCCGGGGATGTGCTCGACGTAGGCGATGGAGAGGGTTTCCGCGAGACCGAGGACCACGCCGCCGATCATGGCGCCGTAGATGTTGCCGATTCCGCCGAGGACGGCGGCGGTGAAGGCCTTGAGTCCGAGCAGGAAGCCCATCTCGAAGCGGATCTGGCCCTTGTCGAGGCCCTCCGCGACGGCGGCGACCGCGGCGAACGCGGCACCGATGGCGAAGGCCATCACGATGATGCGGTCGGTGTTGATGCCCATCAGCTTCGCGGTGTCCGGGTCCTGCGCCGTGGCCTGCATGGCGCGTCCGCTGCGGCTCTTCTGGACGAAGAGGCCGAGGGCGAGCATGCACGCGGGCGCGGCGACGAGCACGAAGGCGTCGGCGCGGGAGATGGCCAGGTTCTCGAAGATCTCGAAGCTTCCGCCCTTGAACTCGGGGAAGCTGACCGGGCTCTTGGCTCCGGGGTAGAAGCCCCAGACGAGCTGCTGGAGCACGATCGACAGGCCGATCGCCGTGATCAGGGGAGCGAGGCGTGGAGCGCCGCGCAGGGGACGGTAGGCGAAGCGTTCGGCAGCGGTGGCGACGGCCACGGAGACCACCGCGCCACCTATCAGCATCACGGGAATCGCGATCACGAGGGCGGTGCCCTCGGGCAGGATCGTGTACGCCGTGAGGGCGCCGAAGCCCCCGATCATGAAGATCTCGCCATGGGCGAAGTTGATGAGCTGGACGATGCCGTAGACCATCGTGTAACCGATGGCGATGAGGCCGTAAAGGGCCCCCAGGGCAAGGCCGTCGGCCAGCTGTTGCGGCAGTTCGTTCACCGCAGGGCCTCCGATGAGCGTGTCGGATATGACACCGCGCGAGGGCGCTGTTTGCGCCCTCGCGCGGCTTGGTTCATTTGGTGCAGGTGCGGGGCAGTGCGGGGGTCAGTCCTTGAAGGTCTCGGACTTCACGTCGACCCAGGCGCCGTTCTTGACCTGGTAGACGGTGAGCTGCTTGTTCGTGGTGTCGCCGTACTGGTCGAACGAGACCTTGCCGGTCACACCCTCGAAGGAGACGCTGGCCATGGCCTCGGTGACCTTGGCGCGGGCGTCGTCCGGCAGCTTGCCGTTGTTGGCGGCGACGACGGCCTTGACGGCCTGGATGATGGACCAGGCGGCGTCGTAGGAGTAGCCGCCGTAGGCCGCGTACGGGTCCTTGTAGCCGGCCGCGTTGTAGTCCGCGATGAACTTCTTGGCGGTCGGGAGCTTCTCGACCGGGAAGCCGACCGAGGTGGCCAGGTCACCGTCGTTGGCCTCGCCGGAGGCCTTGATGAACTGCGGGTCGTAGATGCCGTCGCCACCCATGGTGGGGATCTTGGCGCCGGCCTTCTTGACCTGGTCGGAGAGCAGACCGCCCTCGGGGTACTGACCGCCGAAGTAGACGGAGTCGGCGCCCGAGCCCTTGATCTTGTTGGCGGTGGAGGAGAAGTCGGTCTCCTTCACGGTGACGGAGTCCTGGCCGACGACGGTGCCGCCGAGGCGCTTGAACTCGTCCGAGAAGATCGCGGCGAGGCCGGCGCCGTAGGTCTGCTTGTCGTTGACGACGAAGACCTTGCGCTTGCCGGCGTCCTTGAAGAGGTAGTTCGCGGCGAACTTGCCCTGGACGACGTCCGTGGTGGCGGTACGGAAGTACGTCTTGAACGGACGCTTGAACTCGCCCTTGCCCCAGTTGTCACCCTGCGAGAGCGAGGGGTTCGTGTTGGCCGGGGAGACCTGGGTCAGGTTGGCCTTGTCGAAGTCCGCCTGCATGGACTGGGAGACGCCGGAGTTCAGCGGGCCGACGACGCCGAGGACGTCCTTGATGCCGACGAGCTTGGTGGCGTTGGCCTTGCCGGTGGCCGGGACGGCCTGGTCGTCGAGGGCCTCGATCTTGAAGGTGACGCCCGGGACCTCTTTGTTCTTGTTGGCGGTCTGGACCGCCAGGTCCACGGAGTTCTTGATGCCCTGGCCCAGCGCGGAGAGCGAACCGGTGAGCGGTGCGTCGACGCCGATGACGACGGTGGTGCCGCCGCCGGAGTTGTTGTCGCTGCCACCCTTGTCGTCGCGCGAACCGCAGGCGGTGAGCGTGAGTGCTCCCGTGGTGATCACGGTGGTGAGGATGAGCAAGGAACGGTGTCGCACGATGAATCCTTTCCCTGGCGCGGCCCCCTCGAGCTGAGGTGGTGCCGTGAAGCGTGGAGCTGGAGGTGCCGTTTGTGAATGCCGGGCCGTACTGGGGATGACTGGGTGATGCAGGGCCGTGCAGTGGACGCGCCCGGCGGCGCGGTGACTGGCGGTGACTCTAAGCGCAGGTGAGGGAGGTGGGGAGCGAGGAGGTCAGGATGTGACTGTCTTGTTATCGCGAAGGGGAGAGGAGGTGGACAGGGGGTGGGCAAATGGGGGCATATCGGTCAGCAACACGGTGTTCACATAGTGAGAACATGCAGTTCCGCTAAGGGGCTTGAGCAGATCACACTCCTGTCGGCCCACGGGTGAGGGTCTCCGGATATCGGACAGTCACCCAAACGTCAGCGGACGGAACGCTGAGTGCGCCGCTCCGCCTGTTCCTCGCTCGGCCGTCACGGAGTGTTACTGCGGCTGCTTCCAGTTCTCCGAACTCCCGGTCGCGCCGTTCGCCGACGCGCACCGTCTTCGGGTCTCCCGGTCGGCGAATGCCGACGCGGCCTCGCGGCTCTCGAGGCGCTCCTGGTCGCGCGCGCTCGCGAGGACCTCGTCGTGGATCTTCAACTGCTCGTTGGAGAGCCCCTTCTGCTCCCAGTCGAGCCCCGCCCACTTGCTTCCCTTGAGCGCTTCTTTCACCCAGTACGCGATGAGGTCGGTGCAGATGTCCACCGCTGTCCTGGCCTGCGGCGGCGGCGGGTCGCGGCGGTCGTCCGAGCAGCCGGGCAGGGTGGCCAGAACGCCGAAGGCCAGGACCGCGACGAGCGCGGTCCTGGCCGGAGCGTACGGCGGGAAGCCCATGCCCGGGACGCTAGGGGATCGCGTGCGCGGGCACAACAGGGGGGCTGGTTACGGCAGTTGGACGAACGGCGCGAGGAAGGAGCGGGCGCCGGGGGTGTCGAGCCGGTACACCACGTTCGTGGCGTAGCAGGGCGAGTCACCCGTGATCGTGGTGGCGACCAGGGTCCGCCGGCCGGCCAGCGTGGCGAAGTTCGGTCCGCCCGAATCGCCGTAGCAGGCACCGCCGTTGCCCTGTGGCGCGGTCATGGCGAGCCGGATCCACGCGTCGTTGAGCGCGTTGAACGTGACGGGTGCCTTGAGCCGGACGCCGCCGCCCGGGTGGGTGTGGCCCCCCGGCCCGCGGCGCGCCTCCTCGGTGCCGTATCCGGCGACGACGAAGGAGGTGTCGTTCAGCCCCTGCGGGCCGAGCGCGGAGAGCGCGCCGGCCGCGGGCAGGGACGCCGGCGTGAACGACCAGCGCTTCTTCATCGCGGCGCCGGGCAGCTCGATCACGGAGATGTCGTGGGTGTCGGAGGCCGGGCCGGGGTAGGTCGGGTGGTTGTGCGCGGTGCCCTCGACGGCCACGGCCTTCGCCACGGCGGTCGGGTCGCCCGGGTGCTCGGCGCCGGCCTTGTCCAGGCCGCCCTGCACGTCCTGGTCGAGGGAGACGTAGAACCGCACGTTCTCCGGCCAGTCGGTGGTGCAGTGCGCGGCGGTCAGGAAGGTGTCCGCGTCGATCATGGTGCCGGAACAGACCCAGTCGACCCGGTCGGGCGTGCCAGGGTCGCCGTCGTTGTCCCAGGTCGCGACCAGGGCGCCGACCTCGGTGCGCTCGGGCGCGGGGGTCGCGTTGTACGAGTTGATCGCTGCGGACGGGATCGCGGTGGCGAGAACGGCAGCGCAGGCCGCGGCGGTGAGTGCGGTCGCCACGGTCGTGGTGCGTACGGCGGTCACGAAGAACCCCTCGGTGTGTGAGTGGAACGGGTGTTCTCCTGTGGGGGAGGCTCGACAGTGAAGCGGGTGCCGGTCGCCGGGGCAAGAGGGCCTGAGGTGGCGGGTGGTGGGGGCTTGATCGCATGCCTGCTCAGGCGGCATTCTGCGTCCGCCGGCTGGGATCGCGCCCTGCGGTGCGCCGTTCGGAAGCCGACGTTCCGTCTCCGGAGACCGGTATTTGACGCCTGGGCCCGAGGCGGGGGCCGAGCGGGGGGATTCGTGCCGGTATCGACGCCCGCCCCCGGGCTCCGGACCCCGGTGTGGGGGCCCGCCGCCTGGGGCGCCGATGGTGACTCTGTGTATGTCACGGCACGGCGCGGCCCGGGACGGATCGCCGTCCCGGGCCGGATGTGGTGATGGGGTGGAGCCGCCTGCGATCAGGCCGCGCCGCCGGCCACGCCGGCGTCCGGGAGGTTCCCCGCGTCCTTGGCCGTGATCTCTCGGAGCATGCAGGTCAGCCGCGCCGAGCAGACTCGCTTGCCCTGCTCGTCGGTGATCACGATGTCGTACGTCGCCGTGGAGCGTCCACGGTGGACGGGCGTCGCGACGCCCGTCACCAGGCCGCTGCGGGCCCCGCGGTGGTGGGTGCAGTTCAGGTCCACGCCGACCGCGATCTTGGAGACTCCGCCGTGCAGCATCGAGCCGATCGAGCCGAGGGTCTCGGCGAGGACCGCGGAGGCGCCGCCGTGCAGCAGACCGTACGGCTGGGTGTTGCCCTCCACCGGCATCGTGCCGACGACCTTCTCCGCCGAGGCCTCGACGATCTGCACGCCCATGCGGTTGCCGAGATGCCCGGCCGAGAAGAGGGCGGGAAGATCGACACCGAGCGAGGCGTACTCGTCGATGACCTCCTGCGGGAACTTCACGTGCTGCTGCTCGCCCATCGGCCCGGCTCCGTTCGTCTTCGTACGGCTGCTGATCCAGTGATTCGGTGATCCACTGTGCTCTGATCCGCCTGAGCAAACGCTTAGGCGGACTGCGATTGTTCCAGACGCACGATGACGGACTTGCTGGCGGGGGTGTTGCTGACGTCCGCCGTGGACTCCAGGGGCACCAGGACGTTCGTCTCCGGGTAGTACGCCGCCGCGCAGCCCCGGGCCGTCGGATAGTGCACCACCCGGAAGCCGGGCGCCCGCCGCTCGCTGCCGTCCTTCCACTCGCTGACCAGATCCGTGTACGACCCGTCGGCGAGCCCGAGGGCCGCCGCGTCCTCCGGATTGACCAGGACGACCCGGCGGCCTCCCTTGATGCCGCGGTAGCGGTCGTCGAGGCCGTAGATCGTGGTGTTGTACTGGTCGTGCGAGCGCAGGGTCTGCAGCAGCAGCCGGCCCTCCGGCACCGTCGGGTACTCGACGGGCGCGGCGGTGAAGTTGGCCTTGCCCGTCGCGGTGGGGAAGCGGCGCTCGTCGCGCGGGGCGTGCGGGAGCGCGAAGCCGCCCGGGTCCGCGGCGAGACGGGCGTTGAAGTTCTCGAAGCCGGGCACCACGCGCGCGATGCGGTCACGGATCGTGGCGTAGTCCTTCTCGAACTCCTCCCACGGGGTGGCGGAGGCGGCACCGAGCACGGCCCGCGCCATCCGGGCCACGATCGCCGGCTCGGAGAGCAGATGCGGGCTCGCGGGCGGCAGATTGCCGCGCGAGGCGTGCACGAGGCTCATGGAGTCCTCGACCGTCACGAACTGCTTGCCGCTCGCCTGCACGTCCTTGTCGGTGCGGCCGAGCGTCGGGAGGATCAGCGCACGCGTGCCGGTGACCGCGTGCGAGCGGTTCAGCTTCGTCGACACGTGGACCGTCAGCCGGGCCCGGCGCATCGCGGCCTCGGTGACCTCCGTGTCCGGGGTGGCCCCGACGAAGTTGCCGCCCATGGCGAAGAAGACCTTCGCCTCTCCGTCGCGCAGCGCCTGGATCGACCGCACCACGTCGAAGCCGTGGTGGCGCGGCGAGACGATCCCGAACTCCTTGTCCAGGGCGTCCAGGAAGGCGGGCGCGGGCCGCTCGAAGATGCCCATGGTGCGGTCGCCCTGCACGTTCGAGTGGCCGCGGACCGGGCAGACACCCGCGCCCGGCCGGCCGATGTTGCCGCGCAGGAGAAGGAAGTTGACCACTTCGCGGATGGTCGGCACGGAGTGCTTGTGCTGGGTGAGGCCCATCGCCCAGCAGACGATGGTCCGCTCGGAGGCGAGGACCATCTCCAGGGCGCGCTCGATCTCGGCGCGGGTCAGCCCGGTCGCCGCGAGGGTCTCGTCCCAGTCCGCCGCGCGGGCGGCCGCGGCGAACTCCTCGTACCCGTGCGTGTGCTCCCGTACGAACTCCTCGTCGACCGCTCCGTCCGTCTCGAGGACCAGCTTGTTGAGGAGGCGGAAGAGCGCCTGGTCGCCGCCGATGCGGATCTGGAGGAAGAGGTCGTTGAGCGCGGCGCCCCTGAGCATGCCCTGCGGGGTCTGCGGGTTCTTGAACCGCTCCAGGCCGGCCTCCGGCAGTGGGTTCACCGAGATGATCTTCGCGCCCGCGGTCTTGGCCTTCTCCAGGGCGGAGAGCATCCGGGGGTGGTTCGTCCCCGGGTTCTGGCCCGCGACGACGATCAGGTCCGCCTGGTGAAGATCGTCCAGGGAGACGCTGCCCTTGCCGATCCCGATGGTCTCGTTGAGCGCCGAACCGGACGACTCGTGGCACATGTTGGAGCAGTCCGGCAGGTTGTTCGTGCCGAACTCGCGGGCGAAGAGCTGGAGCAGGAACGCGGCCTCGTTGCTCGTCCGCCCCGAGGTGTAGAAGAGCGCCTCGTCGGGGGAGGAGAGGGCGGTCAGCTCCTCGGCGATGATCGAGAACGCCCGCTCCCAGGTCACCGCCTCGTACCGCTCCGCGCCTTCGGGCAGATACATCGGCTGCGTGATGCGGCCCTGCTGTCCCAGCCAGTACCCGCTGCGGGTCGCCAGGTCCGCCACCGGGTGGGCGGCGAAGAAGTCGGGCGTCACCCGGCGCAGCGTCGCCTCCTCGGCGACCGCCTTCGCCCCGTTCTCGCAGAACTCCGCCACATGCCGCTTGTCGGCCTCCGGCCAGGCACAGCCCGGGCAGTCGAAGCCGTCTTTCTGATTGACCTTGAGCAGGGTCTGCGCGGTGCGCCGCACGCCCATCTGCGCCTGGGCGATCTTGAGGGTGTGCGCGACGGCGGGGAGCCCGGCGGCGGCGTGCTGGGGCGGCGCGACCTGCGGTGCGTCCTGGACCGGGTCGCCTGCGGGGGGCTTGCTGACCATCGCGCTCTCCCTTGAGCGGTCATCGTGTGTCGTACACCTCCGATCCTGTCACGCGTCACGGACAGTCCGTCCCGTCGGTCTCCGTGGGAGGGAATGTCAGTGGTCCGTGGCAGGATCGTCCCCGTGGCTGAGACAGCATCGAAGAAGACCCAAGACAACCGTCCGCGCCTGCTCCTCATGGACGGGCACTCACTGGCGTACCGGGCGTTCTTCGCGCTGCCCGCGGAGAACTTCACGACCGCGACCGGTCAGCCGACCAACGCCATCTACGGCTTCGCGTCGATGCTGGCGAACACGCTCCGCGACGAGGCGCCCACGCACTTCGCCGTCGCGTTCGACGTGTCCCGCAAGACCTGGCGCTCCGAGGAGTTCCCCGAGTACAAGGCGAACCGCTCCAAGACCCCGGACGAGTTCAAGGGGCAGGTGGAGCTGATCGGCGAGCTGCTGGACGCGATGCACGCGCAGCGGTTCGCGATCGACGGCTTCGAGGCCGACGACGTCATCGCCACGCTCGCCACCCAGGCCGAGGCCGAGGGCTTCGAGGTCCTGATCGTCACCGGCGACCGCGACTCCTTCCAGCTGATCACCGACCACGTGACCGTGCTGTACCCGACCAAGGGTGTCTCCGAGCTGACCCGCTTCACGCCGGAGAAGGTCGAGGAGAAGTACGGCCTCACCCCGCAGCAGTACCCGGACTTCGCCGCGCTGCGCGGCGACCCGTCGGACAACCTGCCCGGCATCCCCGGCGTCGGCGAGAAGACCGCGGCGAAGTGGATCAACCAGTTCGGCTCGTTCGCCGAGCTGGTGGAGCGCGTCGACGAGGTCAAGGGCAAGGCCGGCCAGAACCTCCGCGACCACCTGGAGTCGGTCAAGCTCAACCGCGTCCTCACCGAGATGGTGCGGGACGTCGAGCTGCCGAGGACCGTCCAGGACCTGGAGCGCGCGCCGTACGACCGCACGGCCGTCGCGCTGGTCCTCGACACCCTGGAGATCCGCAACCCCTCGCTGCGCGAGCGGCTCCTCGCCGTCGACCCGGGCGCCGGAGAGGAGCAGGCCCCCGCCCCCGCCGCCGGCGTGGAGCTGGACGGCACCGTCCTCGGCGCCGGCGAGCTCGCGCCCTGGCTCGCCGAGCACGGCACCCAGCCGCTGGGCGTGGCCACGGTCGACAGCTGGGCCCTGGGCACCGGCAGCGTCAGTGAGGTCGCGCTGGCCGCCGCCGGAGGCGCCGCGGCCTGGTTCGACACCACCCAGCTCGACGAGGCCGACGAGCAGGCCTTCGCCGCCTGGATCGCGGACCCGGACCGGCCCAAGGTCCTGCACAACGCCAAGGGCGCGATGCGGGTCTTCCCCGAGCACGGCTGGAGCGTCGCCGGCGTCACCATGGACACCGCGCTCGCCGCCTATCTGGTCAAGCCGGGCCGCCGCTCCTTCGCGCTCGACGCGCTCTCCGTCGAGTACCTCCACCGTGAGCTCGCCCCGGCGGCCGCCGCCGACGGGCAGCTCGCCTTCGGTGCCGACGACACCGCCGAGGCCGAGGCCCTGATGACCCAGGCCCGGGCGGTGCTCGACCTCGGCGCCGCCTTCGAGGAGAAGCTCGGCGAGGTCGGCGCCCGCGACCTCCTGCACCAGGTGGAGCTGCCGACGTCCGTGCTCCTCGCCCGCCTCGAGCGGCACGGCATCGCTGCCGACCGGGCCCATCTGGAGGCCATGGAGCAGCAGTTCGCCGGAGCCGTGCAGCAGGCGGTGAAGGAGGCGCACGCCTCGGTGGGCCACGAGTTCAACCTCGGCTCGCCCAAGCAGCTCCAGGAGGTGTTCTTCGGTGAGCTGAACCTGCCGAAGACGAAGAAGACCAAGACCGGGTACACGACGGACGCGGACGCGCTGGCCTGGCTGGCCGCCCAGACCGAGCACGAGCTGCCGGTGATCATGCTCCGCCACCGCGAGCAGGCCCGGCTGCGCTCCACGGTCGAGGGTCTGATCAAGACGATCGCCGCGGACGGCCGCATCCACACCACCTTCAGCCAGACGGTGGCCGCGACGGGACGGCTCTCGTCCACCGACCCGAACCTGCAGAACGTGCCGGTGCGCACCGACGAGGGACGGGCGATCCGGCACGGCTTCGTCGTCGGCGAGGGCTTCGAGGCCCTGATGACGGCGGACTACAGCCAGATCGAGCTGCGGGTCATGGCCCACCTGTCCGAGGACGAGGGCCTCATCGAGGCGTTCACCTCCGGAGAGGACCTGCACACCACGGTCGCCTCGCAGGTCTTCGGCGTCGAGCGGTCCGCCGTCGACGCCGAGATGCGGCGCAAGATCAAGGCCATGTCGTACGGCCTGGCGTACGGGCTCTCGGCCTTCGGCCTCTCCCAGCAGCTGAACATCGAGGCGGGTGAGGCGCGTGCCCTGATGGACACGTACTTCGAGCGCTTCGGCGGGGTGCGCGACTATCTCCGCCGGGTCGTCGACGAGGCGCGCGCCACGGGGTACACGGAGACGATGCTGGGCCGCCGCCGCTACCTCCCGGACCTGAACAGCGACAACCGCCAGCGCCGTGAGGCCGCCGAGCGGATGGCGCTCAACGCCCCGATCCAGGGCACCGCGGCGGACATCGTGAAGGTCGCGATGCTCAACGTCGACCGGGCGCTGACGGAGGCGGGTCTCGCCTCCCGGATGCTCCTGCAGGTCCACGACGAAATCGTCCTGGAGCTGGCCCCCGGCGAGCGTGAGCAGGTCGAGTCCCTGGTCCGCCGCGAGATGTCCACGGCGGTCACCCTCCGCGCCCCGCTCGACGTCTCGGTCGGCGTGGGCCCGGACTGGGAGTCCGCGGCGCACTGACATCCCCACGCCCCCACGGTCACGACCGTGGGGGCCGACCGCGGGTCGGCGGCCGGACTACCGGCTCGCGCCGGCCCGCGTCGATGTCTCCGCCGTCGCCAGGGGCGGCGGAGGCGTCCTGCGCAGCCGCATCCCCGCCCCGTACAGCACCAGGCCGACGGCGAGGCCCGCGCCGCCCCCGAAGCAGGCCGTCGGAATGATGTCCAGGGGCGTCTCGATCCGGCCCCAGTACGCGTACCAGCGCACGCAGCGGTGCACCACTCCGGCCAGGACGCACACGCCGAGTAGCCCGCCCGCGAGCAGGCGCCCGCGCCGGCCGAGGACGGGTACGGCCGGGGGCGGCGCCGTGTCCCCGGAGGTCGCGCGCAGCGCCCGTACCGTGAACCACACCAGCAGGACGAGCGCGAGGGCCGAACCCCCGTACTGGAGATAGAGATAGACCGGGAAGCCGGCCACGATCTCGGCGAGGAACGGAATCGCCCGCGTCCCCCACCGGTCGAGATGGGTGAAGGCGTCCCACACCACATGGGTCGTGGCGCCGAGCGCCGCCGACAGCAGGAACCACGCGGCCAGCGGCACCATCGGCCGTCCCCGCCAGGAGCGGCCGCGGACGAACCCGTACACCCGCCCCCGCCATCGCTCCGGCAGCAGCGCCACCAGCGGCTCACGCACCATCAGCCACACCGCCACCAGCGCGGCGGTGATCAGCACATCGACCGTCACGATGCCCGGTGCGGAGTGCGTGACGTCGCCGAAGACCATCGCGTCGGGGATCGCGGTTGCCGCGAAGTAGGTCATGTCGGGCGAGAACGAGCCCGCCACCAGTGCGGACGCGACCAGCGGTCCGCGTGCGGTGCCGTCGCGGCGGATGCCCGGCAGCACCGCGGCGGCATGACTCAGCGTGAACGGCATCGGAACATCCCCCTCAGGATCCGTGCCGGCCACCGGGCGTCCCCTCGGCCGGCGGTCGGCGATCACGCCCAGTATGCGGGAGCGATCGTGAAGAGATGATGGACGGCCAAGAGGTGACGAAAGCGTGAAACACGGTCAGGGCTCGGTGTGCCGGGGCCCGTAGGTGTCATAGGGTCTCCTGAGTCCACGCGCGGGGAGCGCGGTGCAGTCGAGGGGGAGGGACCAGAACGTATGGCAGCGCAATTCGGCCGCCGGCTGCGCAGGGGAGCCACCAGTGGTGCCGTCGTGGCCGCGGCGGTGGCGGCGCTGGCCGCCTCGCAGGCGCCCGGCGTGACCCCACCGCCCTCGGACAACGCGAGCGGCGACCGGCCCGTCGGCACCGGTGAGACACCGGCGTCGCCCGACGGCACGGCGACCGGCGATTCCCCGTACTACACCGACCTGCCGCCGCTGAACACGCCCAACAAGCCCGGCACCTCCATAGACCTGCCCGTCATCACCGGTCCCGCCGAGGCGGGCATCCCCGCCTCCGTGCTCGCCGCCTACAAGCGGGCGGAGGAGTCGATACGGTCCAGCGACCCCGCCTGCAACCTTCCGTGGCAACTGCTCGCAGGCATCGGCAAGGTCGAGTCGGGACAGGCGCGCGGCGGCCGTGTCGACGCCAACGGCACCACGAACTCGCCGATTCTCGGCCCGGTCCTCAACGGTGTCGGCTTCGCCAACATCTCGGACACCGACAACGGTGCCTTCGACGGCGACTCGACGCACGACCGCGCGGTCGGCCCGATGCAGTTCATCCCCTCCACCTGGGCGACCTGGGGTCAGGACGCCAACGGCGACGGCCGCAAGGACCCCAACAACATCTACGACGCCGCCCAGGCCGCCGGTCTCTACCTCTGCGCCAACAACCGCGACCTCGCGGTCAAGGCCGACCTGGACCGGGCGATCCTCAGCTACAACCGCTCGACCGAGTACCTGCACACGGTGCTCTCCTGGTTCGAGTACTACAAGCGCGGGACCCACCAGGTGCCGGACGGCACCGGGCAGTTGCCGACGGACCGCAGCGACACCCCCCGCACCACCACGCCCCGGCCGACGCAGACGCCGAACGCGCCGGTCACCCCCTCGCCGTCCCCTTCGACGGGCACGCCCCGGCCGACCCCGTCCAAGCCCGGCACCACGACGCCGGCCAAGCCGCCCGTCGACCCCCCGGCGAGCGCGAAGGTGACGCGGATCAAGGACGCCGGCACGGGCGCCCTGACGGCCACCGCCGGCGGCGTCTTCGCCGTCCGACCGGGCGTCCTCGCGCTCGACTCGGCCGGCAAGCCGGTCGCGGGGCTCGGCGTGCGGTTCGAGATCGTCGGCTCCACGGACGCCAACCTCGGCGGAGTGGCCAAGAGCGTGACCGTGACCACCGACGCGTCGGGCAAGGCCGTCGCGCCGCCCGTCCGGGCCGGCGAGCAGCCGGGCACGTTCACGGTCCGGGCCACAGTCGTGGGCCGCACCCTGGCACCCGTCGAGTTCTCCGCGACCGTCACCGAGCGGAAGGCCGACACCCTGGTCCGCGGCGACGCCGAGGAGTTGACCACCACCGCCGGTGAGCAGTTCGCCGACCGCGTCCTGGTGAAGGCCACCCTCGACGGCGCCGCCGCCTCCTCCGTCGCACTCACCGCCACCATGATCACCTCGGCGGACGACCCGCAGACGAACACGAAGGGCCCGTACTTCAAGGACGCCGACGGCAACCCGCTGCGCACGCTCACGGGCCTGAAGACGGACGCGAACGGTCTGCTCACGCTCCCCGACATCTACGCGGACGGCGAGGCCGGCACCTTCCTGCTGCGCCTGACCGCGCCCGGAGGCGGCACCGTGACCATCGAACTCAAGGTCACCGCCCCGGCCCCCGAGCCGACCCCGACGCCGTCGCCGAGCGGCTCGACCGAGGCCACGCCGACGCCCTGACCCGGCATCGGCCGCCGATCCCGCACGACCCCGCCGCCCCACCGTCCGCCCGGACGGTGGGGCGGCGCTCTGTGTTCTGAGTGCAACGTGTTCTCATCTCGCGGTCGCGTTGCTACGGTGCCCCAGCCCTGACGCCGCATCAGATCGAGCACCGGGAGGCCGACCATGCGCGCCCTCGTAGCCGCCGCCATAGGGCTGGTCCCAGTCCTCCTCGTCATCCTCCTCGTCTCGGTGCTCGACCTGCCGCCCGACGGACCCACCTCGCCCAAGCCCCTCCTCACCGCCGACCCCGGCCCCAAGAAGTAGGAGGAGCCAGTCCATGCGCCGCCGAGCCAGCCTCGTCCTGCTCTCCTTCGCCGTCTTCCTCGCCGCGATGGCGCCCACCCTGCGGTGGTACGTCTTCCCCCGCGTGGTGAAGATCCCGCCGAACCAGTACCAGGAGGTGGTGCTGGAGGCGAAGCCCGCCACCCTCGTCGACTACTCCACCCTCACGGCCAAGGAGGTCGAGAAACTCACGATCATCCAGACCCTCAAGGGCAACGTGGAGGAGTCGAAGCGGATCGAGCGCGACGCCGGCCGGGACGTCGTCGTGTGGGACGCGCTCAGCTACATCACCGGCCCCGACGGCAAGATGGTCTCCCAGATCCCCGAGCGCTACATCTTCGACGCCCACACCCAGGACCCGGTCAACGCCACCGGCTCGATGGTCGACGGCGACGCCGTCCGGCGCGAGGGCATCGAGTTCAAGTGGCCCTTCCTCACCGAGAAGCGGGACTACCAGTACTACGACGCCCGGTCCCGCACCTCGGCACCCATCCACTACAAGGGCACCCGTACCTTCCGCGGGATGGAGGTCTACTACTTCGAGCAGACCATCCCCTGGACCAAGGTCCCCATGCCCAAGACGATGCCCGTCAAGGGCATCACCCCCGAGATGATCGCCCAGTCGGGCATGTCCATCTGGTACACCACCAAGCGGATGTTCTGGGTCGAACCCGTCACCGGCGCTCCCATCAATGGCGAGGAGATCCACAAGGAGGAGCTCCGCAACGACAAGACCGCATGGAAGGTCACCGCCTTCGCCGGTCATGTGAAGATGCGCGAGGACTACATCCGGTCCACCGTCGAACTCGTCAAGACCAACCGGACGATGGTCCTGCTCGTCACCTCCTATCTGCCGTGGACCTTCGTCACCCTGGCCCTCGCCCTGCTCGCCCTCGCCCTCTGGCTGGAGGCCCGCGGCCGGCGCCCGGCCCCCGCTGCCGCTACCCCTCCCTCCTGAGCCGCGCGCTGGTGTGCCGGGTCGGCTCCGCCGTGGCGGGGTCCTCCGGCCACGGGTGCTTGGGATAGCGCCCGCGCAGCTCCGCCCGCACCGAGCGGTAGCCGTCCCGCCAGAACGAGGCCAGATCGGCGGTGACGGCCGCCGGGCGACCGGCGGGGGAGAGAAGATGGACCACGACCGGGGTGCCCGCCACCTCCGGCGTCTCGGCCAGACCGAACATCTCCTGCAACTTCACCGCGAGGACCGGCTGTTCGCCGCCGTAGTCGACCCGTATCCGGGAGCCGCTCGGGACCTCGATCCGCTCGGGCGCCAGCTCGCCGAGCCGGCCCGCCTCGCCCGTCGCCCAGGGCAGCAGCCGCTGCAGCGCCTGGCCCGCGTCGATCCTGCCCAGATCGGCCCGTCGCCGCGCCCGGGACAACTCCGGCTCCAGCCACTCCTCGGCCCGGTCGAGCAGGGACTCCTCCGTCACCTGCGGCCACGGGTCGCCCAGAACCCGGTGCAGAAAGCCGAGACGCTGCCTCAGCTCCTCCGACTCCCGGCTCCACCGCAGCAGCCCGAGCCCCTCGCGCCGCAGCCCGTCGAGCAGCGCCTCCCGTACGAGCGCGGGGTCGGCGCCGTCCCTGAGGGGTCGCGCGGTGAGCTCGACGGCGCCGAGTCGGGACACGGACCGGGCGACCACGTCCCCGTCCTCCCAGTGGACCTCCTCGCCCGCCTCCAGCAGATGCCCGGCGGCGGCCCGCGCCACGCCCTCGTCCACGACGGCCGCCAGCCGCACCCGGGCCGTGGCGCTCCGCACCGGCCGGTCCGCCACGGCCACGGCCACCCACGGAGCGCTGCGCAGCCCCGACCCCTCGGCGAACTCGGCGCCCGTCCCCGACACCATCAGGAACCCACCGCCCTCCCGGGCCCTGGCCACCCGCTCGGGGAACGCGAGCGCCGTCACCAGACCGGCCACCGCGTCGTCCCCGCCGCCCGTCAGGGCCCCGCCGACGCCGGGGCCCGGCCCACCCGGTGCTTCCTCGGCGGCCGACCGCTCCAGCCGCCGGGCCTCCGCCTTCCACCGCGCCCCGTACGCGTCACCGCCCCGCCGCGCCGCACGCCAGGCCGCCGCCAGATCGTCGCCGTACTCCCGGGGCGGCTCCTCGCTCAGCAGCGCCACCACCTCGGCCGCCCGCCGGACGCCCACCTCGGGCGCACCGTCAAGGAGCGCCCGGGCCAGTCGCGGATGGACCCCGAGCCGTGACATCCGTATGCCCCGCTCCGTGGCCCGGCCCTCGTCGTCCACCGCTCCGGCCGCCGTCAGCGCGGCGCGGGCCGCCGCCATCGCCCCGGCCGGCGGGGCGTCCAGGAGGGCGAGCCCCTGCGCCGTCGGATCGCCCCAGCACGCCGTCCGCAGGGCGAACGAGGCCAGATCCGCGATCTCGATCTCGGGGGAGGGAAAGCGCGAGCGGCGCCCGTCGTCCGCCTCCGCCCAACAGCGGTACACGATGCCGAACGCCTCCCGGCCGGACCGCCCGGAGCGCTGCGTGGCACCCGCGATCGACACCGGCACCGTGGCGAGAGACCCGAGCCCCCGGGCGTGGTCCATCCGCGGCTCCCGGGCCAGGCCCGAGTCCACGACGACGCGTACCCCCGGCACGGTGAGGCTCGACTCCGCCACCGAGGTCGCGAGAATCACCCTCCGTCGCCCGCCTGGCTCCGCCCCACGCAGCACCGCGTCCTGCACCGCCGCCGGGGCCCGCCCGTGCAGCTGGAGCACCTCGGCGTCGAGGTCCGCCAGCATCCCCGCCGTCCGGGCGATCTCTCCCGTGCCGGGCAGGAAGCAGAGGACATCGCCCTCGTGGCGCTCACAGGCCAGCCGGGCCGTCGCCGCCACATGACGCAGCAGGGACGGGTCCACCCAGGTGCCGTGCGCCGGACGGATCCCGGCCGGCGGTGCGGCGAAATGGACGCGGTACCCGTGTCCCTCTCCCTTTCCCCGGACGATCGGCGCCGGACCACCGCCGTCCAGGACCGTGAGGAGCTGCGCCCATGCCTCGGCGTCACTGGTGGCGGAGGCGGCGATCACCTTCAGCTCCGGCCGCAGCGTCGCCCGGACGTCCACCAGGAACGCCATCGCCGTGTCCGCGTCCAGATGGCGCTCGTGGCACTCGTCGAGCAGCACCACGTCCACGCCCGCCAGCTCCGGATCACGCTGGAGCCGCTGGAGCAGCACGCCCGTGGTCACCACCTCGACGCGGGTCGCGGGGCCGGCCCTGCGCTCGCCGCGGACCGAGAAGCCGACGGCCTCGCCGACCTCCTGGCCCAGCAGCCACGCCATCCGCCGCGCCGCCGCCCGGACCGCCATACGGCGCGGCTCGGCCACCAGCACCCGCCGCCGCGGGCCGTCCCCTATGAGCCCCGCGAGCGTGAGGGGCACCAGCGTCGTCTTGCCGGTGCCGGGAGGCGCGTACAGCACCGCCGTGCCGCGCTCCTCGAGCGCGGTCAGCAGCTCGGGGACAGCATGGCGGACGGGGAGACGGTCGAGTGCGTCGTGTCGGATCACGCACTCAGTTTCGTACGTCGTCCCCGGTGGCGTGCCCGGCCGTCCACAGCCCCCGTCCTTTCATATGACTAACGGGCCGCTCGGGCGAGGGGTTGCTCGACCGATGGGCCGCTCGACCGACGGGCTGCTCGACCGGCGGGCCGCTCGCGCCGTCAGTCCCTCTCGCACACGAAGATCGCCGTGCCCGGGATCAGATTCCCCCGCAGCGGAGACCAGCCGCCCCACTCCTGGCTGTTCCAGGCCGGCCACTCCGGCTCCACCAGATCCACCAGCCGGAAGCCGCCGGCCACCACGTCCCTCACCCGGTCGCCGATCGTCCGGTGGTGCTCCACGTAGACGGCCCGCCCCTGCTCGTCCTGCTCCACATAAGGAGTGCGGTCGAAATAGGAGGACGCGACCGACAGTCCCTCCGGGCCGGGCTCGTCCGGGAACGCCCAGCGGATCGGATGCGAGACCGAGAAGACCCACCGGCCACCGGGCCGCAGCACCCGGCGCACCTCCCGGAACACCCTCACCGGGTCCGCCACGAACGGCACCGCCCCGTACGCCGAGCACGCCAGGTCGAAGGAGCCGTCCAGGAACGGCAGCGCTCCCGCGTCCGCCTCGACCAGGGGCACGCCCTCGCCGATCCGCAGCGCGTGCTGGAGCTGCCGGTGCGAGAGGTCGAGCGCCACCGGGCGCGCCCCCTGCGCGGCCAGCCAGCGCGAGCACTGCGCGGCCCCCGCGCCGATCTCCAGGACGTCCAGTCCCTTCAGCGATCCCGCCGGTCCGAGCAGACCGGCCTCGGCCTCGTCGAGGCCCTCCGGACCCCATACGAACCGGTCGTCCCCGAGGAAGGCGCCGTGCTCGTTCTGGTACTCGTCCGCGTTCCGGTCCCACCATCCGCGGCTCGCCCGGCTGCTCTCCGCGTCGTCGGCGTCACGCCGGGTCGCCTCCGGCTCTTCGTCGAGTCCGTCTTCCTGTTCGTACTCTTGGTTCATCTCGCCCGTCGATGTAGTTTGCGCTCAGCGCGACTGCGCTGCCCCCGCGCCGGATGGCCTGGGGGGACGTGAGTTGTGCCGGTTATGCGGTGATCCGCCCCGGGTGCGCGCTTCGCGCATTGACCCTGTCCGGCTGCCCCCGTATGCTAAAGGTTGCGCTGCGGGCCTGCGCGCCTCAGACGGAGCAGGCCGCGCTCGCACGGTTGTATGTCCCCTCGGTTCTCGAGGCGCCCCACCGTTCAGTCGGGAAAGGCGCTTCATTGGCTGTCCGGCTTCTTCGGTGCGATACGGGCTCTCGGCGTAGCAGTACCTACGACTTTCTGTCCGTAACCGGAGCCCTTTCCCACATGACGAGCAGCACCGAGACCACCGCCACCACCCCGCAGGTTGCGGTCAACGACATCGGTAACGAGGAAGCCTTCCTCGCCGCGATCGACGAGACGATCAAGTACTTCAACGACGGCGACATCGTCGACGGCGTCATCGTGAAGGTCGACCGGGACGAGGTCCTGCTCGACATCGGTTACAAGACCGAAGGTGTCATCCCGAGCCGCGAGCTCTCGATCAAGCACGACGTCGACCCGAACGAGGTCGTCAAGGTCGGCGACGAGATCGAGGCCCTGGTTCTCCAGAAGGAGGACAAGGAAGGCCGCCTGATCCTCTCGAAGAAGCGTGCCCAGTACGAGCGCGCCTGGGGCACCATCGAGAAGATCAAGGAAGAGGACGGCATCGTCACCGGTACCGTCATCGAGGTCGTCAAGGGTGGTCTCATCCTCGACATCGGCCTCCGTGGCTTCCTCCCGGCCTCCCTGGTCGAGATGCGCCGCGTCCGCGACCTCCAGCCCTACGTGGGCAAGGAGCTCGAGGCGAAGATCATCGAGCTGGACAAGAACCGCAACAACGTGGTCCTGTCCCGCCGTGCCTGGCTGGAGCAGACCCAGTCCGAGGTTCGCCAGACCTTCCTCACGACCCTCCAGAAGGGTCAGGTCCGCTCCGGCGTCGTGTCCTCGATCGTCAACTTCGGTGCCTTCGTGGACCTGGGTGGCGTCGACGGTCTCGTGCACGTCTCCGAGCTGTCCTGGAAGCACATCGACCACCCGTCCGAGGTTGTCGAGGTCGGCCAGGAGGTCACCGTCGAGGTTCTCGACGTGGACATGGACCGCGAGCGTGTCTCCCTGTCGCTGAAGGCGACGCAGGAGGACCCGTGGCAGCAGTTCGCCCGTACGCACCAGATCGGTCAGGTCGTCCCGGGCAAGGTCACCAAGCTGGTTCCGTTCGGTGCGTTCGTCCGCGTGGACGAGGGCATCGAGGGTCTGGTCCACATCTCCGAGCTGGCCGAGCGCCACGTGGAGATCCCGGAGCAGGTCGTCCAGGTCAACGACGAGATCTTCGTCAAGGTCATCGACATCGACCTCGAGCGTCGCCGGATCTCGCTGTCCCTGAAGCAGGCCAACGAGTCCTTCGGTGCCGACCCGGCGTCGGTCGAGTTCGACCCGACCCTGTACGGCATGGCCGCGTCCTACGACGACCAGGGCAACTACATCTACCCCGAGGGCTTCGACCCCGAGACCAACGACTGGCTCGAGGGCTACGAGACCCAGCGCGAGGCCTGGGAGACCCAGTACGCCGAGGCGCAGCAGCGCTTCGAGCAGCACCAGGCTCAGGTCATCAAGTCCCGCGAGGCCGACGAGGCCGCCGCTGCCGAGGGTGGCGCCGCCGCTCCGGCCGGTGCCCCGGCGGGCGTCTCGGGTGGCTCCTACTCCTCGGAGTCGGACGACAACTCCGGCGCCCTGGCGTCGGACGAGGCCCTGGCTGCCCTGCGCGAGAAGCTGGCCGGCGGCCAGAGCTGAATCGGCTCTGCTGCTAGGCACTAGCTAGCCAACGATCGAGGCCCGCTCCCCTTCGGGGGAGCGGGCCTCAGTCGTTCCCTGGAGCCGTAGCACCCGCCACGCGCGCGTGCCCACCCGCTGACACTCCGTTCACGAAAACCGATGCCGGGGGAATGACCGTGCCCCGGAGGGCGTTCCTTTCTACGAACGCGAGGAGGAGCGGTAATCGTGCTTGATCCCCAGGATTTGTACGAATGGGACCAGAAGGGCCTGGCCGTGGTGGACGTGGCCCTGGCGCAGGAGTCGGCCGGGCTGGTCATGCTCTACCACTTCGACGGCTACATCGACGCGGGCGAGACCGGTGAGCAGATCGTCGACCGCCTGCTCGACACGCTGCCGCACCAGGTGGTGGCCCGCTTCGACCACGACCGGCTCGTCGACTACCGGGCCCGCCGGCCGCTGCTCACCTTCCGGCGCGACCGCTGGACGGCGTACGAGACGCCCGCCATCGAGGTCCGGCTCGTCCAGGACGCCACCGGCGCGCCCTTCCTGCTGCTCTCCGGCCCCGAGCCGGACGTCGAGTGGGAGCGCTTCTCCGCCGCCGTGCGCCAGATCGTCGAGCGCCTCGGCGTGCGTCTGTCCGTGAACTTCCACGGCATCCCCATGGGTGTCCCGCACACCCGCCCCGTCGGCCTCACCCCGCACGGCAACCGTACGGACCTCATGCCCGGCCACCGCAGCCCCTTCGACGAGGCCCAGGTGCCCGGCAGCGCCGAGTCGCTCGTCGAGTTCCGGCTCATGGAGTCCGGGCACGACACGCTCGGCGTCGCGGCCCATGTTCCGCACTACGTGGCCCGCTCCTCCTACCCCGACGCCGCACTGACCGCTCTGGAGGCCATCACGGCCGCCACCGGGCTCGTCCTGCCCGGCGTCGCGCACGCACTCCGTACGGAGGCCCGTCGCACCCAGACCGAGATCGAGCGCCAAATCGGCGAGGGCGACGACGAGCTGACGGCCCTCGTGCAGGGCCTTGAGCACCAGTACGACGCGGTGGCCGGGGCCGAGACCCGGGGCAGCCTGGTCGCGGAGCCCGTGGACCTGCCGTCCGCGGACGAGCTGGGCCGCGAGTTCGAGCGCTTCCTCGCCGAGCGGGAGGGCGACGCGTAGCGCCGCGACCGGTAGCGCCGAGACAAGCAGGCCGCGGCCCGTAGCGCCGAGACAAGTAGCGCCCGCCTCGCAACCGCACGGCGCGTGATGCCGCGACGCCCGGCCCCAGCGGGGCGCGGGAAGCGCGAGGGTCCTAAGCTGCCGCTCATGCTGAAGGTGGGCCTGACCGGCGGTATCGGCGCCGGCAAGAGTGAAGTGTCGCGGCTCCTCGTCTCGTACGGGGCCGTGCTGATCGACGCCGACAAGATCGCACGCGAGGTCGTCGAGCCCGGGACGCCCGGGCTCGCGGCCGTCGTGGCGGCGTTCGGGGCGGAGGTCCTGACCGACGAGGGAGCTCTGGACCGGCCGAAGCTCGGTTCGATCGTGTTCGCCGACGCCGACCGTCTCGCCACCCTGAACGCCATCGTCCATCCCCTCGTCGGAGCCCGCTCCGCCGAGCTGGAGAGCGCGGCGGGGCCGGACGATGTCGTCGTCCACGACGTGCCCCTCCTCACCGAGAACGCCCTGGCTCCGCTCTACGACCTGGTCGTCGTCGTGGACGCGTCCCCCGAGACCCAGCTCGACCGGCTCGTACGGCTGCGCGGCATGGCCGAGTCCGAGGCGCGGGCCCGCATGGCGGCCCAGGCCACGCGCGACGCGCGGCGGGCGGTCGCGGACCTCGTCATCGACAACGACGGGCCGCTGGAGGCACTGGAACCGCAGGTCCGGAAGGTCTGGGCGGAGCTGACGCAGCGGGCGGCCGCCAAGGGACGGTAGGAGGCGGCCGGGCCCGGGCCGATCGGTCGTGCCTCCGGCTGGGTAGGGATGTCGGGGTGCGGCGGTTGTCGGATCGTATTCCGGTACGGAATACCGCTGCCGTTCCCGATGTTGAACCGCCGGAGCAAGGGGAAGGACGCAACCGTGGCCGAGACAAGCCCGGAGACCCACGTCATCGACTTCCGTGCGGCCGAGCAACTGCTCGAGGCCCGGGACCCACGGGGTGCGATCAAGCTGCTCGACTCGGTCATCGCCGCCCACCCGGAGAGCAGAGCGGCCCGCCTGCTGCGGGCCCGCGCCTACTTCGCCGCTGCCCAACTGCGGGCGGCGGAGCGCGAGTTCCAGCACATCGTGGACCACGAGCCGGACAACGCATTCGCGCACTTCGCCTTGGCCCGCACCTTCCAGCGCTCCGGCCGCCCCGACCAGGCGACCAGGCACTTCCGCCTCGCCGCCGCACTGGACCCGAAGCCGGAGTACCTCCAGGCGGCCCGCTTCGACGTCGAGGAGTGACCGGGTCGCGGCGGGCGCCCCTGGGCGTCAGCGGCGGCCCGTGCCGCCGTGGTCGGGCTCGTAGGGCGGGATGTCCCGCCCCGGCTGCCAGTGCGCCCCCTGGCGGATGTGGTGCAGCACCATCGACATGTCGACCGCGGCCACCAGGAACAGCACCCCACACGCCGCCGCCCAGCCCGGCCTGCCGATCAGGGCGAACACCGTCGTACCGAAGACGGCCCAGGCCAGCCCCCACAGGCTCAGCCAGAACCGCATCCGCAGGGCACTGCGTGCGGTCGCGGGCTCACTCCCAGTACGCATGACGGTCGCATCTCCTACCGAGAACCCCTGACGGTCCTACTGAAGGTCTACCCCGGAGGGGGCGGGGTGAACGGGCCCGCCGCGGGAACGGCCGGGCGGCGCCCCTCGTTCTCCGGGGCATGAGCGGACTGATGCGTGAGGGACACCAAGGAACGGGGCCCGGAGCCATCACCCCGGACGGATGCGCGGTCGACGTCTACCGTCGCCTCGGGGTCGGGAACGAGCCCGATGTGATCGAGGCCGCCGTGCCGGCCGGTGCCTCGCTGCTCGAACTGGGCTGCGGGGCAGGGCGGGTGACGGGGCCTCTGATCGAGCGGGGCTTCGCCGTGACGGCGGTGGACGAGTCCGCCGAGATGCTCGACGCGGTCCGGGAACGCGTGCCCGGTGCGGAGACGGTACGGAGCCCGATCGAATTGCTGGAGCTGGACCGGCGGTTCGACGTGGTGATGCTCGCCTCGTACCTGGTGCACACGGCTGAACACCGCACCAGGCAGGCGTTTCTGGAGACCTGCAGACGCCATGTGCGGGACGACGGCTGCGTCCTGATCCAGCGCGAGGGCGAACGATGGCATCTGGAGGTGCCGCGTGAGCGCGAGGACCCGGGCGGCTGCACGGTACGGATCGTGTCGGCGGACCCGGTCGGGGACGGAGTCAACTCGGTCCTCGCCGAGTATGTGTTCCCGGATCTGCGCTGGACCCAGACCTTCCGTGCGCGGCCCCTGAGCAAGGAGGACTTCGAACGGTATCTGGGCGAGGCGGGGCTCACGGTGGACGCCTATCTGACGGACGACGGCACGTGGGTCAGGGCCCGCCCCAAGTCCCGCTGAAAAGGATCGAGTCGGGCGCCGCAGCGGCGATGAGTTTCCGGCGCCCGGCCCGTCTATCCCTGTGAAAAGCGCACGCGACGCCGACACCAGGGAGACCACCATGACCACCGACATCACCGCCACGACCGCAGCCTCCGCGACCGCAGCCTCCGCGACCGCAGCCTCCGCGACCACGGCGCGCACCGGCCGGCTGAGCCGCCGCGCCGACATCACCGTGCGCGTGTTCCAGATCCTGCTCGCGCTCGCCTTCGCGATCCCGAGCGCCGCACCGAAGCTCGTCGGCCACTGGTCGGCCGCCGAGTCCTTCGACAGGATCGGCTGGGGCGACTGGCTGATGTACACCGTCGGCGCCCTGGAGCTGGCAGGAGCGGTCGCGCTGGTGATCCCGGTCCTGTCCAGCGCCGCGGCCACGGCGCTCACCGGCCTGATGGTCGGGGCCTTCGTCACCCAGCTGACCGTCTTCGACGGCCAGTACGCCCTGACGCCGGTCCTCTTCGCCGTGCCCCTGGTCGTGATCGCCTGGACGCGTCGTCACCACAACAAGGAGCTCCTCGCGCTGGTCCTGCGGCGCCGGGTGTGAGGCGGCGCGCGACGGGGGATCCGACCTCCGACGGGGGAGGCGGGGATGGACCGGAAAGTCCGCGGCATCGACGAGTTGCTCCGCAGTGAGGCCGTACGCGAACGGCGCGGAGCGCTCTGCCGGCGGATCGAGACCGCCGGGATCATCGTCCAGGACATCCTCTGCTGCGAGGACCGGACCGCGTTCGTCGGGCCCGGGTACGCGGACGGGCACACCGTCGTCCTCGCCCGCTCCGGCGGATATCTGCGGCGGATCGCGGGCGAGGAGTTCTTCGTCGACCCGACCGGCGGCTATCTCACCCGCCCCGGCGACGAACACCGGGTGGCCCATCCCGTCGGTCCGGGGGACCGGTCCACGGAGATCCGTATCGGCGAGCAGCTCTTCGCGGACCGCTTCGACGGCCGGCCCGGCATCCGCAGGTTCACCGTCACCGGCGCCACCGACCTGCATCACCGCGCGCTCCTGGCCGCAGCCCGGCGCGGCGCCGAACCCTTCGAACTGGCCGAGCGGCTCCACCGGTTACTGGACCGGATCGCCGTCTCCGCCGGCCACTGGCGCTCCGACACCACCGCCCGCCCCTCCACCGCGCGCGTGCACGGTGATCTGGTCCGCGACACCTGCGCCGCCCTGGCCGCCGGCCCCGCCGCGCTCCGCCTCTCCCTGGAGGAACTGGCCCGCGTCGTCGGGGTCTCCCCGCACCACCTGAGCCGGGTCTTCCACGCGGTCACCGGGACGACCCTCACGCGCTACCGCAACGAACTGCGTGTCCGTGGCGTCCTGCACGCCCTGGAAGAGGGCGAGGACACCCTGAGGACCCTTGCGTACGCCTACGGATTCGCCGACCAGGCCCATCTGACCCGGATGTGCCGTAGCCACACGGGCCAGGTTCCCAGCGCCGTACGGAGTCTTCTCGCGGATCGCGCATGAATCTTCAACGCCCGCATGGCGCGCCGCACGCAGGATGGCGGCGGCCGGAATCCCGGCCGGTGCCGTGACAGACGGCATCACGTCTTCCGAGCGGGGGAACGACGATGACCTTACTGGCCAGAGCCGGCATGACCATGGCGGCCGTCCTGACGGCCGCCGCGTGCCTCGGCTCAGCCCCGGGCAGCGCCGTCGGCGCCTCACCCACGGCGGCACCGGCCGCGGACGTACCCGGGCTCACCGGCCACCGGCCCTGCCCCGGACAGCCCGACGTGACCTGCGCCGATCTCACCGTGCCCCTGGACCGCCGCGGAGCCGTTCCCGGCACCCTGAAGCTCCAGACCGCCGTCCTGGGCAAGGCCGACGCACCGCGCGGGACGCTCCTCTTCCTCACCGGAGGCCCCGGCCAACCGGGCGTCCCCTTCGTCGCGAGGATCCGAGCCCGCCTCCCCGAGGCGCTCGCCGAGTACCGGCTGGTCATGATCGACCAGCGGGGGACCGGCGGCGGGGCCGTCGACTGCCCGGCGCTCCAGAAGGAGGTCGGCAGCAGCGACACCGTCGCTCCCACGCCCGGCGCCGTCGCCGCATGCGCCGAAAGCCTCGGCCGGAACCGGAACTTCTACACCACGGCGGACACCGTGGCCGACCTGGAGGACCTGCGACGCGCGCTGCGCGTGCCGTCCTGGACGGTCGACGGGGTGTCGTACGGCACGTTCACCGGCGCCCAGTACGCGCTCACCCACCCGAAGCGGGTGCGCCGGCTCGTCCTGGACTCCGTGGTTCCGCCCGACGGCGCCGGAGTGCTGTACGAGGACGCGCTCGGCCACTCCGGGCAGGTGCTCCGTACGGCCTGCCGGGAGCAGCGCTGCGGTTTCGACCCGGCGCGTGACCTCGCGAAGGTGGTGCGCCGCGACGGCAACGGGGTCGGCGTCTTCAACCTGCTGGTGATCGCCAGCATCATCGACCCGAAGCTCGACGACCCGCGCTTCGGCATCCTGAACGCCCTCCACGCCTCCGCGGGCGGCGACCGCACGCGGCTCGACGCGCTCGTCGCCGGCTTCTCCGGACCGTCCGACGAGACCCCGGCCGACTTCAGCTCCGGCCTGCACGCCGCCACGCTCTGCGCGGACTCGCGCTGGCCCTGGGGCGACGCTGCCGCACCCGTCGAAGGACGGGAGCGCGCCCTGGAGCGGGCCGTGCACCGGATCAGGCCGGCGGACGTCTGGCCCTTCGAGCGGGAGACGGCGGGCGGCCAGGGCATCCCGCAGACCTGCCTGCCCTGGCCGGCCTCCCGCCCCAACCCGGCGGCGCCGGGACGGACGCTGACCATGCCGGTCCTGCTCCTGGCAGGAGACCGGGACCTGTCCACGCCGGTGCGGTGGGCCCGCGACGTCGCCGCGGCCAATCCCCGGGCCGAACTGGTCGTCCTCGAGGGCGTCGGTCACTCCACCCAGAGCCGCAGCGACGCGGGCGCGCGGGCCGCCACGGAGTTCCTGCTTCGGTAGACCCGTCGGCACCCGCGCACGACGGCGCGCCACGCCCGGGACGGGGGTCCGGGCGTGGCGCGCCGTGCGCCGGTCGTCTAGTGGACGACGCTGTAGCTGCGCCAGGGGGGCGTCGCGGGCGCGATCGTGTCGCTGGTGTTGGTGGGGACGTAGATGGGTTCCGTGCCCCGGCAGTCCCGGGTCGGATACATGATGATGTCGTTCAGCGTGCGGTTCTCGACCCTGGTCACGCCGGAGGGCGCGAGCCGGTGACAGCCGGTGACGGACGGGCTGGTCACGGTGATCACGAGCTCGCGCTCGGTCTCGTAGCTGAGGGTGCCGACAGCGGTGCGGCCGAGGCCGGAACAGCCCGCGACGGTGAGAGTCAGGAGCGCGGCCCCGGCGGCGGTGCCGAGACGCCGGTGAACGGACATGGCGGGTCCTCGTCTGTCGGGCGGAGGCGGCAGAAGGCCTGTTTCCCGTCACCCTGCCGCCTGCCGGGCGGGCTGTCACCCGCTACTGGGCCGCCCGGGCGAAGCGGCACGAGGCCCCGTTGTCAGACCCCACCCGTAAGGTCGGAGATCCAGTCGGATTCCGTCGCGGACGGGGAGGTGAGCAGCGTCGTGACCCACACCTGGCAGACCAGCGCCGCCGTCTTCCTGCCCGCCGCCCTGCCCCGCGACGGCCGGGTCGCCTTCTGGGCCCCTGACGGCGAGGGGCTGCCCGTGCCGCCACCCGCCGACCGAAGCCCGGTGACACCCCCCGGCGGCGGAGGCCAGGAGGCTCGGGTCGCCGAGCTCACCGTCGTACGCCGCCACGGCGCCGGAGTCCGCAGCCGCACGGTCCCCGCCGTGATCCTCGGCGTCGCCGAGGCGCTGCCCCATCTGGTCGCCGCCCGTCACCACCCGGCCGCCCACCCTGCCACCGCCTGCTGGGGCGCCGCCGCCCTGCACGCCCTGCAGCTCGTCGCGCGGGGACGCCTGCTGCCCGGGCTCACCGCCGACGACCTGGACGCCTGGCGGGCCGGCCCGCTGGACGCCGACGACATCGCCCACCTGCGGGCCGTCGCCGCGGCCATGCCCCACGAAGCCCACGCCGTGCCCGTCCCCGGCCGCAACCCGCTCCAGCTGCCCGAGCCCGAGGCACTGGTGCGGGCCTTCCTCGACGCGGTCGCCGACACCCTGCCCCGTACACCCGCCGCGGCCCACGCGGCCGGCGCGCCGTTCGCCGCGCAGGCCGCGCAGCACCTGCCCCGCGCGCGTGGCTGGGCGGCCGAGGCTGCCGCCGGTATGGACGCCGGGGTCCGGGTCTCGCTCCGCCTCGACCTCGCCGGATACGAACTCTTCGACATCGCCGAGGAGGGCGGAGACGAGCGGCAGGCCGCGGCGGCCCTCCTCCAGATCCACAGCCTCGCCGACCCCACGCTCGTCATCGACGCGGCCGCCCTCTGGGCCGGCGACGGCGACGAACTCTTCGGGCCGCGCGCCCGGATCGACGCCGTGCTCGCGCTGCGCCGCGCCGCCCGCGTCTGGCAGCCGCTCGGCAGGCTCCTGGAGCGCGACGTCCCCGACGTCCTCGCCGTCACCGAGGACGAGCTGTACGAGCTGCTCGGCCCCGCCGCGGCCCGCCTCGCCGACGCCGGGGTCGCCGTGCACTGGCCCCGCGAGCTGGCCCGGTCGCTCAGCGCCTCCGCCGTGGTGCGGCCGGCGCTCTCCGCCCCCGGCTCCGCCACGGACGGCACGGCCTTCTTCGACAGCCAGGAACTGCTCCGCTTCAACTGGCAGCTCGCCCTCGACGGAGACCCGCTCACCGAGCGGGAGATGGACGCCCTCGCCGAGTCCCACCGGCCCATCGTGCGCCTGCGCGACCAGTGGGTCGTCATCGACCCCGACCTGGTCCGCAAGGCCCGCAAGCGGGAACTCGGCCTCCTGGAGCCCGTCGACGCCCTCGCCGTCGCCCTCAGCGGCACCGCGGAGGTCGACGGCGAGACGGTCCAGGCCGTCCCCGTGGGAGCCCTCGCGACCCTCCGGGACCGGCTCGTCGCCGGACCCGAGGAGATCTCCGCGCCCGCCGGCCTGGACGCCACCCTGCGCGACTACCAGCTCCGCGGACTCGCCTGGCTGGACCTGATGACCTCGCTCGGGCTCGGCGGCTGCCTCGCCGACGACATGGGCCTCGGCAAGACCGTCACCCTCATCGCCCTCCATCTGCGCCGTGCCCGCCGCGCGCCCACCCTGGTCGTCTGCCCCGCCTCCCTGCTCGGCAACTGGCAGCGGGAGATCCAGCGCTTCGCCCCCGGCGTCCCCGTGCGCCGCTTCCACGGCACCGACCGTTCCCTGGACGGGCTCGACGCGGGCTCCGGCACCGCCGGATTCGTCCTCACCACCTACGGCACCCTGCGCACCAGCGCCCCCCAACTGGCCGGACAGGAATGGGGGATGGTCGTCGCCGACGAGGCCCAGCACGTCAAGAACCCCTTCTCCGCCACGGCCAAGGCGCTGCGCACGATCCCGACACCGGCCAGGGTCGCCCTCACCGGCACCCCCGTGGAGAACAACCTCTCCGAGCTGTGGGCCCTGCTCGACTGGACCACCCCCGGCCTCCTGGGCCCCCTCAAGGCCTTCCGCTCCCGCCACGCCCGCGCCGTGGAGAACAGCGAGGAGATCGAGAACGAGGAGGCCGTGGAGCGCCTCGCCCGCCTCGTCCGGCCCTTCCTGCTGCGCCGCCGCAAGTCCGACCCCGGCATCGTCCCCGAGCTGCCGCCCAAGACCGAGTCCGACCACCCCGTGGCGCTCACCCGCGAACAGGCCTCGCTCTACGAGGCGGTGGTGCGCGAGACCATGGCGCAGATCGAGGGCTCCGAGGGCATCGCCCGCCGTGGGCTCATCATGAAGCTGCTGACCTCCCTCAAGCAGATCTGCAACCACCCCGCCCAGTACCTCAAGGAACAGACGGCCAAGGGCGGCGGCACGGCCCGGCTCGCCGGCCGCTCGGGCAAGCTCGCCCTCCTCGACGAACTCCTCGACACGATCCTCGCCGAGGACGGCTCGGTGCTCGTCTTCACGCAGTACGTCTCCATGGCCCGGCTCCTCGCCGACCACCTGGCCTCCCGGGCGATCCCGGCCCAACTGCTGCACGGGGGCACGCCCGTGGCCGAGCGCGAGCGGATGGTGGACCGCTTCCAGTCCGGCGAGGTGCCCGTCTTCCTGCTCTCGCTGAAGGCGGCCGGCACCGGGCTCAATCTCACCCGGGCCGCACACGTCGTCCACTTCGACCGCTGGTGGAACCCGGCCGTCGAGGAACAGGCCACCGACCGGGCCTACCGCATCGGACAGACCCAGCCGGTCCAGGTCCACCGGCTGATCGCCGAGGGCACCGTGGAGGACAGCATCGCCGAGATGCTGCGCGCCAAGCGGGCCCTCGCCGATGCCGTCCTCGGCTCCGGGGAGGCCGCGCTGACCGAACTGACCGACCGCGAACTGGCGGACCTGGTCTCGCTGAGGAGGCCGTCGTGAACCCCCGACCCCGGGCCGCGCGGTTCGCCGGCCCGCGCCACGACGACCGGCGCCGGACGTTCCCCGCGCTCGCCCCGCGCGAGGCGCCGGACGGTCGCTTCGCCGCCACCTGGTGGGGCAACGCCTGGGTCGAGGCCCTGGAGGACACCGCCCTCGACCCCGCCCGCCTCGCCCGCGGCAAGGCATACGCCGGGCGCGGTCACGTCGACGCCATCACCGTCACCCCAGGCCGGGTCGTCGCCTACGTCCACGGCACCCGCCCCCGCCCGTACCGCACCGAGATCCGGCTGCGCACGCTCGGCGACGACGGCTGGGAGCGATTCCTGGACGAGGTGGCCGCACGGCCCGACCACATCGCCGCCCTGCTCGACAAGGACGTACCGCACGCCGTCGAGGCCGTCACCGGGCTGCTGCCCGCGCCGGGAGACCTCATCCCCGACTGCTCCTGCCCGGACGACGGCTTCCCCTGCAAGCACGCCGCCGCCCTCTGCTACCAGTCGGCACGGCTCCTCGACGAGGACCCGTTCGTCCTCTTCCTCATGCGGGGACGCGGCGAACAGGAGATCCTCGCCGCCCTCACCCAGCGCAACGCGGCCCGCTCCGCCGCCGAGAAGACCGCGTCCGCGCCGCCGATGGCCACGATCCCCGCCCGCACCGCCCTCGCCCCGCACCCCGGCCACGCTCTGCCGCCGCTGCCCCCGCCGCTCCCCGCCCCCGCGCACCCCGGCCGGCCGCCTGCCTACCCCCCGGACCCCGACGCCCCGGACCCCCTCGCCCTGGACCTGCTCGCGACGGAGGCGGCCGCCCGCGCCCACGCCTTCCTGGCCACCGGACACGACCCCGTCGCCGCGCTCACCCCCTGGCAGGACGCCGTCCGGCTGGCCGCCGCGCACCCCGGCTCCGGTCTCACCGCCTCCACCCGCGCGCTGTACCGCGACCTCGCGTACGCCCTCGACCGCACGCCCACCGACCTGGCCCGCGCCGTCGCCGCCTGGCGCCAGGGCGGCCTCGCCGGGCTCACCGTCCTGGAAGAGCCCTGGGACCCGCCCGCCGGACCCTTCGACCGGGCCCGACCCGCCCTGCTCGCCGCCGACTTCCCCGCCTTCCGCCCCTGGCGCAACCGGCTCTCGACGCGATCCCTCCAGCTCCGCTTCGGACGCGACGGACTCTGGTACGGGTACGAGTCGGATGCCGACCGCGAGGACTGGTGGCCGCGCGGCACCCCCGACCCCGACCCCGTCGGCGCACTCACCGATCTGCTCGGGCGCTGACGGACAGGCCGGCGGAACGCGTCGAACGCCCGACGCCATCAGAGGCACGGCCTCGTCGAGCGGAGCCGATAATTCCCCGTACGTTCGAGGTCACACCCACTCGATGGGGTGAAACCCACCAACGGCCTGATCCAGCCGGGTCCGGATCGCGTTAGTTGCGATACGGGCGAATGCCCGTGAAGAACTCCGGAAGGCAGGAAGCCATGAGGCAGATTCGCCGAAGTGGTCTGGCCACACTGATGGTCACGGGTGGAGCGCTCGCGCTCTCGGCGGGCGCCGCGCACGCCGACTCCGGCGCCCAGGGCGCCGCGGTCGGTTCGCCGGGCGTGATCTCCGGCAACGCGGTTCAGCTGCCGGTACACGTCCCGGTCAATGTCTGCGGGAACACCGTCAATGTCGTCGGACTGCTCAACCCGGCCGTCGGCAACCGCTGCGCGAACACCAGCGCGTCCGACGGCTACGGCTCGGACGCGGACGGTGGTGGTCGTTCGCACAAGGATGTTCCCGGTACGCCGCGCGGCGGTGAGTGGGGTGGCGGACACAACGGCGGCCACAACGGCGGACCCGGCGGCCACAACGGCGGACACGGCGGCCACGGTGGAGGCGGTTCCTCCAACGGCGGGGGCGCCCACGCCGAAGGCCATGCCCACGGTTCTCCCGGGGTGCTGTCCGGCAATGGCATCCAGCTGCCGATCGACCTCCCCGTGAACGTCAGCGGCAACTCGGTCAACGTCGTCGGCATCGGCAACCCCGTCTTCGGCAACACCTCGGTCAACGGCCCCGCTCAGCCCGAGCGGCCCGGCTGGGAGCCGAAGCCGCACGGGCCGGGCAAGCCGTCGCCCACCACGATCACCGACACGGACGAGCCCGCCCCGGCACCCGGCCCGCAGACCAGCTCGGTCGCGCTCGCCAGCACCGGCTCGGAGCTGGTCGGTTACGCCGCCCCGGCCGGCGCGGCGCTCCTGCTCGGCGGCGCCCTGGTCTACCGCCGGGCCCGCCGCATGGGCGCGCAGGTCTGAGGCCCGCGCCGGGCCCTCATGCCCGGCGCCAGGCCCGGAGTACCGCATCGATGGCCGGTGCGACCCTCGTCCGGGCCTGGTGGCGGGGAACTCCCCGCATGAGCAGCGTGTCGTACTCGGTGTCGACATGGCGTACGGCCGCCCGCACGGCGGCGGTGACCGCACCCCGGTCAAGTGCCCGCCCGGCCGCCGTACGCCCCACCCGGCCGCTGCCCTTCTGCGAGGCGTGGGCCGCGATCTCCGCGGCCCGGTCGACCGGGCAGTACGGAAAGAGCCGCAGGATCTCGGCCTCCAGAGTCGCCGTGACCTCCGCGTCCCGCTCCGAGCGGCGCGCCGCGTCACGGGACCGCCGCCGCGCCCGTGCCTCCGCGTCGGCCAGGCAGGCCGCTTCCGCCCGGGTGAGCGCGGCTTCCTCGACGAGCAGCCCCTGACGCTCGTACCGCGTACGGCGTCGGTTGTGCCGTACGACCACCGCCCACAGCGAACTGCCCTCGCGGGCCCGGCGGGTGAGGGCTGTGTCCCCGCGGCGCAGGAACACCAGATGGCCGAGGTCGGCGCAGTCCAGGCAGACCGGTGCGTTGAACTCGAGGATCATCCGCTCCAGCGGCCCCTGGTGGCACTCCGAGCAGCGGCGGCGCTTGAGCGGTTCGACGACGACGGGCGCGACCAGGTCCACGGGCGGCCTCCTTCGGTTCAGCCGGTCAGCGGACGCCGGGAGCGGCCGCGGCGATGAACTGGTCGAGGATCTCCTTCGCCTGGTGGGAGCGGTGCGCGCGGTCCTCCTCGCCGGTCGACTCGTGCATGCGGTTGGTCATCTCGAAGGCCGATTCGGCCAGTTGGCGGGTGCCCGCGTCGTCGCACACCAGCTGGACACGGAAGAGGGCCTGACGGGTGGCGGTGCGCTGGCGGTACGAGGCGTAGCGCGACTCCTCGGCCGCCTCCGAATCGGGGTCCTGGGCGGCCCGGAACCAGCGGTCGTTCTGGCTGCGCCGGTAGTCGACGACCGCGCCGGCGAAGGCGCTGTAGGCAGCGATGCGCTCCTGGCGCAGCTGCTCGTTGCGGGCCAGTACCGCGGTACGTTCGGCGGCCCGGCCCTGGAACCAGTGCGTGGCGACGACACCCAGCAGGGTTCCCACCACGGCGATCAGCGCCGTCTCCATGACCGGTTGCTCCCTCAGCGCGCTCAAGTGGCGTCAATAATCGTTCGATCCGCCACCCGGCCCCGGCTAGGGTCCGTCACGTGGCAACGAAACTCAATCAGATCATCGCAGTGGAGAAGGGCGTCAAGTCCAGGGCGCATCAGGACCTCACGGCGGCGCACCACGGGCTGCAGAAGCCGGCGCTGCTCGCCGGCATCTCCCGTACGTACCAGCCGAAGGACGAGGAGGGCGAACAGCTTCCGCCCGAGTCGACGCTGGTGCAGGTGAAGGCCGAGGACGTGCTGCGCGACACCGCGCGGGCGCTGACCAGGCTGTTCGATGTCACCGCCACCAAGGACTGGGCCAACTGCGAGGCGCGCGCCGACATCACCGTCGACGGGCGCGTGCTGGTGAGCCAGGTGCCTGTCGCCTACCTCCTCTTCCTGGAGAAGCAGCTGACGGACATCAACACGTTCGTCCGCAAGCTGCCCGTCCTCGACGCGGCCGAATCCTGGACGCAGGACCCGTCGACCGATGCGTGGAAGACCGAGGTCGTCCGCACGGTGCGGACGAAGAAGGTGCCGCGCAACCACGTCAAGGCGGAGGCGACGGACAAGCACCCGGCGCAGGTCGAGGTGTACTACGAGGACGTGCCGGTGGGTTACTGGACCACCGTCAAGTTCTCCGGCGCCCTGCCGGCCCGGCGGGTGAACGAGCTTCTGGAGCGGGTGGAGAAGCTCCAGCAGGCGGTGAAGTTCGCCCGTGAGGAGGCGAACAGCGCCGAGGTCACCGACCAGCGCGTCGGGGACGCCGTCTTCGGCTACCTCTTCGGGTAGCGGGGACACCCACAGACTCCCCGGCCACAGAACACGGCCGGGGTGCGCGAGGAGCGCAAAGCTGAAGCTGAGCCTTGTCGTGAAATCCGCGGTTCCAGTGGAGGTTCGAGTCCTCCTCCCGGCACTCTCGTTCCATGCCGGGATAGCCCAACCAGGCAGAGGCAGACCGCGATCAATCTCAGACTATTGCTCCAGATTCAGCATTCGCCGCTCATCGCCGGATCGACCGGGCCCGGGCCCTGGTGCGTCGAAATGCCAGTTCGAATCTGGTCCGCCGAGCTCGATCGGCGGTGGTCCAATGGCAGGACGCGACGCAATGACGACTGACCCGGGTTCTCAAGTGTGCCGGCGTGTGATCGTGAGCGGCATCGACAGGGTCCGGGGGCAGGCTACGCCCTCGGACCCGCTCCTGTTTCCCTCCGCTACTGCCGGTATCCGCTCAGGAAACGGCCGATGCGGCTGATCGCCGCGTCGAGGTCGTCGGCGTACGGCAGCGTCAGAATGCGGAAGTGGTCCGGCCGCGGCCAGTTGAAGCCGGTGCCCTGCACCACCTGGATCTTCTCGCGCAGCAGCAGGTCGAGGACGAACTTCTCGTCGTCGTGGATCTTGTGCACCTTCGGGTCCAGGCGCGGGAAGGCGTAGAGCGCGCCCTTCGGCTTCACACAGGAGACGCCGGGGATCTCGTTGAGCTTCTCCCACGCCTTGTCGCGCTGCTCGTGGAGCCTGCCGCCCGGGGCGGTGAGCTCGTGGATCGACTGCCGGCCGCCGAGCGCGGCCTGGATGGCGTACTGGGCGGGGGCGTTCGGGCACAGCCGCATGGAGGCGAGCATGGTCAGCCCCTCCAGATAGCTCTTCGCGTGCTGCTGGGGGCCGCTGACGACCAGCCAGCCCGAGCGGAAGCCCGCCACCCGGTACGTCTTCGACAGGCCGCCGAAGGTGAGGACGACCAGGTCGGGGGCGAGGGAGGCGGCCGGGTAGTGGACGGCCTCGTCGTAGACGATCTGGTCGTAGATCTCGTCGGCGAAGACCATCAGGCCGTGGCGGCGGGCGAGATCGAGGATGCCCTCGACGATCTCGCGCGGATACACCGCGCCCGTGGGGTTGTTGGGGTTGATGATCACGACGGCGCGGGTGCGGTCGGTGATCTTCGCGGCCATGTCGTCGAGGTCCGGGTACCAGTCGGCCGACTCGTCGCACAGGTAGTGCACGGCCTTGCCGCCCGCGAGGGTGGTCGCCGCCGTCCAGAGGGGGAAGTCGGGGGCGGGGATCAGGACCTCGTCGCCGTCCTCCAGGAGCGCCTGGACGGCCATGGAGACCAGCTCGGAGACGCCGTTGCCGAGGAAGATGTCGTCGACGCCGACCTCCGGCAGGCCCATGGCCTGGTAGCGCTGGGCCACGGCGCGGCGGGCGGAGAGGATGCCGCGGGAGTCGGTGTAGCCGTGCGCCTTCGGGAGCATCCGGATCATGTCCTGGACGATCTCCTCCGGCGCCTCGAAGCCGAAGAGCGCGGGGTTGCCGGTGTTGAGGCGCAGGACGCTGTGACCCGCCTCCTCCAGGGCGTTGGCGTGCTCGATGACCGGGCCGCGAATCTCGTAGCAGACCTCGCTCAGCTTGCTCGACTGCCGGAACTCCATGCGACGACCTCCCCAGAAGTATTGATGCTTGGTTTTACCAAGTTCGAGCTTGGAAAGTCCAACAACTTGTCTAGACTGCGTCGCATGCCACGTCGCCGAAGCTATGACCAGTACTGCGCCGCCGCTCGCGCCCTCGACGCCGTCGGCGACCGCTGGACGCTGCTGATCGTCCGTGAACTCCTCGCCGGGCCGCGCCGTTACACGGATCTGCACGCCGATCTGCCCGGAGTCAGCACGGACATGCTGGCCGGCCGCCTGAAGGACATGGAGGGCGCCGAACTCGTCACGCGGCGCCGCATGCCGCCGCCCGTGTCGGCGTACGTGTACGAACTCACCCGGCGCGGCCGCGACCTCCTGCCGGTCCTGCGGGCCCTGGCGGAGTGGGGCACGCCCGCCCTGGAGGAGCCGCGGCCGACCGACGCCGTGCGCGCCCATTGGTTCGCGATCCCGCTGCTGCCCGCGCTGGAGGGCGAGGTGGCGGGACTGGTTCATGTCACCCTGGACGAGGGGGAGTTCCATGTACGGATCGGGGGCGACGGTCCGCCCGAGTACGGGGACGGGCCGCCGGCCGAAGCCGCCGACGTGCGCCTGCGGACGGACTCCGCGACCTGCCGGGCCCTGGCGGCCGGCGGGTTGACTCTCTCCCAGGCGGTGCAGGACGGGAAGGTCGAGGTGACGGCGGACGGTGGTCCCGCCGGTGAACTGCGGGCGCGGCTCGCACCACTGACGGTGAACTGATCGTCAATCCCCGTCCGAGTCATCACCCTTACGAGTAGCGTATGGCTGTTTGGCGGCCATGAACCGATGGGTCGCGAGGGGAAGTGGGAGGGCCGCTCCATGGGGATCGACGTCTGCACCGACCGGGGCGTGCACCCCGGTGAGACCCTGGTGGCCGAGCGGGCGGCCACGCCGGACACCGGGGCCCGGCGGGGCACGCTGGCCATGGGCACCTCGGGCGGCACGCTGCGGATCAAGCCGCCCAAGGGTCGAACGGATGTCGTCTTCCGTACCGTCACGCTCGCCCCCGGCGACTCCACGGGCTGGCACCACCACCCCGGCCAGATCATCGCCGTCGTCCAGTCGGGCACGCTGACCCGCATCCTGCACGACTGCTCGGTGGAGACGATCTCCGCGGGCGAGGCGTTCGTCGAACCCGCGGGCCGAAGGAACCGGCACATCGGGCACAACCTCGGCTCCGAGCCCGTCGTCCTCTACATGACCTGCCTGCTGCCCCAGGACGCACCGCTCTCGATCGAGGCGGAAGCGCCGGACTGCGCGCTCTGTCTCACCTAGCCGTTCACGCCTCCACGCCCTCCAGGGCGGCGGCCAGCCGGTCCCGGGCCGCGGTCTGCGCGGCGATCCGCGCCTCCAGGACGGCCAGCCGCTCGCGGGCGATCTCCAGCCCGCGGGGCGACGGCGGCGTGGCCGGCATGTCGCCGTCGAGGCAGGCGCTGAACGCGGTCACATCATCCAGCGTGAGCCCGGCGTCCAGCAGATACCGGATATTGGATACACGAGCCACGGCGGCCGTGTCGTACATCCGGTATCCGTTCGCCGCCCGGACCGACGTGATCAGCCCCGCCTGCTCGTAGTGGCGGAGCGCCCGGGCCGTCGTCCCCGTCCTCCGGGCCAGTTCACCGATGCGCAAGGACCCCACCTCCTCGCGCAGTCGTATCACGCGACCAGTGCACCCCCATCGACGGGAAGGACCGTCCCGGTCAGGAACGCGGCCTCGGGCGAGGCGAGCCGGGTGATCGCCCACGCCACCTCCTCCGGAAGGCCCACCCGCCCCAGGGGGGTGTGGGCGAGCTGCCACGCCCGTACCGCCGCGCGTCGCTCCGGAGACAGCCCGATGTGGTCCGCGATCGGCGTCTCGATCGCGCCCGGCGCGACCGCGACCACCCGGATGCCGCGCGGGGCGAGCTCCACGGCCCAGCACCGGGTGAGCGTCTCCAGCGCGCTCTTGGTGGCCGGATAGACGGAGTTGTTCGGCCAGCCGCGCTGACCGACCGTCGTCGTGACGTTGACGACCACACCACCGGCGGCCTCCAGGGCGGGCAGGGCGGCCTGGGTCAGCAGGACCGGGGCGACGAGATTGGTCTCCACGAGCGGGCCGATGACCGTGCGGTCGAGCGTGCCGAGGGCCCCGCCGGTGGCGATGCCCGCGTTGTTGACGAGGACGTCCAGCCGCCCGTGGGTGTCGACCGCCGCGCTGACGATTTCCTCGGCCGCACCCTCGGCCGTGACGTCCGCGATCAGCGGCCGGATTCCGGGATGCCCGTCGGCGGTCTCCTCCAGCGGACCCGGCCTGCGGCCGACGGCGACGACGGTGGCGCCGCCGGCGGCGAACGCCCGGGCGGTGGCCCGGCCGATGCCGGTGCCGGCTCCGGTGACGACAATGACCCTGTGTGGCGCTGTGCTGTTCATAGACTCGATGCTCGAACCCTGACGCCAATGACAAGGTCAAGTCCGTGCGATTCGAAGCGATCACCTGGGAGCGGCTGTCCGAGGCCCTGGCCGGGCACGTCGACGGGATGGCGCCCGGGGACGGCGGCGACTGGCTCAAGGTCGGCATCGACGGTGCGCCCGCGGCGCCGACCGGCGAGACCGCCGAGCGGATCGCCGAGGCGCTGCGGCTGCGCGGCCGGTCCGTGCTCGTCGTCGGCACCGAAGGGTTCCTGCGGCCCGCGTCGCTCCGCTACGAGTACGGGAAGCAGGACCCCGACTCGTACTACAGCGGCTGGTACGACACCGGGGCGCTGTGGCGCGAGGTGTTCGGGCCGCTGGAGGCGGGAGGCGGCGGGCGCGTGCTGCCCGACCTCTGGGACCCCGTCAGCGACCGGGCCACCCGGAGCCCGTACGTAGAAGTGCCGCCCGGGGGCGTGCTCGTGGTGCACGGCCCGTTCCTCCTCGGGCACTGGTTCCCGTTCGACATGACCGTTCATCTGCGGCTCTCGCCGGGCGCCCTCGCCCGCCGCACCGAGGAGTCCTGGACCCTGCCCGCCTTCGCACGGTACGAGAACGAGGTCGGCCCGTCCGATGTCGCGGACGTCGTCGTCCGCGCCGACGATCCACGCCACCCGGCCTGGACCGGGCTCAGCGCCCCGGACACCCCCTAGAGCAGGTCCGGCGGATCAGGGTCGGACAGGCCCCAGGGCCTGAGGCCCGGAAGCCGGCGTCAGGACGCCGCTCCGGCAGGCCGGCCTCCCACCACCGTCACCGCCTCCGCGCCCGCCCGGCATCCCGCCGCGGCCGACACCATCGCGTCCGCGCCCGCGAGCCGGGCCGCCAGGAACGCCCCGGTGAACGCGTCGCCCGCCCCCGTCGAGTCCACCGCACGCACCGCCGGCGCCCTGACCCGGCCGGTCACCGAGCCCGCCTCGGCGACCAGCGCACCCGCCGCGCCCAGCGTGACCACGACCAGCGGGAACGTACGGCTCAACACCTCCGCCGCCTTCTCCGGTTCGGCGCCCCCGGTCAGCAGGCGGGCCTCGTCGGCGTTGGGGAACAGCACCTGCGCCCCCTGTGCCGCGGTCAGGAACCGGTCCACACCGAGCTGCTCCAGAAACCCCGCCGAGGCCGGATCCACGCTCACCGGGACCCCCGCCTCCCGCGCGCCCCGCATGGCCCGCAGCGCGGCCGCACGGCTCGACTCGGCGAAGAAGAGGTACCCGGACAGATGCAGATGGGCCACGCCGTCGAGGAACGCGTCGGACCAGTCGGCGGGGGAGAGGCGCAGCGCCGCCCCGCTGTCGGTCAGGAACGTGCGCTCGGTGCTCGCGTCGACCAGCGCGATCACCGTCGCCGTGGCGGCGTGCGCGTCCGCGACCAGCATCGCCCGCACACCGGCCCGGCGCAGTGCCCTCTCGTGCCAGTCGGCCGCCTCGGTCCCGACCCGAGCGAGCAGACGCACCTCGTCACACCCCGAACGCGCCGCCCAACATGCCGCGTTGGCTCCGGCGCCACCCGGCAGCGTGCGGATCTCCGCCGCCGTGTCGGTGGCGGCCGCGAGCGGGGTCCGGTGCCGGGCCACGACGTCCGTGACCACGTCGCCGACGACCAGCAGGCCGCTCACGCGCCGCCCTCGGCGTACGCCGTCGCGATCCGTGCGGCGAGCCTCACATTGCCCCGTACCGCCGCGAGGTTCGCCTCCAGCGAGGCGCCCTCGGTGTGCACCGTCAGGTACTCCAGCAGGAACGGTGTCACGGCCTGCCCCGTGATCCCCTTCTCCTTCGCCGCCGCGAGTCCCTGCGCGAGGACACGGTCGTGCAGCCCCGGATCCAACTGGTCCGCCACCGGCACCGGGTTGGCCACGATCAGCGCCGCGTACGGCTCGCCCAGGTCGTCCTGGGCTCGTATCACGCCCGCCACCTCCTCGGGCGTCCGCAGCGTCCAGTCCACCGGCTCTCCCGACGAGGCCAGATAGAAGCCGGGGAAGTGCTCCGTCCCGTACCCCACCACCGTCACGCCCAGCGTCTCCAGGCGCTGCAGCGTCGCAGGGACGTCGAGGATCGACTTCACCCCCGCGCACACCACCGTCACCCCGACCCTGGACAGCAGCCGCAGGTCCGCCGACTCGTCCTGCGTCTCGCTCCACTCCCGGTGCACCCCGCCGAGCCCGCCGGTCGCGAAGACCCGTATGCCGACCGAGTCCGCCAGCCACGCCGTCGCGGAGACCGTCGTGGCCCCCGTCGCCCCGGTCGCGAGCGCGGGCGCCAGGTCGCGGTGGCCCAGCTTCCGTACCGCCGGGTCCTCCGCGATCCGCGTCAACCCGTCCTGGTCGAGGCCGACATGGGCCGTGCCGTCGATCACGGCGATCGTGGCGGGCACGGCCCCGCCATCCCGTACGAGCGCCTCCAGCTCCCGCGCCACGGCGAGATTGCGCGGGCGCGGCAGACCGTGGGCGATGATCGTGGACTCCAGCGCGACGACGGGACGGCCCTCGTGGAGCGCCTCCCGCACTTCTTCGGACACCTGTGTGGACATGTCCCATCTCTGGCGCAACCGCGAACCACTCAAACCTCGGTGGCGAGCATCAGCCACAGCCCGGCAGGCCGGGCAGCCGGCCCGTGTCCACCACCTGGATCACCGGCCGGGAGCCGGACGTCTTGGCGTTGCCCACGCTGTACGCCACCGCCAGCGCACCGCCCCTGGCCTGCGCGTACCCGTACGCCGGAGTGATCCGCGCGTACGAGCCGGAGCCGAGGTCCAGGGCGTAGGAGGTCTCCGGGGTGCGCCAGGTGACCAGACGGCCGCTGATCCGCAGCTGGTCCATGCCGTCGACGGCCGGGGACGTCGTCACGACCGCCGCCGGCCGCGCGTCGCCCGTCCGCCACACCATCAGCCGGGGCTCCGTCTCGCCCTCCACCCAGGCCCAGGTCCTGCCGTCGGAGACCACGGACCGGATGTCTCGCAGCGCGGTCAATGGGCCGGGCAGCGCGGCGGGGCGCGCGCCGCTGAGGGAGACGGCGGCCAGCCGGGTCCCGGAGCCCACCGATTCGCGCCATACCAACAGGTCGCCGGCGGCGAAGGGAGCGTCCATCACGCCCGTGCGCAGGGCACGGGGGGCGCCGCCCCCGGCCGCGGCCGCGTACACGGTGGCCTTGCCGCCGCCGACGCCCTGCGCCCAGTGGACGGTGCCGTCGCGGACGACGGGCTGGGGCAGCGGGCCCGGCCGGTCCGCGCGGGCGAGCCGCCGGGACGCGCCCGTCGTGGCGTCCCAGACGTACAGGCTCCACGGGCTGTCCAGCGTGCGCCCCTCGAGGACTGCGAACGCGGCCCACCGCCGGCCGTCGAAGTCGGCCGCGAGCAGCTGGTGTTCGACGGGGTCGGCGAGGGTGAGGAGGGTACGGGGCGCGTCGGTGCCGCGCACCAGGGCGGCTCGCCGCTGCCCGCTGCCCGTGAGCTGGACCGCGGTCCAGCCGGGGCCGGTGTCGGTGAGCACCGCCCGCTCGCCGGCCGGTGCCCGCAGCTCGCCGGCTTCGAGCGCGGAGCTCCAGGCGGCGGGCAGCCGGACCTCGCAGGCGGCGGCGAGCGCGGTCGGCCGCGGTGCCGGGGCGGACGATCCGCGGGGTGTCGGATCCGGGGTGGGCCGCGCCGACGAGCATCCCGCCACCAGGATGCCCGCCAGCAGCAGGGGCAGGGCCGCACGGGCGCCGACCGGGGAGGTGGACCTACCAGACGTACCCACGGCCGCCCATGATGGTGGTGATGGTGTCGGACGAGATGTGCGCCGACTTGGGGACGGATCCCGCCCAGGAGATCACGCTCGTGCTCACCCCGCCCACCGGGTCCAGGTAGTTGACCTGCGCGGCTGCGGTGTCCGTGTTGTAGCCGTCGATCGCGACCCAGTGGAATATCTCGATGTTGGGGTGGCCGACGAGATGCGGTCCGCCCGGCACCTCCCAGGCGTTGCCCGCTATGGCGTAGTCGTTGTCGGTGTTGTGCGTGATGTGCTGCTTGAAGTTCGCCTTGTCGGTGGCGGTCGGGGTGTACGGCAGCGCCTTGGGTACGTAACCGGCCCCGGGCAGCCGGTGGTTCAAGGCGTCGACCATCGGGTAGCCCGTGGGGCTGGGGACGTTGATGTTGATGCCGTACCAGGCGGTGCCGTTGGAGTTCGTCTTGAGGAGGGTCGCGGCGTCCTGCTGCGACCGGCCCGCGACCTCGTCGCGGGCGGACTGGGTGATCACGAGGGCGGCGGGGCCGCACCAGTAGGACGTCTTCTGCGACTGGTGGAGGCCGCCGGAGAGCTTGTATCCGGCCAGCACGGCGCGGGTGCGCAGACCGTCGTACGCGCGCGAGGCCTCCGCCTGCTTGGCGGCGGCGAGTCTCTGCTGGGCCGGGGTGAGGCGTTGCGGGCCGAGGGTGTCGTACGCGGCCTTGTAGTCGGCCCCGGGGGCGACGGGCTCGGTCGCCAGGGCCGCGGGGGAGGCCAGGCCGACCGCGAGCAGCGCGGCTGCGGTGACGGCCGTGGTCAGGGCGGCGGTGCGCGGAAGGAAGGCTGACGCGTGCATCGCACTCTCCTGTCGGAGGTGGGGGAGGCGTTCAGGGGGAGTTTGACGCGCGCACGCCAGGCTTGACAGGGGGCTCGGCGGATTGCCCCCGACCAACATTGGGCGCACCAAAGGCGCTGCTCGTGACCAGCGGCGACACCGGCCGGCAACCCGCCCGGCCGGCCCGGTTTTCGGCCGTGCGACGCCATCGCGCCGTGCTCCGCGGTGCGCGCGTATGAGCGATTTCGTCCCTGAGGGGGCCGATATGTTCATTCGTCACTTCTACGACGGTCTCGCGGTCGACCACGACCTGATTACGCCGACTGGGGGGCGGGTGTGACGCACGTGCGGAATCGGTACCCCTTCGCTCGGCCCACCCGTCCGTGGGTCCTCCGTCGAGGCCGTCCGCGCCGCGCGACCTCCGGGGCTCTGTCCCGAAGTCGTTCTTCGGATTTCGTCGCCGCCGCCGCATGCGGGGAACTCGCCTGGTAGGAGGCGAAACGGAGCAAGTGATTCCAGCCCGTCCCGGCAGCGGAACGGTCCTGGGGCCCGGCTACAGTCACCGCCCATGACGACACATGACCAGCCCTCCTTCGCCGTCCACATCCCCGATGCGGAGCTGGAGCCGGAGCCGCTCGACCCGGACCAGATCGCCTCCGGGACGCCCGAGGTGACCGGCAAGGTCCTCTGGGAGTCCGCCGACGGGAAGCAGGTGCGCGGCCTCTGGCAGATCACGCCCGGAGTGGTGACCGACACCGAGGCCGACGAGCTCTTCGTCGTCGTCAGCGGTCGCGCCACCGTCGCCGTCGAAGGCGGCGCCACGCTGGAGATCGGGCCCGGCGACGCCTGTGTGCTGCGCGAGGGGGACCGGACCACCTGGACGGTCCACGAGACGCTGCGCAAGGCGTACCACATCAGCCTCTAGGCCAGGGGGCGTTGGAGGTCTGGTAGGAAACCTTCCTACCGGCTACCATCCCGGGCAGCGGCTTGGCGCGGCGCCCGACCCCGTAGGCGTGACGCGCTCAGCGAGAGCTCTGACCCGGCCGCCGTGCACCGCCGCGCCCTTCGCCGGGCGATGTGCGGTGCTCCGCGCCGGTGTCCAGCTCTCGCCACCCCTCAGGCCAGGGAGCCCAGGTATGCGCCTGTACGCCTCCGCCCCACCACGTCGCACCACGACCCTCCTCCTCACCGCCGTCCTGCTGCTGATCGGCGGCCTCCTGCTCGCCTACCCCGGCCGGGCCGGAGCCGCCGCCGACCCGCTCATCTCCCGTGGCAGGCCCGCCACTTCCTCCTCCGTCGAGGACTCCACCTTCGGCCCGGCCAAGGCGTTCGACGGCGACCCGGCCACCCGCTGGGCCAGCGCCGAGGGCTCCGATCCGCAGTGGATCAAGGTCGACCTCGGCGCCACCGCCACCGTCTCGCGTGTGCGGCTCTCCTGGGAGGCCGCCTACGCCAAGGCCTACCGCGTGGAGGTCTCCACCGACGGTGCCACCTGGACCCGTCTCGCCACCGAGACCGCCGGCAACGGGGCCACCGACGACTGGACCGGACTCAGCGGCAAGGGCCGCTTCCTGCGCGTCTACGGGACCGCCCGCGGCACCTCCTACGGCTACTCCCTCTACGAAGTAGAGGTCTACGGCGCTCTCGACAGCGGGCCTCCGCCCACCGGCGCGTTCACCGTCGTCGCGGCCGGCGACATCGCCGCCCAGTGCACGGCCTCCAGCAGTTCCTGCGCGCACCCCAGGACCGCCGCGCAGGCCCAGCGGATCAACCCGAAGTTCTATCTGACGATGGGCGACAACCAGTACGACGACGCCCTGCTCTCCGACTTCCGCGCCTACTACGACAAGACCTGGGGCGCCTTCAAGGACAGGACCCGGCCGGTCCCCGGCAACCACGAGACCTACGACCCGGCCGGCCCGCTCGCCGGCTACAAGGCGTACTTCGGAGCCATCGCCTACCCCCAGGGCAAGCCGTACTACAGCTACGACGAGGGCAACTGGCACTTCGTCGCGCTCGACTCCAACTCCTTCGACGACCCCGCCCAGATCCAGTGGCTCAAGGACGACCTCGCCCGGAACACCAAGGGCTGCGTCGCCGCCTACTTCCACCACCCGCTCTACTCCTCCGGTGGCCACGGCAACGACCCCGTCTCCAAGCCCGTCTGGCAGATCCTCTACGGGGCCAGGGCCGATCTGGTCCTCAACGGGCACGACCACCACTACGAGCGGTTCGCGCCCCAGGACCCGTCCGGACGGGCCACCGCCGACGGCATCGTCGAGATCGTCGGCGGCATGGGAGGCGCGGAGCCCTACCCGATCGAGACGGTCCAGCCCAACAGCCAGAAGCGGATCAGCGGTCCGTACGGCGTCCTGAAGCTGGACTTCACCGACACGACGTACACCTGGCAGTACGTCGGCACCGACGGCCAGGTCAAGGACTCCGGCCCGACCTACACCTGCCACTGATGTACCTGGCGACCACCGGTCGCCCGGACGCGCCGCCGCCCCGCACCGGGGCACGGCGGCGCGTCCCCGGCACCGTCCTCGCGCTGGGCACGGTCAGCCTGGTCACCGACGTCTCCTCCGAGATGGTGACGGCCGTGCTGCCTCTCTACCTCGTCCTCGGACTCGGCCTCACCCCGCTCCAGTTCGGCTTCCTGGACGGCCTGTTCAACGGCGCCACCGCACTCGTCCGGCTCCTCGGCGGACACGCGGCCGACCGCGGCGGGCGCCACAAGCGCGTCGCCGGGCTCGGCTACGCCCTCTCCGCGTGCTCCCGCCTCGGCCTGCTCCTCGCGGGCGCCTCGACGGGCTGGATCGCGGCGGCCCTCGCGGGCGACCGGCTCGGCAAGGGCATCCGTACCGCCCCGCGCGACGCCCTGATCACCCTCGGCACCCCGGCCGAGGACCTGGGCCGCGCCTTCGGCGTCCACAGGGCGATGGACACGACCGGCGCCCTGCTGGGCCCGTTGGCGGCGTTCGCCCTGCTGTGGGCGACGGCGGACGCGTACGACGCGGTGTTCGTCGTGAGCTTCTGCACCGGGGTGCTCGGCCTGCTCCTCCTGGTGGTGCTGGTGCCGGGCGGCCGGGCGAGCACCGAGGCGGCCGGTGCCCCACGTCCTCGGACGCGCACACTGCTCGCCCCCCTGCGCTCGGCCGCGTACCGGCGGATCCTCGGCGCCACCGCGCTGCTCGGGGCCGTCACCGTCGGGGACGCGTTCGTCTATCTGCTGCTCCAGCGACGGCTCGACCTGGCCGTCACCTGGTTCCCGTTCCTGCCGCTGGGCGCCGCGGCCGGCTATCTGCTGCTGGCCGTTCCCGCCGGACGGCTCGCCGACCGGATCGGACGCCGCAGGCCGTTCCTGTACGGGCACTGTGCGCTGCTCCTCGCGTACGCCCTGCTCCTCGCCCCCGGCCCCGGACCGCTCCTGCTCGGGCTCGTCCTCGGACTGCTCGGGGTCTTCTACGCCGCCACGGACGGGGTCCTGATGGCGCTGACCGGCCCCCTGCTGCCGGCCGGGCGGCGCGCGAGCGGACTCGCCCTCGTCCAGACCGTCCAGGCCCTGGCCCGCATGGCCGCGGCCACCGGATTCGGGGCCGCCTGGACGCTGTGGGGTCCGACGGCCGCTCTCGTCCTGGCGCTCGCGGGGCTCACGGCGGCCCTGGGCTGCGCATGGCGTCTGCTGCCCGACACCCCCACTCCCGAAGGGTCCCCGACATGACCACGCGTGCCCGCCTCTGGGTGCTCGTCCTCGCCGTCCTCCTGCTCGGCGGCGGAGCCACCGCCTACACGCTCCGCGCGGCGGAACGGACCGTCACCTCGGGCGGCGACCCGGGGCTCACCCTCGACGGCGGCCCGGGCCGGCTCTACGTCCGCGACACCGCGAGCGGCCGCGTCGGCCGCCAGGACCTGGGCTCGCCGGACGCCCGTACCGTCGGCGGGCCGCTCTGCGACCGCTTCCACGCCGCCGGTCCCACCGCGCTCTGCCTCCAGCGACGGCCGGGCGTGCCCGCCCGCTCGTACGCGATCGTGCTCGACCGGCGGCTGCGCGAACTGCGCCGGGTCGCGCTGCCCGGCATCCCCGATCGGGCCCGGGTCTCCGGCTCGGGGCGGATGCTCTCCTGGACGATGTTCGCGACGGGCGACTCGTACGCCGCCTCCGCGTTCTCGACCCGGACCTCGATCCTCGACCTGCGCACCGGCTATCTCGTGAAGAACATGGAGCAGATCCCGCTCACGCTCCACGGCCGCCGCCATCACGCCCCCGACGTCAATTACTGGGGCGTCACCTTCGCCCGGGACGACAACCGCTTCTACGCCACCGTCGCGACGAAGGGCCGCACGTATCTGGTCGAGGGCGACATGAAGAGATGGTCGGCGAAGGCTCTGCGGGAGAACGTCGAGTGCCCGTCGCTGTCACCGGACAACACCCGGATCGCCTTCAAGAAGAAGGTCTCCGACGATCCGAAGGCTCCCTGGCGGCTGTACGTCCTCGATCTCCGCACCCTGCGCGAGCACCCGGTCGCCGAGGGCCGGAGCGTCGACGACCAGGTGCTCTGGACCGACGACGCGACACTCGCCTACGCCCACGGAGGGGCGGTGTGGAGCGTTCCCGCCGACGGCACGGGCGAGGCACGGCTCCTGGCGTCCCGGGCCACGTCCCCGACGGTCCTGCGCTGAACGAGCGGTCGGACATCGGACCCTGGAGGTTGGATCCCATGTCCGGGATCCGTCAGACGCGCCGCACGGCTCCCCGCACCGCCAGCGCCGCCATCGGCAGCAGCAGGCACGCCGCCACGAGGTTCAGCGGGCCGTAGCCCGCCTGGGAGACGATCAGTCCCGCCGCCAGCCCGCCCACGCCGGCCGCGGTGTTCATGATGAAGTCCGACAGGCCCTGGACGGCCGCCCTGGCTGCCTGCGGCACCGAGTCCGTGAGCAGGGCGGAGCCCGACACCAGGCCCGCCGACCAGCCGAGCCCCAGCACGAAGAGGCCGGCCGCGGTCTGCCCGTGGCTCGGCCCCGCCGTACCCGCGAGCAGCGCCGCGACCGACAGCAGCCCGACCGCGAGCCCGATCACCGAGAGCCGGCCGAGCCGGTCCGACAGCCAGCCCATGACGGGGGAGAAGGCGTACATGCCGGCGATGTGCCCGCTGATGACCAGGCCGATGAGCTGGATGCCCGCTCCGTGGTGGCTCAGCGCGACCGGGGTCATCGACATGATCGAGACCATCGCGGTGTGGGACACGGCCACGGTCACCAGCGCGAGGCGGGCCCGCGAGGACTCCCGCACCGCCCGCATCCCCGCCCGCAGCGAGCGCCCCTCGGCCTCCTCGCTCTCCTCCGGGCCCGACAGGGCACGGGCCGTCAGCAGCGGGTCGGGGCGCAGCAGCAGCGCCACCATGGCGGACGCGACCAGGAACACCCCGGCCGCCCAGACGAACGGTCCGGCCGCCGCGGGGATGCCGAGACCCGCCACGCTCTCCCCGGCCGGAGCGGCGACATTCGGCCCGAGGACCGCGCCGATGGTCGTCGCCCACACCACCGTGGAGATGGCCCGGCCTCGACGGTCGGGTTCGGCGAGGTCCGCGGCCGCGAACCGGGCCGCGAGGTTGGCGGAGGAGCCGGCGCCGAAGCCGACCAGACCCGCGAGAAGCAGGGGGAAGTTGTCGACGACCGCCCCGAGGACCACGACCCCGGCACCGAGCGCCCCCACCAGATAGGCGAGCACGAGCCCGGGCCGCCGCCCGCGGGAGCCCATCAGGGAGGCCAGCGGCATGGCGAGCAGCGCGGGACCGGCGACCGAGGCCGTCGAGGCGAGACCCGACAGCGCCTCCGTGCCGCTGACCTCCTTGGCCAGGACCGCGGCGAGAGCGACGCCGATGGCGATCCCGAGACCGCCGAGGATCTGGCTGGCGATCAGCACGGCCTGGATCCGTCGCCGGAGCGCCGGAAGCTCGGCGGCCGTGACAGGGGCGGATATCTCCGCCGGAACGGTGGCGTCAGGGGCGCTAGGGGTGTTGGTCACTTACGTGAGTGTGCCAGCCGCCCCACCCGATGGGAACGTCACCCCCCACATACCCCCGGGGGGCAACCGGGCTCAGAACAGCGGCTCAGAACAGCGGCTCAGGCAGCACGCCCTCCAGCGCCAGCAGTGTCCGCTTGGTCTCCAGGCCGCCGCCGAATCCGCCGATCCCGCCGTCGCTCTCCACCACGCGATGGCACGGCACGACCACCGGCAGCGGATTGGCGCCCATCGCCGCCCCCACCGCCTGGGCCGCGCCCGGCTGCCCCACCCGCCTGGCCAGGTCGCCGTACCCCACGACCGACCCGAACGGCACCCCCTCCGCCAGCTCGCGCAGCACCTGGCGATTGAACCCGGTCGTCAGAGTCCAGTCGAGGGCGAGATCGAACGTCCGACGCCCGCCGGCGAAGTACTCCCCGAGCTGCCGTATCGGCTCGGCGAGCCGGCCCGACTCGCTCCGCACCGGCTCCGCGCCGAGCTGATCCGCCAGCCGCCCGAGCGCCGCGTCCCGCACCGCCTCGTCGGCGTGGAAGACCACGCTCACCAGGCCGCGATCGGTCGCCGCGAGCAGCAGCGGGCCGATGTCGCTCGCCACGACCGTCCATTCCACCGTGGTGTCCATGGAGATCACGGTACGACCGCCCACCGACATCGCCGTCGTCACGGCCCGGTCTCGTCCAGGTCTCGCCGCAGCCAAATCCCGGACCACATGGTCGAGCGCCCCGCCGCGCGCCATAATCTCCCCCCGATAGGACTACTCAGCGGTACCGACTGTTTTCGGACGACGTAGCACCACGGGTGGAGGGCGCGCGCTCATGCAGGGCACGGTCGACGGATTCAGCTACGGCCTCGTGACACCGGTCGCCGCCTACCTCATGGCCTGCCTCGGCGGGGCCCTGGGCCTGCGCTGCACCATCAGATCGCTGCGCCACCGCGACACCTTCAAGGCCGGCTGGCTGGCCCTGGGAGCGACCTCGATAGGTACGGGCATCTGGACGATGCACTTCATCGCGATGATGGGCTTCTCCGTCCGTCAGGCCCCCATCAGCTACGACCGGCCCATCACCTTCGCCAGCCTGGGCGTCGCCGTCGTGATGGTCGGCATCGGCATCTTCATCGTCGGATACCGCGGGGCGACCCCGCTCGCCCTGGTCACCGGCGGCACCATCACCGGCCTCGGCATCGCCACCATGCACTACCTCGGCATGGCGGGCATGCGTCTCCAGGGGCGCATCGAGTACGACACCCTCACCGTCGCCCTCTCCGTCGTGATCGCCGTCGTCGCGGCCACGACCGCCCTCTGGGCGGCCGTCTCGGTGCACGGATTTCTGGCCAGCCTCGGCGCGAGCCTGGTGATGGGCCTCGCCGTCAGTGGTATGCACTACACCGCCATGGCGGCCGTCAACGTCCATCTGCACGGCGACGGCGGCGTCGTGGGCACCGGCGACTCCGCCACCTCACTGCTCCTGCCCATGCTGATCGGGCCCGCCGTCTTCCTTCTCCTCGCCGCGGTCGTCGTCATGTTCGACCCGCTGCTCGTGATGGGCGACCCGGACTGGCAGCGCCCGGCCGCCCAGAGCACACACCGCCCCGGGGTCCCCGCGCCCCGCCGGGCCCCCGCCTACGGCGAGCCCGCGAACTGGTCGGCCCGGCAGCCCTCCGGCCGGGGCGCCCGGAAGGGGGCGGGCCGGGGCGGCCACCGCTCCCAGGACTGGTGAGAAGCGGACCGCCGGACGCTCCGTGAGCCGTTCACGGCCCGACTGTCAGTGGGGGGTCGTACGGTGGTCACATGCGGCCCGTTTCCCAGATCGAACGTACGGTGGCGCCTTTCGAGGTCGTCAGCCCCTACCAGCCCAGCGGTGACCAGCCGACGGCCATCGCCGACCTCGAGCGGCGCATCCGCGGGGGCGAGAAGGACGTCGTCCTGCTCGGTGCCACCGGCACGGGCAAGTCGGCGACCACCGCCTGGATGATCGAGAAGCTGCAGCGCCCCACGCTGGTGATGGCGCCGAACAAGACGCTGGCCGCCCAGCTGGCGAACGAGTTCCGCGAGCTCCTGCCGAACAACGCCGTCGAGTACTTCGTCTCGTACTACGACTACTACCAGCCCGAGGCGTACGTCCCGCAGTCGGACACCTACATCGAGAAGGACTCCTCGATCAACGAGGAGGTCGAGCGGCTGCGCCACTCCGCGACGAACTCCCTGCTCACCCGCCGGGACGTCGTCGTGGTCGCCTCCGTCTCCTGCATCTACGGCCTCGGCACGCCCCAGGAGTACGTGGACCGGATGGTCCCGCTCAAGGTCGGCGAGGAGATCGACCGCGACCAGCTGCTGCGCCGCTTCGTTGACATCCAGTACACGCGCAACGACGTGGCGTTCGCCCGGGGTACGTTCCGGGTCCGCGGCGACACGATCGAGATCTTCCCGGTCTACGAGGAGCTCGCGGTCCGCATCGAGATGTTCGGCGACGAGATCGAGGCGCTCTCCACGCTCCACCCGCTCACCGGCGAGGTCATCAGCGAGGACCGCGAGCTGTACGTCTTCCCCGCCAGTCACTACGTGGCGGGCCCCGAGCGCATGGAGAAGGCGATCAACGGCATCGAGCGCGAGCTCGAGAGCCGGCTCGCCGAGCTGGACAAGCAGGGCAAGATGCTGGAGTCCCAGCGCCTGCGGATGCGCACCACGTACGACATCGAGATGATGCGCCAGATCGGCTCCTGCTCCGGCATCGAGAACTACTCGATGCACTTCGACGACCGCGAGCCGGGCTCCGCCCCCAACACGCTCCTCGACTACTTCCCCGAGGACTTCCTGCTCGTCATCGACGAGTCGCACGTCACCGTTCCGCAGATCGGTGCGATGTACGAGGGCGACGCCTCCCGCAAGCGCACCCTGGTCGAGCACGGCTTCCGGCTGCCCTCCGCGCTCGACAACCGCCCGCTGAAGTGGGAGGAGTTCCAGAAGCGGATCGGCCAGACCGTCTACCTCTCGGCCACCCCCGGCACGTACGAGCTGTCGCGCGGCGACGGCTTCGTCGAGCAGATCATCCGCCCCACCGGCCTGGTCGACCCCGAGGTCGTCGTCAAGCCCACCGAGGGGCAGATCGACGACCTGGTCCACGAGATCCGGCTGCGCACCGAGAAGGACGAGCGTGTGCTGGTCACCACGCTCACCAAGAAGATGGCCGAGGACCTCACCGACTACTTCCTGGAGCTCGGCATCCAGGTCCGCTATCTGCACAGCGACGTCGACACCCTGCGCCGGATCGAGCTGCTGCGCGAGCTGCGGGCCGGCGAGTACGACGTCCTGGTCGGCATCAACCTGCTCCGTGAGGGTCTCGACCTGCCCGAGGTCTCGCTCGTCGCCATCCTCGACGCCGACAAGCAGGGCTTCCTGCGCTCCGGCACCTCGCTGATCCAGACCATCGGCCGCGCGGCGCGCAACGTCTCCGGACAGGTCCACATGTACGCGGACACGGTCACGCCGGCGATGGAGAAGGCCATCGACGAGACGAACCGGCGCCGCGAGAAGCAGATCGCGTACAACACGGCCAACGGCATCGACCCGCAGCCGCTGCGCAAGAAGATCAACGACATCGTCGCCACCATCGCGCGCGAGGAGGTCGACACCGAGCAGCTGCTCGGCACCGGCTACCGCCAGTCGAAGGACGGCAAGGGCGCCAAGGCGCCCGTGCCCTCCCTCGCCGCGCACTCCACGAAGGCCAAGGGCAAGGCCGGCAAGGCGGGTTCGACGGTCGAGCTCGGCGACCGCCCGGCCGCCGAACTGGCCGCGATCATCGAGGAGATGACCGACCGGATGCGGGCCGCGGCGGCGGAGCTGCAGTTCGAGGTGGCCGCCCGGCTGCGCGACGAAGTGGGCGAACTGAAGAAGGAGCTGCGCCAGATGAGGGAGGCGGGACTCGCCTGACGCCCGGGGCGCCCTGGGCGCGCCGGTGTGTTGCAAGACCGACACAAAACGCGATCCTGTCTGCTGCGTTGTCACTGCCCCTGCGTAGGGTGCTGGACAACCGCACGCACAGCAGAGTCGGTCGCGGGGATCGCAACGAGAGGGGACAGCGCGTGACGGTCAACATGACCAAGGGTCAGGCCATCAGCCTGGAGAAGCAGGGCGGGGGAAGCCTCACCTCGGTACGGATGGGGCTCGGCTGGCAGGCGGCGCCGCGCCGCGGTCTGTTCGGTTCGCGGACCCGTGAGATCGACCTGGACGCCTCCGCGGTGCTCTTCGCCGACAAGCAGCCGGTGGACGTGGTCTTCTTCCGTCACCTCGTCAGTGACGACGGCTCGGTCCGGCACACCGGTGACAACCTGGTCGGCGGCGCAGGCCAGGGCGGCGACGACGAGTCGATCCTGGTCGACCTCCAGCGCGTTCCCGTCCACATCGACCAGATCGTCTTCACGGTGAACTCCTTCACCGGGCAGACGTTCCAGGAGGTGCAGAACGCGTTCTGCCGGATCGTCGACGAGACCAACGGCCAGGAGCTCGCGCGCTACACCCTGGACGGCGGCGGCCAGTACACCGCGCAGATCATGGCGAAGGTGCACCGGGCCGGCTCCGGCTGGCAGATGACCGCACTGGGCAACCCGGCCAACGGCCGGACGTTCCAGGACCTCATGCCCGCGATCCTGCCGCACCTGTAGGCCGGTACCGCAGGCGCACCCACAGCTCCCGGAGGCAGCAGGCCGCCGGGAGCTGTCCCACATGATCCGCCATGATCCGCCCGTAATTCGCACGGAACGAAGCCGAGGGGACAGAGTCGATGACGGCCGAGCTGGTCCGGGGGCAGAACCACCCCCTGCCCGACACCCGACTGGAGATCCGGGTCTCGGCCGGCCATCCGGTCGTCGCCGGTGCCACCCTCGGCGACGAACGGGGCACGGTCCCCGGCGTCGAGTGGATCGCCCACCCGGGCTCGCATTCGCTGCCCGGCGTCGAGGTCTCCCAGCAGGCCGCCGCGGACCACCGCCTCGCCGTGGACCTGGAAGCGCTCCCGGACGCCGTGCACCGCGTCTCGGTCCTTCTGGCGCTCCCCGTCGGCGTCGGCGGCCCGGCCCGCTTCGGCGCCGTCGCGGCCCCGTTCGTCGCCGTCACCGGCCTCGACGGCACCGAGATCGCCACCTACACGATCACCGGACTCGACAGCGAATCGGCCGTCGTCGCCCTGGAGCTGTACCGCCGCCAGGGCGCCTGGAAGGTCCGCGCCATGGGCCAGGGGTACGAAGGCGGCCTGGCCGCGATGCTCGGCGACCAGGGTCTCGAGCGCCCCGCCGACCTGGCCGCGTCCATCCTGGAGGCCGTGGCCCGGGGCCTGGCCCGCTCGGTCTCCGCCCCGCCCCCGCGCGTCCCCGAGGCGGAGCGCGTGCGCCACACGGCGCCGACGACCGCGGCGGACACCGCCCCGACCGCCGACACCGCCCCGACCATGCCGGTGACGCCGCCGCCCACCCCGACGACCGGCGCGGCCGGCCCCATCAGCTACGCCCACCCCCGCCGGGCGTCCGCCCCCGCCCCCGAGCCCCAGCCGGCTCCGCCCGTCCCCGTCGCCGGGGACGCCAGTGGCTGGTCCATGGACGAGCGGCTCTACAACCAGGTGTGGGGCATGTTCGAGGACCTGGCGCGCAGCACCGCCGCGTACCGCAGCGCCTGCGACTTCGCCGAGTCCCGCCTCGACCAGGAGCTCGACCGCGCGCTCTCCGACCCGCGCAGCCGCATCGGCGGGGCGGGGGACGCCGCCCGCGAGGCCGCCCGTGCCAAGCACGACGAGCTCACCGCCCGCGCCCAGGAGGCCCTCGACCGCGACCTCGCCCAGCTCGCCGCCGAGTCCGAGGTCGTCGAACCGGCGCTGCCCGCCGCCTTCGCCCGCTGGGACAACCCCGTCTGGCAGGCCTACCGCGTCCCCATGGAGGTGCCGATGGCCGTCCGCCTGGGCGACCTCCATCTTCCCGAGCGCACCGACCTGCGCATCCCGATGCTGGTCCGGCTCCCGCTGGAGCGCGGCCTGTGGGTGGACAGCGGGCGCGGTCACTCCGAGGCGGCGGGACTCCTCGACGAGGCCGAGCTGCGCCGGCTCGCGATGGACACGGCGGTCGCACACGCGGCCCGGCTGCTCGCCGTGTATCCGTCCGGTGAGTTCGCCGTCCATGTCATCGACCCGGCGGGCTCCGGAGCCGCCGCGCTCGCCCCGCTCGTGGAGGCGGGCGTCCTGGCCGGGCCGCCGGCCGCCGGTGCGGCCGGGGTGTCCGAAGTCCTCGCGAAGCTGACCGAGCGCGTCGACCTGGTCCAGATGGCGCTGCGGGCGGGCGCCCCGGACGCCCTGCCGCCCGGTATGGACACCGCGGAGCAGCTTCTGATCGTCCACGACTTCCCGCACGGCTTCGACGACCGGGCGGTCACCCAGCTCCGTTACCTCGCGGACGAGGGCCCGGCCGTCGGCGTGCATCTCCTGATGGTCGCGGACCGCGAGGACGCCTCCGCGTACGGTCCGGTGCTCGACCCGCTGTGGCGTTCGCTGCTGCGGATCACGCCCGTGGCCGACGACCACCTCGCCGATCCGTGGGTCGGCCATGCCTGGACGTACGAGCCGCCCGTCTTCCCGCCCGGCAGCGGGGTGCTCCGGCACGTCCTCGCCCAGGTCGCCGACGCCCGCCGCCAATGGGGCCGCTGACCTGCCTTCTTGGCATCTCTTTACCCTGCCCTTTACCTTCTCTTGGTTCTTCGGGTAGTCTTCTCGGCGCGGAGGGGAGTACTCCCCAAGCGCGGCGTTCCCGTCAATACGGACGGACCCTGAGCGGTCTGATCCCGGGGCGTCGGCCCGGCTCGTCACGTACATGGCCGGGTGGAAGAGACCTCCGGCAGCGACGACGCTGATCAGTAGCCGTACGACGCCGGAGGCGCAGTGGACGTTTCAATGACCATGTGGGTGCTGACCATTCTCGGTCTGTCAGCCCTGATCGCGATCGACTTCTTCATCGGGCGCAAGCCCCACGACGTGTCGGTCAAGGAAGCCGGAATCTGGACCATCGTCTGGATCGTCCTGGCCGCCCTCTTCGGCGTGGGGCTGCTGATCTTCGGCAACACTCAGGCGTCGGGCGAGTTCTTCGCCGGCTTCATCACCGAGAAGTCGCTCAGCGTCGACAACCTCTTCGTCTTCGTCCTGATCATGGCGAAGTTCGCGGTGCCCTCTCACCTCCAGCAGCGCGTGCTGCTCGTGGGTGTGCTGATCGCCCTGGTCCTGCGCGCGATCTTCATCGCCGCCGGCGCCACGATCATCGCCAGCTTCTCCTGGGTCTTCTACCTCTTCGGCGCGTTCCTGATCTACACCGCCTGGAAGCTCATCCAGGAGGCACGCGCCGACGAGGGAGAGGACGACTGGGAGGAGAACCGTCTCCTCAAGTCGGTCGAGAAGAAGTTCGGCGTCGCGGACAAGTACCACGGCACGAAGCTCTTCATCAAGGTCAACGGCAAGCGCGTGCTGACGCCGCTGATGGTCGTCATGCTCGCCATCGGCACGACCGACGTGCTCTTCGCCCTCGACTCGATCCCGGCGATCTTCGGCCTCACGCAGGACCCGTACATCGTCTTCACCGCCAACGCCTTCGCCCTGATGGGTCTGCGGCAGCTGTACTTCCTGATCGGCGGCCTGCTCAAGAAGCTGGTCCACCTCAGCTACGGCCTGTCGGTGATCCTCGGCTTCATCGGTGTGAAGCTGGTGCTGCACGCCCTGCACGAGTCCGGGGTCCACGTCCCCGAGATCTCCATCCCGGTCTCGCTCGCGGTCATCGGTGGTGTCCTGATCGTCACCACGATCACCAGCCTCATCGCCTCCAAGAAGCAGGCCGAGCGCGAGGCGGCGGAGGCCCCGGCCGCCGAGCGCCCCGCGACGGAGGCCGGCGAGCCCGAGAAGGACAGCATCGACGCCTGACCGGACTCCGGCACCAGAACGCACCGCGCACGATCCCCACGTCGACGCCGTGGCTGCGGTGATAGGCCATCGTGACGGCTTCCGCGTAGCGCTTGGCCTCGTCGTAGACGCTGCGGGGGC
>NZ_JBEYYW010000015.1:0-188668 GCF_040645695.1 Streptomyces sp. NPDC046712 | reverse complement strand
TGGCGCAGCCAGGATGCGCGTGTCTCGTCGGTCGAGTCGGTGACCGTGCGGAAGACGGTCCGGCGAGCCCGGCCGGTCCCCCAGGACCGGCCGGGCCGTCGGCGTTTCTCAGCCGACCCCGTCGAGCAGCAGCTTCGCGGCCACCGTCGTTCCGTCGGTGCGGATGGTGCCCGCGACGGCGGTCGCCCGTGCGCGGGTCTCGGGGGCCAGGGCGGTCGTGAGCGCGGCGGACAGGGACTCGGTGCTCGGGCTCGTGTCGTCGTGGGCCGCGCCGATGCCCAGCTCGACGACCCGGTCCGCCCAGTACGGCTGGTCCGCCCCCTGGGGGACCACGACCTGAGGCACTCCGGCCCGGGTGGCGGTCGTCGTGGTGCCCGCGCTGCCGTGGTGGACGACGGCGGCCACCCGGCCGAACAGGGCCTGGTGGTTGACCTCGCCGACGAGGAAGCAGTCGTCCTGGTCGTCGATCAGGGCCAGCTCGGCCCAGCCGCGGGCGACGACCACGCGGCGGCCCTGTGCGCGGATCGCCTCGATGGCCTTCCGCGCGACGTCCTTCAGGGAGCCCAGGGGCATGCTGCCGAAGCCCACGTACACCGGCGGGTCGCCGGCGTCCAGGAACGCCACCAGCTCGGCGGGGAGCGGCCGTTCGTCCGGCAGGATCCACGCGCCCGTCTGCACCACGTCGAGGTCCGTCGGCTGCCACGGGGACAGGATCGGGTCCGTGGCCAGCCACGGCCGGTCGGTGAAGGCGTAGTCGCGGACGTTGTCCACCGCTGGCAGGCCGATCGACGCCCGCCGGGTGTTGAGCATCTCGCCGAACATCGTGTTCGCGATCTGGGCGTCCAGATCCCACAGCGCCTGGTTGTCGGTCACGCCCGGCGGCAGCGGCTGACCGCGTCGAGCGGGCGGCCGGCGGTACGGCGACGGCAGGCTGACCGGCTGGTGGGCCACGTGCACGTAGCGGATGCCCAGCTTCTCGGCCGCCGACCGCGCGCCGGCCGTGACCGGCAGGGGGCCGGTCGCCACCAGCGCATCGCATCCCTCGGCCACCGCCGCGACCGTGTCGAGCTGCGCGGCCATGAGATCGGCCGCACGCTGCGCCAGGCCCACCGCCGACCCGGGCGCCACCGTGGTCACCACCTGGCGTACCGGCGCGCCGGTCGGCACCAGCTCCACACCGGCCTCGGCCAGTCGCTTCGCGAACTCCTCGTCCGGCGGGGCGCACACCCGCGCCTCCGCGCCGAGTTCCCGCAACCGCACCGCGAGTCCCGCAATCGGTTCGACGCTCCCCCGCGTCCCGTACGTCGACAACACCACGCGCATTTTTCGTGACTCTCATTTCCGCAGATCCGGCCTAGGCCGGTGATTCTGCGGCACTGCCCGGGTCTTGCCGCAAGCCCCCGGCTGCGTTATAAGTTGATCATGGCAAGGAGCGGGTGCGCCCCCTTGCCCCTTCATCCAGCAAGACGTTCGCGCCGCGCAGGATGACGAGCACAGCACGACGACAGGGCCGCGGGGATCCGCGGCCCTGTCGTCGTCGTGAGTTCTCAGGCGGGTACGAGCGGCCCGCGTGAGGGGGCCGTCGCGGACAGCCGCGCGGTGATGACGGCCCGCACGGCCGGCCACTCCTCGTCGAGGATCGAGTAGAAGGCGGTGCTGCGCACGGCCCCGTCGAGACCGCGCGAATGGGCCCGGTGCACGCCCTCGCAGGTGGCGCCCAGACGCTCGATGGCGGCCCGCGAGCGCAGGTTCCGGGCGTCGGCCCGCATCGAGATCCGCCGTACGCCCCACACCTCGAAGGCGTGGCGCAGCATCAGCAGCTTGGCCTCGGTGTTGATGCCGGTGCCCTGGGCCCGGGGCGAGAGCCAGGTGTTGCCGATCTCGGCGGCGTCGGGGACGGCGGTGGCCGGATCGCCGTGGGGCACTCCGGGTACGGAGGGCCACACCAGCGGCCCCTGCCAGTAGTCGAGCTGCAGGAACCGGGTCGCGCCGACGACCTGCCCGTCGGCCGTGCTCACGACGGCGAAGGGGAGCGCCCGGCCCGCGGTCTGTTCCGCGAGGGCCCGTTCGATATAGACCTGTGCCGTCTCCGGGCTGTGCGGGACGGGAGTGAACGCGTACGTCGTACGGTCCTCGGCACCAGCGGCGGCGATCGCGGCGGCGTGGTGCGGAGCGAGAGGCTCCAGCCGCACGGTGCGGCCGGTGAGCACAACGGGAAGCGGCACGGGGCCTTCGGTCTTTCTAGGAGGGGGGATGTGCCGCCACGCATCGGCGTATCACGATGCGAGAGGCGGAGGCATAGTCTCCGTCCCACTGCCCGCGAAAAGGGAAAAGGACAGGTAAAGAACAGCCGACGGTCCCGTGAATCCACACCCCTGGCCTAACCCACCCGGCCTCGCACGATCGGGAGCTCCAGGGTCCCAGTGTCCTCGGGTGCGCTGACGACGGTGACGGGCTTGACGCCGCGGTTCCCGGAGTACGCGGTGTCGCTCGCGGCGATCACGAACTCCAGCCGGTGGCCGGTCCCGTAACGATGCACGATCCCCGGCAGTTCCACCGTGAAGGGCCGGCTCGCGTCGGGCACGCGCACGGGGGCGACGAGCCGGTTGACCAGGGTCTTCGTTCCGTCCGGCGCGATGTCGTAGACCTTGGCGAAGAGCACCAGCTTGTCGGCGGCGTCGCCGGAGTCCTGGACGCGCTCGGTCCTCGGGGAGACGACCCGGAGCGTGGCCCTCGGGGAGCCGACGAGGTCGACGGGGGCGGTGAGCGGGGCGCTGGTCCAGCCGAGGTAGGTGCCCTTGATGTCGTACGGCCGGGGGTCGGACAGGCCGATCATGCCGGCGAGCGAGGACTCCGAGTGGCTCGTGGGGACCAGCCAGTTGCTGTACGCGCGCGAGCCCCGGGCGACCTTGGCCCGGTTGTCGACGAGCTTGCCGTCGCCCGAGAGGTAGAGCTTCTGGCTGAGGGCCGGGACCGTGGCCGCGGTGCCGTAGCCGCTCTGCCAGGAGCGGTAGTAGGCGAACTCCGGACCGGTACCGGTGCCCCGGTCGTGCCGCAGGTACCGGTCGAACCAGGCGAGGACGCGCTGCCCGACGTAGCTGGTCTCCAGATTGCCCTGTCCGAGGTCGAGTTCACCGGCGGCGGGGTCGGTGATGCCGCCGCTGTGCCCCCACGACTGCCAGATCATCTTGGTCTCGACGCCCCGCGCCTGGAGCCGCTCGTAGGTGTCCTGGGCCTCGTTGAGGTTGAACAGACTGTCGGACTGGCCCTGGACGATCAAGGTCGGCGCCTTGACCCGGTCGAGGTACGAGGCCGGGGAGACGCTCCGGGCGAAGTCGAGCATCTTCGTGGTGTCGGCGGTGGGGTAGCGGCCCGAGTTGAGCAGCCGGACGGTGTCGCAGGCGTCGGTGACGAAGTGCAGACAGCCGAGCGAGTTGATGCGGGTGGGGTCGAGGGAGGGCACGAGCAGGGGCTGGCCCTCGCCGATCAGGTAGAAGCCGTTGGCCCACTGCCATTTGAAGACGCCGGGGGTGGCGCGGTCGGCGCCGTTGGGGGCGAGGGAGTAGGCGAGGTCGTTCCAGGTGATGAGGGGGACGAGCGCGTCGAGCCGGGGGTCGACGGAGGCGGTGGCGAGCTGGATGGCGCCGCCGTAGGAGCCGCCGATCATGCCGACCCGCGGGTCGCCCGTCCCGTCCTTGGTGACGAAGTCGGCACGGGTGCCGTCGTCGGCGGCGCGGGTGCCGCCGAGGAAGTCGACGAGGCGGGTGGCGGCCTGCCCGTCGATGCGCGGATCGTCGAGGGAGATCAGGCAGCCGGACGCGCCGAAGCCGAGCCCGGAGTAGACGAGTCCGACGTAGCCCCGGGCGGCGAAGGCCTTGCCGATGGCATCGGTGGACCCGTCCGCCTTGCTGCCGCCGAACCCGTTGGTGGCGAGCACGGCGGGCGCGGGGTGCGCGGCGTCCACGCCGGCCGGGCGGTAGAGGTCCGCGTCGACGGTGCAGGTGCGGTCGCCGGCCTGGACCGTGAAGGTCAGCGGGGTGACGGTGTACGAACCCGGTTCGGCGCCGCTCGCCGGTGCGGCGAGTGCGAGCGGCGCGGCCAGCGCCGTCGTGGCCGCCAGGGCGAGGAGCTTGCGGGACAGAGGCAGCGCACGGGACACGGAGACGGACACGGGGACCTCCACGCTGAGGATTACCGACTGGTAAGTACCGAGCCGGGCCCATGGTGTGACACGTGTCAGATCCACGTCAACGCGCGTGACAGAGGTTGTTGACGGAGATTCAGTGAAGGTGCCGGAGGGCTGAGGTCTCTTGGGTCCGAACGCTCACGCGAGCGCGGGCACGTCCAGCGTCAGCGTCCCCGACTCCGCGTCCAGGACGCCCGGAACCCCCAGGGGAAAGGTCAGCGCCGTCTCGCTGTGGCCGAAGCCCATCTCCTCCACCACCGGCACCCCGAGACCGCCGAGCCGGTCCGCGAGGACCGCCCGTACCTCCTCGTAGGGCCCGCACTCCGCCCACGAGCCGAGACCGATGCCCGCGACACCGTCCAGCCAGCCGGAGCGCAGCAGTTGGGTGAGGATGCGGTCCAGGCGGTACGGCTCCTCCCCCACGTCCTCCAGGAGCAGCAGGCCCCCGCGGGCCGAGGGGCGGGCGTGCGGGGTGGCGAGGTCGGCCGCGAGGAGGCTCACGCAGCCGCCGAGGGTGACGCCGCGGGCCCGGCCCGGGACCAGGCTGCGGGCGGTGTCCAGGCCGAGCGTCCGTACCGACTCGGGCTCGAGGAGCGTGGCCCGCAGGGACTCCTGGGTGCGGGGGTCCTTGAGGAAGCCGGCCGCCGCGACCATCGGGCCGTGCAGGGTGGCGAGGCCCGCGCGCACGGCGAACGCCTCGTGCAGGGCGGTGACATCGCTGTAGCCGACGAACACCTTGGGCCCCGCGGCCCGCAGCGCCGGCCAGTCGAGCAGGTCCACCATCCGCTGGACGCCGTAGCCGCCCCGCGCGCAGATCACCGCGGAGACGCCGGGATCGCACCATGCCTCCTGCAGGTCCCGGGCGCGGGCCTCGTCCGTACCGGCGAGGTACCCCAGCTCGGGGTGTGTGTCCAGGACATGCGGCGCCACCACCGGCTCCAGGCCCCAGCCGCGCAGCAGGTCGAGGCCGGCCGCGAGCCGCTCCTCCGGGATCGGCCCGCTGGGCGCGACGACGGCGACCCGCGCGCCGGGCCGCAGCCGCGCGGGCCGGGTCAGTGGGGTCGCGGTCACTTCCTCAGCTCCAGGAGGGGGACGTCGGGCCGGGCGATGCCGAAGGTCTGTGCGTACAGCGAGAGTTCGGCCTCCAGGGCGCGGATCATCGTCTCGGCGCGCCGGAAGCCGTGGCTCTCGCCCTCGAAGGCGATGTACGCGTGCGCGACGCCCCGCCCCGCCATGCGCGCCAGGAACCGCTCGGCCTGCGCGGGCGGGCAGATCACGTCGTCCAGCCCCTGGAGCAGGAGGAAGGGCGCGGAGATCCGCTCGACGTGGTCGAGCGGCGAGCGTTCCCGGTAGCGGGCGGGCACCTCGGCGAGCGGGCCGACGAGCGACTCGAGGTACTGGGACTCGAAGTCGTGGGTCTCGTCGGTGGCCCAGCCCAGCAGGTCGAGGATGGGGTAGATGATCGTGCCGCAGGCGTAGACCTCGGAGGTGACGAGGGAGGCCGCGGTGGTCCAGCCGCCCGCGCTGCCGCCCCGGATCGCGAGCCGCGCCGGGTCGGCCGTGCCCTCGGCGGCGAGCGCCTCGGCGACGGCCGCGCAGTCCTCCACGTCGACCACGCCCCACTGCTCGCGCAGCCGCTCGCGGTACTCCCGTCCGTAGCCGGTGGACCCGCCGTAGTTGACCTCGGCGACGCCGATGCCCCGCGAGGTGAAGTAGGCGATCTCCAGGTCGAGGACGAGCGGAGCGTGCCCGGTCGGCCCGCCGTGCGCCCACACGACATAGGGCGGCAGCTCCTCGCCGGGGGCGATCCGGTCGGGGTTGTGCGGCGGGTAGACGTGGGCGTGGATCTCGCGGTCGTCGGGTCCGGTGAAGGTACGGATCTGGGGCTCGGGGTAGTACGCGGGGTCGACCGGGTCGTCGTGGGCCGAGCCGATGACCCGGGCCCGGCCGGTACAGGTGTCCAGCTCCACGACCTCGTACGCGCTGCGCGGGCTGGCGGCGACGCCGACGACGCGGGTGCCGTGCACGGCGAGGGTGGCGGCCCACTCGGTCCAGGGTCCCGCGGCGTCGACGAGTTCGCCGCTGTCGGGGTCGAGTATGCCGAGCGCGGTGGCGCCCTTGCCGTGGATGACCGCGACGAGCCCGTTCTCCAGGGGCTGGAACCAGCTGAGGCCGATCTTCCACAGCGGCCCGCCGAACTCCTCGGGGCGCGGGCAGAGGGCGACCGGCTCACCGTCCCGGCCCGATCGGTAGAGGTTCCACCAGCCGCTGCGGTCGCTGACGTACACCAGCTGCCCGTCGGCGGTCCAGCCGACCTGCGGCACCGACTCCTCCGGTCCGCCGGCGACGGACCGCGCGCCGTGGAAGGTGCCGTCGTCCGCGACGTCGGCGACGAGGGCCTCGGTGCCGTCCCAGGGCATCCGGGGGTGGTCCCAGGCGATCCAGGCCGCCTGCCGTCCGTCCGGGGAGAGCCGCGGACCGGTGACGAACCGGTGGCGTCCGTCGGAGAGTTCGCGTACGGCACCGCGGTCCTCGGCGGCCGATCCGTCGAGGGGTACGGCGGCGAGGACGCGGCGCACGTCAGTGGGCGCGGGGCCGGTGAACTCCTCCAGGACGCACCAGACTTCGCCGCGATCGGGGTGGATCACCGGGTCGGCCCAGCGCAGTCCGCCGCCGACGGTGGAGACGGGGGTGAGCGGCCGGGGCTCCGCTCCGGGGCGGGCGCTGTCCGTATCGGGCTGGTACGCGTACAGCCGCTGGTCGGGGAAATGGCTGAACACCACGAGCGGCCCGCCGTCCGCGCGCGCGACGCCCGCCCAGGGCTGTCCGCCGTACTCGACGACTCTGCTGCGGACGTTCCACGGGGCGGGGAGCACCGACTCCTCGGTGCCGTCGGCCCGTCGGCGGACGAGGGCCCGCCGGCCGCCCTCGGTGGGCCGTGGCGCGGTCCACCACACCTCGTCGCCGACGACGCCGACGTACTCGGGGCGGCCGTCGTGGCGGGCGGCGAGCGCGGCGTCGATGGGGGAAGGCCAGGTGCCGTAGGCGCCCGTGGGTACCATCTCGACTTCCTTTACACGGACTTACGCGGACGTGCGGGTGACGCGGTGTCGCGAACGTACGCGGTTACGCGGATTTCAGATAGTGGTCGAGGACGCGGACGCCGAAGTGCAGGGCGTCGACGGGGACGCGCTCGTCGACTCCGTGGAACAGCGCCCCGTAGTCCAGGCCCGGGGGCAGCTTCAGCGGGGAGAAGCCGTATCCGGTGATGCCGAGCCGGGAGAACTGCTTGGCGTCGGTGCCGCCGGACATGGAGAACGGCACGACGTGGCCGTCCGGGGCGAAGTGCTCGACGGCGGCGCGCAGTCGGGCGAAGGTGGGCGAGTCGACCGGGGCCTCCAGCGGGACCTCGCGGTGGTGGAACTCCCACTCCACGTCCGGCCCGGTGAGCCGGTCCATGGTCTCGGTGAACTCCTCCTCGCCGCCCGGCAGCATGCGCCCGTCGACGTAGGCGACGGCGTGTCCGGGGATGACGTTGACCTTGTAACCCGCGTCCAGCATCGTCGGGTTGGCGCTGTTGCGCACGGTCGGCTCGACCAGTGCGGCGGCCGGGCCGAGCTTCTCCAGGAGCCGGTCGACGTCGAAGCCGTCCGCGTTCACGTCGGTCTCGATGCCGTACAGGGCGGCGAGTTCGGTGAGCGCGGCCCGTACGGTCGGGGTGAGGCGGACGGGCCACGGGTGGGCGCCGATGCGGGCGACGGCGGCGGCGAGGCGGGTGACGGCGTTGGCCGTGTTCACCTTGGAGCCGTGTCCGGCCCGGCCGTGCGCGGTGAGCTTGACCCAGGCGGTGCCGCGCTCGCCGGCGGCGATCGGGTAGAGCGTCATGCCGGGGGCCGGGTGGAAGCTGAACGCCCCTGATTCGCTGATGCCTTCGGTGCAGCCCTCGAAGAGTCCGGGGTGGTGGTCGGCGAGGAAGCCCGAACCGTCCTCGGCGCTGGCCTCCTCGTCGGCGGTGTAGGCGAGGACGATGTCGCGGCGCGGCCGGATGCCGTGGCGCGCCCAGGAGCGGACGACGGCGAGGACCATCGCGTCCATGTTCTTCATGTCCACGGCGCCGCGGCCCCAGACCACGCCGTCGCGGACCTCGCCGGAGAAGGGGTGGACGGCCCAGGCGGCGGGCTCGGCGGGGACGACGTCGAGATGGCCGTGCACGAGCAGGGCGTCGGCGGAGGGGTCGGTGCCCTCGATGCGCGCCACCACGTTGGTGCGGCCCGGAGTCCGCTCCAGGAGAGTGGGTTCGAGTCCGGCGGCGGCGAGGCGTTCGGCGACGTACTCGGCGGCGGGCCGCTCGCGGCAGTCTCCGCCGCCCCGGTTGGTGGTGTCGATCCGGATCAGCTCGGAGGTGAAGGTCACGACCTCGTCGAGCGCCGCCTGGTCGGGCGTCGTGGCGTCTGGTCCCTGACCCGGCTCAGCCATACTGCTCCTCCACCGCTGCGGAGACGATCGTGGTGACCGCCTTGAAGGTGCGAATGCCCTCGTACATCGTGCCGCTGGTGTACGCGACCCGGCGCTCGCCGCTCCGTGCCACGCCGGGCACCACCGTGGCGGCGGCCCCCAGATGCTCGGCGTCGAACTCCAGCTCCACCGTGAAGGGTCCGCCGCGGACCGGCTCGTGCCGTACGGCGAGGGCGGCCGCGGCCTTCGCGGCGGCCCGGATCTCGCTCGCCGTACGCTTCGGGGGCCGGCACACCGCCGCGTACCGCGAGACGTGGTCCTTGACCGCGACCTTGAGCGCCTCGGGCGCGTATCCGAGGGCGTCCTCGCAGGTCAGGTCGTCCCCGGTGACGAGGACGACCGGCACGCCGTACTCCGCCACGACATGGGCGTTCAGCAGTCCCTCGCTCGCCCGCTCACCGTTGAGCCAGACGCCGGTGATGGAGTTGGCGAGGTAGGTGTGCGCGAGGACGCCTTCGGTGCCCGCGCCGGTGTGGTAACCGACGAAGGCGATGCCGTCGACGTCGCCGCGCTGCACCCCCTCGACCATGGAGAGCGACTTGTGGCGCCCGGTGAGCATCTCGGCCCGCTCGTCGAGCTGTTCGAGGAGCAGATTCCGCATGCTCGAGTGCGCCTCGTTGATCAATACCTCGTCGGCGCCGCCGTCGAAGAACCCGAGGACGGCGGCGTTGACGTCCGAGGTGAACATGGACCGGCATCGTTCCCACTGGGGTGTCCCGGGAAGCACGTCGGCGGGCCAGGTGACGCCCGTGGCGCCTTCCATGTCGGCGCTGATCAGGATCTTCACGAAACCCCTGTCCCCTCACGTGCGGTGACGACGACGTTCATGCCGCGTCACGTTACGCCCCGGGGAAGGGCCGGGCCAGGACCTCGGAAAGGTTTAGCGGTCTAGACCTCTCGCCACATACCCCACAGCACCGGCCCCCCTCCCGGCAGCCGCAGCTCCTCCCGCACGGCGAAGCCGAAGTGCTCGTAGAAGGGGAGGTTGGACTCCTTGGAGGACTCCAGGTAGACGGGCATGCCCGCCTCGTCGGCCTTGGCCAGTCCCGAGCGCAGCAGGGCGGCCCCCTGCCCCTGGCCCTGGGCGGCCGGGTCGGCGCCGATGATCGCCAGGGACCAGTGCGGCTCCTCGGGCGTGTGCGCGGCGGCCGTCCCGACGGCCTCCGCGAACAGGCCGGCCCGGTCGCCGAGGATGTTCTGGAGCTCCTGAATGGTCTCCGCGTCGGGCACGGCCTTGGCCTGCGCCTCCGCCGGCACCCAGAAGGCGGCCGCCGCCGCGGTGCGCTCGCACACGCCCGAGTGGGCGTACTGCCGGGTGAAGATCGTGCTGAAGTAGCGGCCCATCGCCGCCTCGCGCGAGGCGTCGTCGGGGAAGAACCAGCGCATCATCGGGTCGTCGCCGAAGGCGCGGACCAGGACGCGACTGATCAGTGGAGCGTCATCGATCGTTGCCGTTTTCGGTGTGTTCGTCATCGACATACAGGTCATTCTGCACCCGATGATCTTGGACGGCGGGGCGGGGTCCCCCTCTCCGCCCGGGGCCGATGCCCGCACCCGTAGCCGTGTCCACTGTGACCCGAATTCGGGCGATATCCCGTCAACAGGTGCGTATAGGCTGGCCGGTGCAGATTCTTGCCCCTACCGTCAGGAGACCTCTCGGTGACCACCGCGTTCGCCCCGTCCGAAGCCGCTGCCGTCCCCGCCGCCCCCGAAGCCCCCGAGGCCGGGGCGGCGGACTTCGTCGTCCAGGACGTGCCGGACGCGATCGTCCGCGACGCCCGGGAGTTCGGGGTCTACGCCCGGACCGGCGGGTGGGCGTTCGCGCTGAAGGTGGCGCGCAGTGTGCGGCCGGGCGGGCAGGCGGCGGAGGGCTCGGCCAAGGTGTCGGCGAAGGCGTTCGCCGAGCTGGCCGAGTGCTCCCCCGAGCGGGTCATGCGGTACTACAAGGCCTGGGACATGGCCGCCGACGACGGCCTCGTCCCGCAGTTCGAGGCGCTGGTGCCGGGTGAGGACATCGAGCTGCCGGAGGCCGACGTCTGGCTGTCGTACTACTCCTCCCGCTCCAGCGCGTCGTCGGTGCGCGGACACGCGATCACCGCGGCGGCGGAGGCCGAGGGCATCCGGCCGACGAAGGCGCTGGAGGTCGCGGAGAACCCGACCGCTCTGCGTGCCGCGATCCTCGCCGACCCGGGCACGGCCGAGGCGGCGCGGGGCGCGCTGCTCGACCGGATGAAGGAGGACCCGGCGCTGCAGACCGAGATGGCCCGGGCCATCGCCCGCACCGACGAGCTGAAGAAGGCGGTGGCGGGCGAGGCCAAGGCGGCCGACCGGATCGGCTACGTCCGGCAGATCGTCGAGAAGGGCCAGATCCGCACCCCTGCAGGGCAGACCGTGGAGGCGCCCGCGGCGCTGCGCGCGGAGGCGGAACGGCACCTCTCGCTCATCGACGAGCTCGACGACTCCGAGGAGGCGGGCGAGTGGGCCGGCGAGGCCTACGACACGGTCAAGGGTCTGGTGGCGCAGGCCGTCGAGGCGGACCCGGCGCTGCGCGTCCAGGAGCGCCGTACGAAGTTCTACAACAGCCTGCAGAAGGCCACGAAGGTCTTCGAGGAGCTGACCCTCGACGAGGTCCTGGAGGAGGACGTCGTCGAGGACGACATGCTGAAGCGCCTCGAAGCGCTGCAGGAGGCGATCGGTACCTGCATCAGCGCGCTGCGCAGGGCGACCGCCTCCTCCTGAGCCCCCGCGGGGTCAGTCCTCGTGGCCGAGCTGGAGGTCGCGTTCGGTGCGTCCGCCGCCCGCGACCTGCAGGACGGTGGCGACCGGCGGATAGCCCGCCGCGATCACCGTGTACTCCCCCGAGGACAGGTCCACGAAGCGGAAGATGCCGTCGGGCCCCGTCGTCAGGGTGTCGACCACGTTGCCGGCCGCGTCGAGGAGCGTCACGCGCGCGTCCTCGACCGGCCTCCCGCCGCCCGCGCGCACCGTCCCGCGCAGCACCGCTCCGCCTGCCAGCTCGATGTCCTGGCGTGTCTCGCGGGACGCCTGCACGCTCACCGGCAGCGCGGCGGGCCGGAAGGCGGGGGCGCTGGCGGCCAGGGTGTACTCGCCCGCCACCAGTTCCGTGATCACATAACCGCCCTCGCGCCCGCTGCGGGTGGAGGCGACGACCTCACCGCGTACGTCGGTGAGGGTGACCGCCGCGTCCCGGACGGGACTTCCGTCGGCGGTCACCACCGTGCCGGCCAGCCGGCCGGCGCCGCCGAGGACCACGTCGAGCTCGACGGGCCGTTCGCCGACGGTGACGGAGACGGCCTGCGGCTGATGCCCGCCGGCCGCCGCGATCAGGACGTACGAGCCGGGGCCCGGGACGCTGAGCGCGTAGCGCCCGTCCTCGCCGCTGCCGCCTCGGCCGATCTGCTGTCCCTGGACGTCGATGAGGGTGAGCGCCGCGCGCGGGACGCGGCTGCCGTCGTGGTGCTGGACGGTTCCGCAGACCGGGAGTCCGGCGGTGTAGGTGGCCGGGGCGGGGGAGGCCGACGCACGGGCCCGGGGGACGGCGGTGGGGGCCTCGGTGGTGGGGGTGTGGTGGGACACCAGCGGTTTCTCCTTGAGGAAGAAGGCGAGGACGAGGCCGAGCACGAGGACCGGCACGAGATAGAGGAAGATCCGCGGCATCGCCTCCGCGTACGCCTGGATGTAGGCGTCCCGCAGGGCGGGCGGCAGGGCGTGCACGGCCTGCGGAGTGATCGATTCGGCGGCGGGCAGCGGGACTCCGGCCGTACGGGGCAGGGAGTCGGCGAGGGCGTCGTCGAGGCGGGCGGCGAACAGCGTGCCGAAGACGGCGGCGCCGCCGCTGCCGCCGATCTGGCGGAAGTAGTTGTGGGCGCTGGTGGCCGTGCCGAGGTCGGTGGGGCGGACGGAGTTCTGCACGGCCAGGATGAGGACCGGCATGACCAGTCCGATGCCGATGCCGAGGACCGCCTGCCAGACGCTGTGGTGCAGGCGCGGGGTGTCCGTCTCCATCCGTGAGAGCAGCCACATGCCGACGACGGAGACGGCGCCGCCGACGACGGGGTAGATCTTGTAGTGGCCGGTACGGCTGATGAGCTGGCCCGAGACGACCGAGGCGAGGACGATCCCGCCCATCAGCGGCAGCATGAGGAGGCCGGACTCGGTGGCGGTGGCGCCCTCGACCATCTGCAGGAAGGTCGGCAGGTAGCTGGCGGCGCCGAAGAGGGCGATGCCGATCACCGCGCCGACGAGGCTGGTGACCGTGAAGACCGAGTCCCGGAACAGCCGCAGCGGGATGAGCGGTTCGGGCGCGAAGCGCTCGACCACCAGGAACAGCGCGGTCGTTGCGGCGGCGCCGCAGCCGAGGCCGATGATGACGCGGGAGTCCCAGTCGTATTCGGTCCCGCCCCAACTGGTCAGCAGCACCAGGCAGGTGGAGGCGGCGGCGAGCAGGATCGAGCCGAGGACGTCGAGCCGGGCCCGCGTCCGCGGCCTGGGGAGCTTGAGCACCACGGCGACGACGGCGAGGGTGACGAGCCCGAAGGGGACGTTGAAGTAGAAGCACCAGCGCCACGAGACGTGGTCGGTGAAGAAGCCGCCGAGCAGCGGGCCCGCGACGGAGGCGAGGCCGAAGGCGGCGCCGATGAGGCCCATGTAGCGGCCGCGCTCCCTGGCCGGGACGATGTCCGCGATGATCGCCTGGACGCCGATCATCAGGCCGCCGGCGCCGACACCCTGGACGGCCCGGAAGGCGATGAGTTCGTCCATGGACCGTGACCAGCCTGCCAGGGCCGAGCCGATGACGAAGACCACGATGGCGAAGAGGAAGACGCCTTTGCGACCGAAGAGGTCGCCGAGCTTCCCGTAGACGGGCAGACCGATGGTGGCGGTCAGGAGGTAGGCGGTGATCGCCCACGACATCCGGTCCAGGCCCTGGAGTTCGCCGACGATCTTCGGCAGGGCGGTGGCGACGATCATCTGCTCCAGCGCGGCGAGCAGCAGCGCGAGCATGAGACCGAAGAAGACGAGACGGACGCGGCGGGGGTCGAGGGCCGTCTCCTCTGCTGCGGGCGGCGATCCGGGCGGTTCCTCGGCGGACGGGTCGCTCGCGGCGAGCGGCTCGTCCTTCACCAGCGTGATCGCACCCACGTACCTGCTCCCCTCGTCGCGCGGCCGGACTGCGCCCCAGCCGCGTCATTCTTCGCATTGGGCGCGAAGCGGGAGCAAGTCGGGCGGTACGGAAGGCAGGTCGCGTCCCGGACGGTGAACACGCCGGTACGACAGCGCACTTGGGGCGCTCATCAGCGCGTTTACATGAGGGGTCGCGACCCCCGGGCGCGCGGGGCGCTCGTGCGGGGGTCGCGGGAAAACCACTCGAACCGGTGAGCGCGTGAGCGTTACTTCTCCACCTCGGCGGCCAGCTTGGCCAGGACGGCGTCGTAGATGCGGCCGAGCCCCTTGGGCGCGAAGGTCCTCTCGAAGAAGCCGCCGATACCGCCGGCGCCGTTCCAGACGGTGGAGACGACGGCCTTGGACCTGCCCTCGCCGGCCGGGGTGACGGTCCAGGTGGTGACCATGGAGGAGTTGCGGTCCTTCTCGACGAGCTGTCCGTCGGTGGGCTCGGTGACCTCCAGGAGGCAGTCGCGGATGCGCTTGCTGGTGGCCTGGAGCTTCCAGTGGACGAGGGTGCCCTCGCCGTCGCCGCCCTCCCGCACCTCGTACTCGCTGAAGTGCTCCGGCAGCAGCTTCGCGCGCGTGCCGCTGTAGTCGGCCAGAGCGTCGAACACCTTCTCCGGGTCCGCCGTGATGATCCGCTCCGTCGTGGCCTCGACCTGCGCCATTGCACTTCCTCCAACACATGGTTCTTCAGGGGTGGCACCAGCCAACCACCTGGGCGCGGGCCTCCCAAATCCGGGTTGCGACGATCAAGGGAACAGGTGTTCTATTCTGAGCGCACGGCTGATGAACACGGCCGGGAAGCACGGCAGGGCACTGCCACCGAGGAGGCGTCCATGCGCTGGGACAATCTGGGCGACAACCCCGCCACCGCCGCGGAGACCGCCCTGTTCGGTACGGACGCGGTCACCACCCGCACCTTCGACACGCCCGAGTTCCGCGGGATCACCTTCCACGAGGTGCGCGCCCGCTCGATCGTGAACCGGGTGCCTGGCGCCTCACGGATGCCGTTCGAATGGACGGTCAATCCGTACCGCGGCTGCACGCACGCGTGCGTCTACTGCTTCGCCCGCAAAACCCACAGCTATCTGGATCTGGACACCGGCCTCGGCTTCGACTCCCAGATCGTGGTGAAGATCAACGCGCCGGAGCTGCTGCGCCGCCAGCTCGCCTCGCGCCGCTGGCAGGGCGCGCACATCGCGATGGGCACCAATGTCGACTGCTACCAGCGGGCCGAGGGACGCTACCGCCTGATGCCGGGGATCATCGAGGCCCTGCGCGACCACGCCAACCCCTTCTCCATCCTCACCAAGGGCACGCTGATCCTGCGCGACCTCGACCTGCTCGTCCAGGCGGCGGAGGTCACCGAGGTCGGCATCTCCGTCTCCGTCGGCTTCACCGACCAGGAGCTGTGGCGCACGGTCGAGCCCGGCACCCCCTCCCCACAACGGCGCCTGGACGTCGTACGGATCCTCGGCGAGCACGGCATCGGCTGCGGGGTGCTGATGGCCCCCGTCATCCCCTTCCTCGGCGACCGACCCGAGCAGCTGCGCGACACGGTGCGCGCCATCGCCGAGGCCGGCGCGACCTCCGTGACCCCGCTCGTCCTGCATCTGCGGCCGGGCGCCCGCGAGTGGTTCTTCACCTGGCTGCGGCAGCACCACCCGCAGCTGGTGGGGCGGTACGAGCGGATGTACGCGGACGGGGCCTACGCACCGACCTGGTACCAGCGCCGGATCACCCGTCAGGTGCACGAACTGGCTGCCGAGTTCGGGATCGGGCCGTCCCGGCGGGGAGCGCCGCGCCGGACACCCGTACCGGAGGAGCCGGCGATCGCGGGGGCTCCCGAGCAGCTCACGCTGCTCTGACGGATACCGGCCGACCCGCTGACGGATCGTCTGATCGGGTCAACTCTCGCCGGAATCGGTCCTTCCGCCTTCCGTTCGGGGCACGGACGCCGTATGACCACACGCGCAGGAATGCTGATCGCCACTGGGGCACTGGTCGCCGGGACGGTCACCGTCCTGCCCGCCTCCGCGACGCCCCGGCCCGAGCCGACCCCCCGCCCCCTCGCGCCGCTCGTCTGGAGCGGCTGCGCCACCAAGGCGTATCCGAAGCTCCAGTGCGCCACGCTCGACGTGCCGCTCAACCACGACGACCCGGTCGGCCGGTCGATCACCCTGGCGCTGACCCGGATCGCGCACACCGCGAAGGACCCGAAGGACTACCAGGGTCCGCTGCTCGTCAATCCGGGCGGACCGGGCGGCAGCGGACGGACCATGGCCGGGTTCGTGGCCGCCTCGCTGCCCGCGAAGGTGGCGGAGCAGTACGACATCATCGGCTTCGACCCACGCGGGGTCGGCAGGAGCGAGCCCGCGCTCGACTGCAGGCCCGGCCACTTCGACCCGGTGCGGCCGGACTCCGTACCGCTCGGCGCCGAGAGCGAGAGCGCCGGCGTCGAGCGGGCCCGGTCCTTCGCGGAGGCGTGCGGGACGAAGCACGGCGACGTCCTGCCGTACATCGACACGGTCAGCACGGCCCGGGACGTGGACGCGATCCGCGCGGCGCTCGGCGCACCGCGGCTGAACTACCTGGGGTACTCGTACGGCACGTATCTCGGCGCCGTGTACGCGCGGCTGTACCCGGAGCGGGTGCGGCGCTTCGCCCTGGACTCCGTCGTCAATCCGCAGGGTGTCTGGTACGAGGACAACATCGCGCAGGACTACGCCTTCGACACCCGCCACAAGGACTTCATGGCCTGGGTGGCCCGTCGGAACACCACGTACAAGCTGGGCACGGACCCGGCGGAGGTCGAAGCGGCCTGGTACCGGATGCGGGAGGCGCTGGGGAAGAGCCCGGCCGGCGGCAAGGTCGGTCCGGGCGAGCTGGAGGACACCTTCCTGCCGGGCGGGTACTACAACGGCTACTGGCCGAAGCTGGCCGAGGCGTTCTCCGCCTATGTCAACGACAAGGACGCGGCCCCGCTGACCCGGGCGTACGAGAGCCACGCAGCGGCGGACGCGGCGGACGACAACGGCTACTCGGTCTACACGAGCGTGCAGTGCAGGGACGCGAAGTGGCCGCGCGACTGGAACGTCTGGCGTGCGGACAACTGGGATGTGCACGCCAAGGCACCCTTCTCCACCTGGAACAACGCCTGGTACAACGCTCCGTGCGCGTTCTGGCCGGTGGACTCGCTGACTCCGCCCGACGTCTCGAACGACGAGGTGCCGCCGGTACTGATCCTGCAGGCGACGGACGACGCGGCCACGCCGTACGAGGGCGCTGTGGCGCTGAACCGGATGGTGGGCGGCTCCAGCCTGGTGGTCGAGGAGGGCGGCGGGAACCACGGGGTGACGCTGGGCGGCAACGACTGCATGGACGAGCACCTGGCGACCTATCTCGCCACGGGCGAGGTGCCGCGAGGTGACGGGCAGTCGGAGGCGGACGCGGTCTGCGCCGCGCTTCCGGAGCCGGAGCCGCCGGCCTCAGGGAAGAAGCGCGGCGGCACCGAGGCCGCGGCGCCGACGGGCGGCACGGTCCTGCACGGCCTCCTCGGCCACGTGCGCTGAGGGACCGCCGCGCCCGGGGCCGCACCCGGGACTGTCGGTGGCGTGCGCGAGGATGTCCGGCATGACGAGTCACCTCACGCACGTGCCCGCTCCCGACGGCATCGCCCCGAGCCCCCAGTACAGCCATGTCGTCTGGGGCACGGGGCGGCTCGTCGCGATATCCGGCCAGTGCTCCCTCGACGCCTCGGGCGCGGTGGTGGGGGCGGACGACCCGGCGGCGCAGGCCCGCCAGGTCTTCGCGAATCTGCGCCGCTGCCTGGCCGCGGCGGGCGCGGGCTTCGAGGACGTCGTGAAGCTGACGTACTTCGTCACCGACGTCGCCCACCTGCCCGCGGTCCGGACCGCGCGGGACGAGGCCTTCGGCACGGCCCCGCTGCCGGCGAGCTCGGCGGTCCAGGTCGCCGCGCTGGTCCGCCCGGAGCTGCTGATCGAGATCGAGGCCTTCGCCCTGGTCCCGCAGGACGCCACCGACGACGACGCCTAGGGGCCCGGCCAGGATCCGCCGGACAGGCCCTGCGGGGCGCCGCAAGATCCTTCGGACAGGCCCCAGGGGGCATAGCAAGATCCGTCGGACACCCCTATGGCCTGTCCGACGGATCAGGTCGGACAAGCCCTATCCGCGGAGCCGGGTGAGCGACTCCGCCGCGGCCTGCCCGAGACGGGGGTGGGGCAGGGCGGCCTCCAGCGTCGGGCGGGCGCGGGGGTCGCCGAGGGTGCCGAGGCCCTCGACGCAGGCGAGGCCGACCCGCCAGTGCGGATCGTCGGTGCCCAGACGCCGTTCGAGGACGGTCACCAGGGCCGGCACGGACTCGGGGGCGCGCAGGTCGGTGAGCAGACGGACCGGCAGCAGGGCGTAGGCGACGCGGAGTTCGTTGGTGGCGAGTGCGGCGGCGGCCCGCGCGGTGCGCGGGTCCCCCAGCCGCGTCAGCGCGTACGCGGCGGAGACGCAGCGCTCCGGGTCACGGTGGTTGAGCAGGAGCACCAGGGCCTCGAAGGCTCGCGGGTCGCCGGCGAGGCCGAGCCGGAAGGAGGCGATCTCGCGTGCCCAGAGGGGACGTTGCGGCTGGGTGAGAACGGCCGCCAGCGATTCCGTGTTGTCGGTGGCGATCAGTCGACGGAACTCCGCCGACCCTTCTTCTTCCACGATCTCCGCGCCCAAACGATCGATCATCGAGCGGAATTCGGCATCGTCCGTGGCGATATCCATGACCGTCAGAGTATCCGCGATCCAGATCACATTTTCCGGAGTTCCGAGGACTGGCGCGCTCGTTACTCGCCGGTTAATCTCAGGTGAGCGGGTCACCCCCCGCACCCTCACAACGGCCTGGTGACGCAGCCGTTGCGAGATCGAGTTTGTCGGTTCGGCAGTTTTCGACGTGACTCCGGGACAGAGTCCGTCGCTTTTTTCCACGCGATCTCTATCGCGGGATCTCTTCAAGAGATCTCACCGTGCGATCTCCTCGCACTCCTGTCGCGAACTCCTCGCGCTTTCCGTTCGCGCCCCGTGCGCGCCCGCATTGCCGCCTTCAGTCGTCACTCTTCCCTCCCTGGAGTCCCCTGATGGACACCCCTCTCTCCACCATCGCCGTCATCGGTCTCGGCACCATGGGCACCGGCATCGCCGATGTCCTCGCCCGGGCCGGCCGTGAGGTCATCGGCGTCGACATCAGCGAAGCCGCCGCCGCCCAGGCCGTCGCCGCCCTGGAGGCGTCCACGGCCCGCGCCGTGGCCCGTGAGCGGATCACGGAGGAGGAGCGGCAGGACGTCCTCGCCCGCTTCCGTACCTTCTCCGACCTCCAGGCGGCGGCGGACGCCGACCTCGTGATCGAGGTCGTCCCCGAGTCGTACGAGGCCAAGCAGGAGGTCTTCCGGGCCCTGGACACCATCGTCCGGCCCGACGCGATCATCGCCACCGGCACCAACGCGCTCTCCGTGACCCGGCTGGCCGCCGACTCGGCGCACCCCGAGCGCGTGCTCGGCCTGCACTTCTTCACCCCGGTCCAGGCGATGAAGCTGGTGGAGATCGTCTCCTCCGTTCTCACCGCCCCGCAGGCCGTCGAGGCCGTCACGACCCTTGCGCACGACCTGGGCAAGGAGCCGGTCGCGGTCGGCGACCGTCCCGGCTTCGTCGCCGACGGGCTGCTCTTCGGCTACCTCAACCAGGCCGCCGCCATGTACGAGGCCAAGTACGCCTCCCGCGAGGACATCGACGCCGCCATGAAGCTCGGCTGCGGTCTGCCGATGGGCCCGCTGGCACTGCTCGACCTGATCGGCATCGACACCGCCCGTACGGTCCTCGAGGCCATGTACAGCGAGTCGCAGGACCGGCTGCACGCCCCCGCCCCGATCCTCAAGCAGCTCAGCGAGGCCGGACTGACCGGCCGCAAGTCGGGCCGCGGTTTCTACACCTATGACGCGCCGGGCTCGGCCACCGTGGTCCGCGACGCGCTCACCCCGCTGGAGAGCGCCGCCACCGCCGAGGGCCGTGAGATCCGCTCGGTCGGCGTCGCCGGCTCCGGCACGATGGCCTCCGGCATCGCCGAGGTCTTCGCCAAGGCCGGTTACGACGTCGTGCTCGCGGCCCGTTCGGACGAGAAGGCGGAGACGGCCAAGGCCCGGATCGCGAAGTCCCTCGCCCGTTCGGTCGACAAGGGCCGGATGACCGGAGAGGTCCGGGACGAGACGCTGGCCCGGATCACCCCGGCGGGCTCGCTCGACGCCTTCGCCGAGGTCGACCTGGCCGTCGAGGCGGTCGCCGAGGACCTGGGGATCAAGCAGGAGCTGTTCGCGCGGCTGGACAAGATCTGCAAGCCGGGCGCGGTGCTCGCCACCACGACCTCCTCGCTGCCGGTCGTCGCCTGCGCCCGCGCCACCTCGCGCCCGCAGGACGTCATCGGGATGCACTTCTTCAACCCGGCGCCCGCGATGAAGCTGGTGGAGATCGTCCGTACGGTCCTGACCGCCGACGACGTCCACGCCACGGTCCGCGAGGTCACGGCGAAGATCCGCAAGCACCCGGTGGACTGCGGCGACCGGGCCGGCTTCATCGTGAACGCGCTGCTCTTCCCGTACCTGAACAACGCGATCAAGATGGTCGAGGAGCACTACGCGACCCTCGACGACATCGACGCCGCCATGAAGCTGGGCGGCGGCTACCCGATGGGTCCGTTCGAGCTGCTCGACGTCGTCGGCCTGGACGTCTCGCTCGCGATCGAGCAGGTCCTGCACCGCGAGTTCCGCGACCCGGGTCTGGCCCCGTCGCCGCTCCTGGAGCACCTGGTGGCCGCCGGCTGCCTGGGCCGCAAGACGGGGCGCGGCTTCCGCGAATATGCCCGACGCTGAGCCCTACGCGGGTTGGGGAGGGTTGCTGAGTCCCGGAGGCGCCTCCGGCGCCCCGGGCGACCCTCCCCCACCTGGGCACACTCCCGCGCTGATGCAGTACGTTCAGGACATGTCCAAGGCCGCGAAGTCACCCCGTGCCACGTCCACGTCCTCGTCCTCGCCCGACACACAGGAGAGTGCGGCGGGCACCCGCGCGGCCGCGCAGCGACTGAAGATGCGCCGTGAGCTGGCGGCGGCGGCCATGGAGCTCTTCGCGACCAAGGGGTACGAGGCCACGACGGTCGACGAGATCGCCGCCCAGGCCGGGGTCGCCCGCCGGACCTTCTTCCGCCACTTCCGCTCCAAGGAAGAGGCGATCTTCCCCGATCACGACGACACCCTGGTGCGTGCGGAAGCGGTGCTGAACGCCGCTCCGCCGCACGAGCACCCGCTGGACACCGTCTGCCGGGGCATCAAGGAAGTCATGAAGATGTACGCGGGGTCCCCGGCGGTCTCCGTGGAGCGCTACCGGCTCACCCGCGAGGTACCGACCCTGCGGGAGCGCGAGATCGCTTCGGTGGCCCGCTACGAGCGGCTGTTCACCCGCTATCTCCTGGGCCATTTCGACGAGCGCGACCACCACGACGGCAACGACGACCCGCTGCTCGCCGAGGTGGCCGCGTCGGCGGTCGTCACCGCCCACAACCACGTGCTGCGCCGCTGGCTGCGCGCCGGGGGCCAGGGTGACGTGGAGGCCCAGCTGGACCATGCCTTCGCCATCGTGCGGGAGACCTTCGGGACGGGCATAGGCGCCCGGCCCGCCGCGACTCCGCAGGCGGCGGTGCAGCCGGCTCCCGCGGGCCCCGCAGCCGTGGCCTCCACGGAGGGGGACGTGGTGGTCGCCGTGGCCCGTACGGACGCACCGCTGGACGAGGTCATGCGCACGATCCAGCAGGCACTGAAGAAGAGCTGACTCTCACCTCACGGCGAAGGCCGCCCCCCTCACCGGGGGCGGCCTTCGCCCGTTTTACCCCCACTCTCGATCGATCATCGCTCATGTGTGACCGGCGGATTGCATCTGAGTGAAATTGTTGGCACGCAGTGCCTTGTCAGGTGACACGCGGTGCCATACGTTGATGTTGTCCGGGCGGCCGGCGCGCAGAGGTCTCCTCGTGCGCCGGCTGTCCCCACAAGCGATCGTGATTGTGCGCCCGGACGCCTGCGTCACAGGCAAACTTCAGCGCCCACCAGGCGCGGCCACCGCACCACCCGCCGAACCGACGGCACACCTCCACAGCAGCACTCCAAGACGTAACCCCTCAGTGCGTCCCCCTCAGACGCCGCACCGCCGGAGGCACCCCGTGAAGGACATCCTGGACGCGATCCAGTCGACGGACGCCACGTCCGCGGACTTCGCCAACATCAAGCTCCCCGAGTCGTACCGCGCCGTGACCGTCCACAAGGACGAGGTCGAGATGTTCGCCGGCCTCGAGAGCCGCGACAAGGACCCGCGCAAGTCGCTCCACCTCGACGACGTGCCGCTCCCCGAGCTCGGCCCGGGCGAGGCCCTGGTCGCCGTCATGGCCAGCTCCGTGAACTACAACTCGGTCTGGACCTCGATCTTCGAGCCGGTCTCGACCTTCGGCTTCCTCGAGCGGTACGGGCGGCTCTCCGAGCTCACCAAGCGCCACGACCTGCCGTACCACATCATCGGCTCCGACCTCGCGGGCGTCGTGCTGCGCACCGGCCCCGGCGTCAACGCCTGGAACCCCGGTGACGAGGTCGTCGCCCACTGCCTCTCGGTCGAGCTGGAGTCCTCGGACGGTCACAACGACACGATGCTCGACCCCGAGCAGCGCATCTGGGGCTTCGAGACCAACTTCGGCGGCCTGGCGGAGATCGCCCTCGTCAAGTCGAACCAGCTCATGCCGAAGCCGGACCACCTGAGCTGGGAGGAGGCCGCCTCCCCCGGCCTGGTGAACTCCACCGCGTACCGCCAGCTCGTCTCCCGCAACGGCGCCGGCATGAAGCAGGGCGACAACGTCCTGATCTGGGGCGCGAGCGGCGGCCTCGGCTCGTACGCCACCCAGTTCGCCGTGGCCGGCGGCGCCAACCCGATCTGTGTCGTCTCCTCCCCCGAGAAGGCCGACATCTGCCGGGCGATGGGCGCGGAGGCGGTCATCGACCGCAACGCCGAGGGCTACAAGTTCTGGAAGGACGAGAACACCCAGGACCCGCGCGAGTGGAAGCGCTTCGGCTCCAAGATCCGCGAACTGACCGGCGGCGAGGACATCGACATCGTCTTCGAGCACCCGGGCCGCGAGACCTTCGGCGCCTCGGTGTACGTCACCCGCAAGGGCGGCACCATCACCACCTGCGCCTCGACCTCGGGTTACATGCACCAGTACGACAACCGCTACCTGTGGATGTCGCTGAAGCGCATCATCGGCTCCCACTTCGCGAACTACCGCGAGGCCTGGGAGGCCAACCGCCTGATCGCCAAGGGCAAGATCCACCCGACGCTCTCCAAGGTCTACTCCCTGGAGGACACCGGCCAGGCCGCCTACGACGTCCACCGCAACCTGCACCAGGGCAAGGTCGGCGTCCTCGCGCTCGCCCCCGAGGAGGGCCTGGGCGTGCGCGACCCGGAGATGCGCGCGAAGCACATCGACGCCATCAACCGCTTCCGTAACATCTGATCCCGGGACCCCACATGACAGAGCGCCAGAAGGACCGGCCGTGGCTCATGCGGACGTACGCCGGTCACTCGACCGCCGAGGCGTCCAACGAGCTGTACCGGCGCAACCTCGCCAAGGGTCAGACCGGTCTCTCGGTCGCCTTCGACCTGCCGACGCAGACCGGCTACGACCCCGACCACATCCTCGCCCGCGGCGAGGTCGGCCGGGTCGGGGTCCCGGTCTCGCACCTCGGTGACATGCGCCGGCTGTTCCAGGACATCCCCCTGGAGCAGATGAACACCTCGATGACGATCAACGCCACGGCCATGTGGCTCCTGGCGCTCTACCAGGTGGTCGCCGAGGAGCAGGGCGCGGACGTCACCAAGCTCCAGGGCACCACCCAGAACGACATCGTGAAGGAGTACCTGTCGCGCGGGACGCACGTCTTCCCGCCCGGCCCCTCGCTCCGCCTCACGACGGACATGATCACCTACACGGTGAACAACATCCCGAAGTGGAACCCGATCAACATCTGCAGCTACCACCTGCAGGAGGCGGGGGCCACTCCGGTCCAGGAGATCTCGTACGCGATGTCCACCGCGATCGCGGTGCTCGACGCGGTCCGGGACTCCGGCCAGGTTCCGGCGGACCGCTTCGGCGAGGTCGTGGCCCGGATCTCCTTCTTCGTGAACGCGGGCGTTCGCTTCATCGAGGAGATGTGCAAGATGCGCGCCTTCGGCCGCATCTGGGACAAGGTCACCCGCGAGCGGTACGGCATCGAGAACGACAAGCAGCGCCGGTTCCGTTACGGCGTCCAGGTCAACTCGCTCGGTCTGACCGAGGCGCAGCCGGAGAACAACGTCCAGCGGATCGTGCTCGAGATGCTGGCCGTGACGCTCTCCAAGGACGCACGCGCGCGTGCCGTCCAGCTGCCCGCGTGGAACGAGGCCCTCGGCCTGCCGCGCCCCTGGGACCAGCAGTGGTCGCTCCGTATCCAGCAGGTGCTCGCCCACGAGTCCGACCTGCTGGAGTACGAGGACATCTTCGCCGGTTCGCACGTCATCGAGGCCAAGGTCGACTCGCTCGTCGAGGAGTGCCTGGCCGAGATCGACCGGATCCAGGAGATGGGCGGCGCGATGGCCGCCGTCGAGTCCGGCTACCTCAAGTCGCAGCTGGTCTCCTCGCACGCCGAGCGGCGCGCCCGGATCGAGGCCGGCGACGAGAAGATCGTCGGCGTCAACATCTTCCAGTCGACCGAGGAGAACCCGCTCACGGCGGATCTCGACACGGCCATCATGACGGTCGACCCGGCCAACGAGGCCAAGGTCGTCGCGAAGCTCCACGAGTGGCGCGACAACCGCGACGAGAACCGTGCCCAGGAGTCGCTGGCCGCGCTCAAGGCGACGGCGGCCGGGGAGGGCAACCTCTTCGCCGCCACCCTGGAGTGCGCCCGCGCCGGTGTCACCACCGGTGAGTGGTCCTGGGCGCTGCGGGACGTCTTCGGCGAGTTCCGCGCCCCCACGGGCGTCTCCTCCGCCCCGGTCGCCGTGACGGCCGAGGAGGGCACGCCGCTCGCTCTCGTACGGGACAAGGTGGCGCGGACGGCCTCGGAGCTGGGCTCCGGGCGGCTGCGGCTCCTGGTGGGCAAGCCGGGCCTGGACGGGCACTCCAACGGGGCCGAGCAGATCGCGGTACGCGCGCGTGACGCCGGCTTCGAGGTGGTCTACCAGGGGATCCGGCTGACCCCCGAGCAGATCGTCAACGCCGCCCTCGCGGAGGACGTGCACTGTGTCGGTCTTTCGATCCTGTCCGGCTCGCACGCCGAGCTGGTTCCGGACGTCCTCGACCGTCTCCGCGAGGCGGGCGCGAACGACATTCCGGTCATCGTCGGCGGGATCATCCCGAACGCCGACGCCGCAGAACTGAAGCGCGCGGGTGTGGCCGCCGTCTTCACACCGAAGGACTTCGGTATCACCGAGATCATCGGCCGTATCGTCGACGAGATCCGGAAAGCGAACAAGCTCGACCCTCTGGAGGTCCCCGCATGACCACCCCCGTGAACCGTCTGCGTCCGCGCCGCTCCTGCCTCGCGGTCCCCGGCTCCAACCCGCGCTTCCTGGAGAAGGCCCAGGGTCTGGCCGCGGACCAGGTCTTCCTCGACCTGGAGGACGCCTGCGCGCCGCTCGCCAAGCCCGAGGCGCGCCACACCATCGTCAAGTTCCTGAACGAGGGCGACTGGACCGGCAAGACGCGGGTCGTGCGGGTCAACGACTGGACGACCCACTGGACGTACCGTGACGTCGTCACCGTCGTCGAGGGCGCGGGCCAGAACCTCGACTGCATCATGCTGCCGAAGGTCCAGGACGCCCAGCAGATCGTCGCCCTCGACCTCCTGCTGACGCAGATCGAGAAGACGATGGGCTTCGAGGTCGGCAAGATCGGCATCGAGGCGCAGATCGAGAACGCCCAGGGCCTCAACAACGTCAACGAGATCGCCACCGCCTCGCAGCGGGTCGAGACGATCATCTTCGGCCCGGCCGACTTCATGGCCTCCATCAACATGAAGTCCCTGGTCGTCGGCGAGCAGCCGCCCGGCTACGACGCCGACGCCTACCACTACATCCTGATGAAGATCCTGATGGCCGCGCGCGCCAACAACCTCCAGGCGATCGACGGCCCCTACCTGCAGATCCGCAACCCCGAGGGCTACCAGGCGGTCGCCCGCCGCGCCGCCGCCCTCGGCTTCGACGGCAAGTGGGTGCTCCACCCGGACCAGGTCGCCGCCGCGAACGAGATCTTCTCCCCCTCGCAGGAGGACTTCGACCACGCCGAGCTGATCCTGGACGCGTACGACTACTACACCTCCGAGGCCGGCGGCAAGAAGGGCTCGGCCATGCTCGGCGACGAGATGATCGACGAGGCGAGCCGCAAGATGGCCCTGGTCATCTCCGGCAAGGGCCGCGCCGCCGGCATGCAGCGCACCACCAAGTTCGAGATCCCGGAGGCCTGAGTCCGATGCAGTTCGGCCGCACCTACGAAGAGTTCGAAGTCGGCGCCGTCTACAAGCACTGGCCCGGAAAGACGGTCACCGAGTACGACGACCACCTCTTCTGTCTGCTGACGATGAACCACCACCCGCTTCACATGGACGTGAACTACGCGGAGAACACGACGGACTTCGGCAAGAACGTCGTCGTCGGCAACTACATCTACTCCCTGCTGCTCGGCATGTCCGTCCCGGACGTCTCGGGCAAGGCGATCGCCAACCTGGAGATCGAGTCGCTGCGCCACGTCGCGCCGACCTTCCACGGCGACACCATCTACGGCGAGACCACGGTCCTCGACAAGACGCCGTCGAAGTCGAAGAACGACCGCGGCATCGTCTACGTCGAGACCAAGGGCTACAAGCAGGACGGCACCCTCGTGTGCGTCTTCCGCCGCAAGGTGATGGTCCCCACCGAGACGTACATCAAGGAGCGCGGCGGCGAGCAGCCCGGCCGCCCCGAGCTGATCGAGCCCTCCAAGAAGACGGAGAAGTAGCCATGGCCCGACTCGCCCAGACCGCCGGGCTCACGGATGTCCAGCAGGAGATCCTCAAGACCGTCCGGGAGTTCGTCGACAAGGAGATCATCCCGGTCGCGACGGAGCTGGAGCACCGCGACGAGTACCCCCAGCAGATCGTCGACGGGCTCAAGGAGCTCGGCCTCTTCGGTCTGATGATCCCCGAGGAGTACGGGGGTCTGGGTGAGTCGCTGCTCACCTACGCGCTGTGCGTCGAGGAGATCGCCCGTGGCTGGATGTCGGTCTCCGGCATCATCAACACGCACTTCATCGTGGCGTACATGCTGAAGCAGCACGGCACCCAGGAGCAGAAGGACTACTTCCTTCCGCGGATGGCGGCCGGCGAGACGCGCGGTGCCTTCTCGATGTCGGAGCCGGGGCTCGGCTCGGACGTGTCGGCCATCACGTCCAAGGCGGTCAAGGACGGCGACGAGTACGTCCTCAACGGCCAGAAGATGTGGCTGACGAACGGCGGAACGTCAACGTTGGTCGCCGTTCTCGTCCGAAGTGACGAAGGACTCACTCCCGAAGAAGCTGCCGCGAAGCCCCACAAGTCGATGACGACCTTCCTCGTCGAGAAGGAGCCCGGCTTCGGAGAGGTCCGCCCCGGTCTCACCATCCCCGGGAAGATCGACAAGATGGGTTACAAGGGCGTCGACACCACCGAACTCATCATGGACGGACTGCGCATTCCGGCCAATCGGGTCCTCGGCGGGGTCACCGGCCGAGGGTTTTACCAAATGATGGACGGCGTGGAAGTCGGCCGCGTGAATGTGGCGGCGCGTGGTTGCGGTGTCGCGCAGCGTGCGTTCGAACTGGGTGTCTCGTATGCCCAGCAACGTCACACTTTCGGCAAGCCGATCGCTCAGCACCAGGCGATTCAGTTCAAGCTGGCCGAGATGGCTACCAAGGTCGAGGCCGCTCATGCCATGATGGTGAACGCAGCACGCAAAAAGGACTCCGGGGAACGAAACGACCTCGAAGCAGGGATGGCGAAGTACCTCGCCTCCGAATACTGCAAGGAAGTCGTCGAGGACGCCTTCCGTATCCATGGCGGATACGGGTTCTCGAAGGAGTACGAGATCGAGCGCCTCTACCGCGAGGCTCCGATGCTGCTCATCGGTGAAGGTACCGCCGAGATCCAGAAAATGATCATTGGGCGTCGGCTGCTCGAGGAGTACCGGTTCCAGGGTTGATTGTCGCATTTGGGTCGGTTCGGCCGCGAAGAAGATCACACCCTGTCATCGTCTTCCGGCCGCCGACTCGGCTTCTGGCTTGCCCAGTTGCGGCCCGCAACCGATAGCATCGCCCGAAAGCCGCCGTCCCCCGTTGCCAGTGCGGCATCATCCGCTACGAAGGTCATCCATGCCCCACAGCCAAACCTCTGCACCTCGCGACAGCCTTGCCGGCGTACGCATCGCACGCGGAGCATCGCCGTGGCTTCTGCCGACCGTCGCCACCGCGGCGCTGAGCCTCGCGCGTGCGCGCAGGTCGAAGCGTGCCGCGGCCATCGCCGTGCCCACCACCGCCCTGGCGGCGGGCATGCTGTGGTTCTTCCGCGACCCCGAGCGTGAGATCGCTCAGGGCCGGGTCATCTCGCCCGCCGACGGTGTGGTGCAGAGCATCATGCCGTGGAAGGACGGACGCACCCGGGTCGCCATCTTCATGAGCCCGCTGAACGTCCACGTCAACCGCGCGCCGCTGGCCGGCACGGTGACGTCCGTGGAGCACATCCCCGGCGGGTTCGTCCCGGCGTTCAACAAGGAGAGCGAGAACAACGAGCGCGTTGTCTGGCACTTCGACACCGAGCTCGGTGACATCGAGATGGTGCAGATCGCGGGGGCCGTGGCCCGCCGCATCGTGCCGTACATCCCGCAGGGGACGAAGGTCGAGCAGGGCGAGCGCATCGGTCTGATCCGTTTCGGGTCGCGCGTCGACATCTACCTTCCGGAAGGTGTGGAGGTCGCCGTCGAGGTCGGTCAGGCCACGACCGCGGGGGTGACTCGCATTGACCGTGATTGATCCCGACACCCGGGCCGGCGACTGGGTCGCCGACGCGGAGGCGGACGCGGCCGAGGAAGCCGAGGAGATGCCGCTGTCGCTGAGGCTGTCCATAGCGGACGCCCTCACGCTCGGTAACGCCACGTGTGGATTCATGGCGGTGTACTTCACCACCACCGGCATCCTCATCCCGCACCTCACGGGCAGCACGGAGACCGGCATGGCGCGCAACAGCGCCGCCACCGCCGTGATCCTGATGCTGGCCGCGGCGATCTTCGATCTCTTCGACGGCATCGTGGCGCGCAAGCTGCGCTCGTCCCCCATGGGCGCGGAGCTCGACAACCTGTCCGACCTGATCAGCTTCGGTCTGGCCCCGGCGTACTTCGTGCTCGTGTACGGGATGCTCGCGGACGACGGGTTCCAGCAGAAGGTCTCCGCGGTGGCCGCGATCGTGGTCCTCCTCGCGGTGGTGCTGCGGCTGGCGAGATTCTCGTGCGTGACCATGAAGGACGGCATGTTCCAGGGCATGCCGAGCCCCTTCGGCGCGCTGACGGTGGTCTCGATCATCCTCCTGGAGCTGCCGTTCATCCCGACGCTGCTCGCGATCATCGGTGTCGCCTGGCTGATGGTGAGCCGGGTCGAGTACCCCAAGCCGCGGGGCATCCTCGCGGTGGCGATGCTCAGCTGGATCGTGGGTGCGATGGGCATGCTGGCGGCCTGGGCGTTCGACGCGCCGGGCGGGCAGCTCCTGCTGCAGACCGGCTGCGCGCTGCAGGTCGTGATGGGCGCCGTGATCCCCCTCTTCGCGACGGCCCGCCGGGTGAACACCTTCCGCGGCAACCGCCGCGAGAGCCGCGAGGCTCGTCAGGCGGAGGCGGCACAGCTTCCGTAGGCGAAACGTGTACGACGAAGGGCCCGGAGACGGATGTCTCCGGGCCCTTCGTCGTACGGTCAGCCGCTCAGCGGCTTCTCCAGGCACAGCAGACCCGGCCGGTCGTCCCACGGGGCGACCGTGTCGAAGCCGAGCTTCCGGTAGAGGGCGAGGGCGTGCTCGCGCCAGAGCCAGACCGAGAGGCGTACGGAGCGGGCTCCGGCACTCGTCGCATGGCGCAGGGCCCCGCGCATCAAGGCCGCCGCCGCGCCCCGGCCGCGGGCTCCGGGGTCGACCCAGAGACGCTTGATCTCGCGGGCGCCGTCCCCGTGGGGCGCGGTCAGCACCACCACACCGGCCGCGGAGTCCTCCCCGTCCACGGCCAGCAGGACGGTGTCGCCGGCGAAGGCGGTCTCCGGGGCGAGCACCTCGGCGCGGTAGGCGGGCGGAAGCTCGGCGGGCGAGTCGACCGGGACGCCCTTCTCCGCCTCCGTGCTCAGGTGGTAGGCGGCGACCAGGGCGGGGATCCGGGGATCGTCGAGGGCGGCGGGCCGGACCGTGTACGTGTCGTTCATGGGCCGAGCCTCACATCAGCTTGTTGCGCCCGAGTGACGACATGCCCATGTCTACGATGATCAGATGCGTGTACTTGTCGCGGGCGCCACGGGCGCGATCGGTCGGATCCTCCTCCCCCGCCTTCTCGACGCGGGCCACCACGTCACCGGGGTCTCGCGCTCCGCGGACGGCGCCGCGCTGATCCGGAAGGCCGGTGCGGAGGCGGTACGGGCCGACGCGCTGGACGCCGAGGGGCTGCGCCGCGCGGTCGCCGAGGCCGCGCCCGAGGCCGTGATCCACCAGCTCACCGACCTGAGCGGGGCGGACGGCGCCGCCAACAACCGGCTGCGCCGGGAGGGCACGCGCCACCTCGTGGACGCGGCGCGGGCGGCGGGCGTACGGCGGATCGTCGCGCAGTCGATCAGCTGGGTGTACTCCCCCGGTCAGGGTGCCGCGGACGAGTCCGTACCGCTCGACGGCACGCGGGAGCAGCCGCGGGCACGGATCGTGGACGCCGTCCGCGCGCTGGAGACACAGACCGCCGAGCTTCCCGAGGCGGTCGTGCTGCGGTACGGCATCCTCTACGGCCCCGGGACCTGGTACGCGCCCGGTGGGCCCGTGGCCGCGGCGCTGGGCGGGGATCAGCGGGCCCGGTTCCTGGGGAGCGTCGCCGCGGACGACTCCGTCAGCTCTTTCGTCCATGTCGTGGACGCGGCGCGGGCGGCTGCCTCGGCCCTGGGCTGGCCGGCGGGCACGTACAACGTGGTCGACGACGAACCGGCCCCGGGCCACGCCTGGGTCCCCGTCCTCGCGGGGGCACTGGGCACACCGGCCCCGGAACGGACGACGGGCGGCGCCCCCTGGGCCCGCGGCGCGACGAACGCCCGGGCGCGCGAGGCCGGCTGGCGACCGTCGTATCCGTCGTGGCGGACGGGCTTCGCCGAGCAGCGAGGCTGACACGGGGGTGCCCCCGGCGCGCGACGGACGCGCAGCGGGGGCACCTCGGCTCAGGCAGCCGTCACTTCACCGGGTAGCTCTTCGCCGCGTCGGAGACGAAGGGCTCGCGGACCGTGCGCATGCCGCCCGGGACCGACTTGTCGGGCTGGAGGATGACCGACTCGCGGGACGACGGGGCCTTCGGGTCGCTGAGGTCGTGCGTCATGCCGAAGCCCGCGTCGTGGCTGTTGAGCGTCAGCAGCGCCTTGTCGATGCCCTCGCGGGTGAGGTCCTTGGAGGCGCAGGCCTTCTTCAGGGCCTCGCCGAAGACGCTCGCCGCCGTCCAGCCGGCCACGATGCCGTTGTCGAGGCTGTCGCTCGGGTAGGCGGCCTTGTAGTCCGCCACGAGCTTCTTCGCGGCCGGGGTGTCGGCGCCGATGGGCAGGCTCGGGGAGGCGAACCAGTACATCTTCTCCAGCGCGGGGCCGGCCTGGGTGCCGAGCAGCTGCGGCGCGAACGCCGAGTTGTTGCCGATGATCGGCACCAGGAGCTTGGTCGCCGCGGCGACCCCGACCAGCGAGGCGGCCTGACGCGGGCCCGCGCTGATGACGATGCCCTTGACCCCGGCCTGCTTGAGCGCCGCGACCTGGGCCGACATGTCGTTGTCGGTGGGCTTGATCTTCTGCTCGACGACCGTGAGCCCCGCCTTCCCGGCCGCGTACTTCGAGCCGGCCAGCGCGTTCTCGCCGTAGTCGCCCTCGAAGTAGACGTGGCCGAGCTTGTCGCCCGCCTTCAGCCCCTTCTCCTTGACCAGGAAGTCGACGGCGTTGATCGTCTCGACGTCGTACGTGGAGCCGAGGACGCGGATGTACGGGGAGCCCAGCAGCGAGGCGGACCAGGCCTGAGGCAGCACGAGCCCCTTGTCCTGGCCGTCGACGCGCTGCTTGACGGCGGCGACGAACGGGGAGCCGATGAACTGCATGTAGCCGGCCACCTTGGGCTCCAGCTCGGTGTACGCGGAGAGCGCCTTCTGCGGGTCGTAGCCGTGGTCGCGGACCGTCAGCTCCAGCTGCCGGCCGCAGATCCCGCCGGCCGCGTTGACCTGCTTCACGTACAGCTGCTGGGCCTGTGTGACGCTCTTGCCGAGCGTGGCGTACACGCCGGTCATGTCCGTGAGCGCGCCGACCGCGATGGTCTTGTCGGTGACGCCCTTGCCGGACTTCACCCCGCCCGCGCCGGTGCCGTTGTCGTCGCCGGTCTTGGCCTTGGAGCTGCAGCCGGCGGCGGTCAGGGCGACGAGGGTGGCGAGCGTGACGGCCATGGTTCTGGACGCCTGTCGTCGGTGGGTCATCGTTCCTCCCCAGAGGAGTGCGAGGGTTGGGCGGTTCGTTTCCGGGCGGCCAGCCGGACCAGGCCTCCGGGCAGGAAGAGCACCACCGCGACGACGGCGGCGCCGTAGAGATAGCGCGCGGCCTCCCCCGGTGCGATCCCGCCCGTCCCGGGGGCGGAGACCAGGGGAAGCGCGTCGCTGTACCGGTTGAGGAGCTGCGGGAGGAGGGAGACGAAGACGCCTCCGATCACCGCACCGGCGACCGAACCGAGACCGCCGATGACGATCATGGCCAGGTACTCGAGGGAGAGCATCATGCCGAAGTACTCCGGCACGGTCCGCTGGAAGACCAGCGCGAGCAGGACGCCGGCGAGACCCGCGTACATGGACGACAGGACGAAGACGGCGGCGCGGTAGCGGGCCACGGGGATGCCCATGACTCCGGCGGCGATCCGGTGGTCCCTGATGGCGTTCATGGCGCGGCCGGGTCGGCCGCGGAGCACTCCGCGGGCGAACAGCGCACCCGCGAGGAGGAGGACGAGCCCGAGGTACCAGAGCTTCTCGGCCGCGCCGAACGGCACCTGGGCGACGAGGAGTTCGCTGTCGTCGAAGGTGAGGCCGAAGAGACTGAGCGGGGGCACCGCGCGCCCGTTGAATCCGCCGGTGATGTCGTGGGCGTTGAAGAGCACGTGCTGGCCGATGAAGATCAGCGCGAGGGTGGCGATACCGAGGTACGCGCCCCGCAGCCGTCCCGCGATGGGGCTGAACACCCCGCCCGCCAGGCCCGCGAGGGCGACGGCGAGGACGGCGGCGAGCCAGCCCGGCAGGCCGAGACCGGTGAGGTCGTCCTTGCCGTCGCCGGCGAAGGCGCAGTAGCCGTAGGCGCCGACGGCGAGGAAGAAGGCGTGGCCCATGGAGAGCTGTCCGGTGGCGCCGGTCAGCAGGTTGATGCCGATGGCGCCGATCGCGGCGGCCATGGCGAAGAGCCCGGCCTGGAGCCAGAAGCGGTCCAGGTAGAAGGGGAAGGCGGCGAGGACGAGGCCGGCGGCGGCCCATCCGTAGACGCGGGGTCGGGCGAGCGTGGCGGCTCCACGGCGGGGAAGCGCGTCAGACACGGGCCAGCTCCTTCGTGCCGAAGAGTCCGGCGGGACGGATCAGCAGCACCGCGACCATCACGAGGTACGGGGCGAGGTCGCCGATGCCCCGGCCGAGGAAGGTCAGATCGCCCTGGTAGCCGGTGGCGAGGGACTCGGTGACGCCGACCAGGAGTCCGCCGACGAGGGCGCCGGTGGTGGAGTCGAGGCCGCCGAGGATGGCGGCCGGGAAGGCCTTCATCGCGGCGAACGAGGTGGTGCGCTCCAGGCCGGGGGTGGGGAAGACGGTGAGGAAGAGGGCGGCGACGGCGGCGAGTCCGCCGGCCACCGCCCAGGCACCGATCGAGACCCGGCCGAGGCGGATGCCCATGAGGGCCGCGGTCTCCTGGTTCTCGGCGGCGGCGCGCATGGCGACGCCCCAGGAGGTGTACCGGAAGGCCAGCAGGAAGGCGGTGATGAGCAGGGCGGCGGCGAGGAAGGCCGCGATCCGGGTCTGGGCGATCGTGACCGGGCCGAAGGTGACGACGGCGTCGCCCCAGGGGTCGCCGAGCGACAGGATGTCCGTACCGATGCGGCGGGTCAGTTCGGTGGCGAGCAGGATGTCGACGCCGATGGTCACGATGGCGAGGACGCTGTGGTCGGAGCCGCGGTAGCGGCGCATGACGAGGAACTCCACGGCCGCGCCGACCAGTGCGGCGCCGCCGATGCCGACGAGGAGCGCCGGCCAGAAGCCGATGTCGTCGTGGAGTACGGCGGTGAAGTACCCGCCGGCGAGGAGCAGGGAGGCGTGGGCGAAGTTGACGACCTCGGTGGCGCGGAAGATCACCACGAAGCCGAGGGCGATGAGTGCGTAGATGGAGCCCAACGAGACGCCGTTGAGCAGGAGTTCGGCGAAGGTGGTCACTCGGCGGTCTCCTCTCCGAGATAGGCGCGGACGACCGCCGGGTCGTTCTGTACGTCGCCGGGGGCGCCGTCGGCGATGCGACGGCCGAAGTCGAGGACGGTGACGGCGTCGGCGAGCCGCATCACCACTCCCATGTCGTGCTCGACGAGGACGATGGAGATCCCGAGGCTGTCGCGGACGCCGGCGATGACGGCGGCGGTGCGGCGGCGCTCGTCGGCGGTCATGCCGGCGACGGGCTCGTCGAGGAGGAGCAGCCGGGGCTCCATGCAGAGGGCGCGGGCCAGTTCGGCGAGCTTCTGCTGTCCGTACGGGAGCGATCCCGCGGGCTGGTGGAGCTGCTTCTCCAGGCCGACGAAGGCGGCGATCTCTCGGACCCTGGCCCGGTGCCGGGCGTCCTCGCGGGCGGCGGAGGGCAGCCGGAGCCCGGCGGCGAGGAAGCCGGTCCGGGTGAGCCGGTGGCGCCCGAGCATCAGGCTGTCCTCGACGGTGGCGCGGGGCGGCAGCGCGAGGTTCTGGAAGATGCGGGCGACGCCGAGGGCGGCGATCCGGTGCGGGGGCAGGGCGGTGAGCTCGTGCTCGCCGAAGCGGACACTGCCGGAGGTCGCCCTGTAGACCCCGGAGAGGACGTTGAAGCAGGTGGACTTGCCGGCGCCGTTCGGTCCGATGACGGCGTGGACGGTGCCGGGGCGGACGGTGAAGCCGACGGAGTCGAGGGCGGTGAGCCCGGCGAAGCGGACGGTGACGTCCCGGACCTCGAGGGCGGGCACGGACACGGCGGTGGCCCGGTCCGCCTCGGCGGCCGCCTCGCCGGGAGGCGGGAGCTGGCTCATCGGTTCTCTCCCCAGGACGGCATCGGGCGAAGGGCGGCGGCGCGCGGTGCGCGGCCGGCCGCGGGCGCGGTGGTCGTGGTCATCGGGCCTCCTCCCAGCGGGACAGGACCGGGTGCGTGGTCGCGGCGCCCACCGCGTCGGCGGCGGCGTCCTCGTCCACGACGCCCAGATAGCGGCGGCGTACCTCGTCGGAGGCGGCGAGTTCGGCGGCCGGGCCGGAGAGGGTGACCTCGCCGACCTCCAGGACGTACGCCCGGGACGCGAGCCGCAGCGCGAGCGCCGCGTTCTGCTCGACGAGCAGCACGGCCGTGCCCTGGGCGTTGATCTCGCGGATCGTGTCGGCGATCCGGGCGGCCATCAGCGGCGCGAGGCCGAGCGAGGGCTCGTCCAGGAGCAGCAGTTTCGGCGAGGCCATCAGCGCGCGGCCGACGGCGAGCATCTGCTGTTCGCCGCCGGAGAGCAGCCCGGCGCGCTGGTGGGCGCGGTCGGCGAGGACGGGGAAGAGCTCATGGACCCGTTTCAGGGCCGCCGCCTTTCCGGCGCGGTCTCCCTGCGCGCCGAGCGCCCCGGCGCGCAGGTTGTCCTCGACCGTCATCCGGGCGAAGACCTGGCGGCCTTCCGGCACCTGGGAGACCCCCGCGGCCACGATCCGGTCGGGGGCGAGCCCGCCGATCGCCCGGCCGCCGAAGCTCACGGTGCCGGAGGTGACGGCTCCGCCGTGGAACGGCAGTGTGCGCGAGATGGCCCGCAGGAGCGTGGACTTGCCCGCGCCGTTGCCACCGAGGACGGTGACGACGCTGCCCTCCGGCACGGTGAGCGACACCTGCCGCAGGGCGCGTACCGGTCCGTATCCCGCCGACAGGTCCGCCACCTCGAGGGCGAGTGCGGTACCTCCCATGGTTCCCCTTCCGTGGCCCGTTCAGTGGCGCTCACCCCAGCACCGCGTACGGCCGTGCGTCCACGTGCGGCGGCCGAAACGCTGCCGGTGACCAGCGGGCGCGAGGGTGGGTTGTGCACGCGCACAACACCGCGTGTCAGGGGCCTGTGGGGATGGGCTCCGGGATGGCATCCTCCGGGCATGGGACGGCGCAGACCGCGGACCGGCGATGACTGGAAGCTGCTGGCAGAGGCGTGCATGGCGCTTCTGGAGCGGCTCCCGGAGCTGGTGGACGAGCATCTGAGGGACCTGCACGAGTACGAGCCGGCGTACGGCCGGATCGTGCCGTACGACCAGCACTGGCAGGAGGCCCATGAGGCGATGCGGATCGGGATCGAGATGATCTCGGCGCCCCGGGACTCGCCGCGGCGGGACCTGGAGCACGCGGACGAGATGGGGCGGCGGCGGGCCGAGCAGGGCATGCCGCTGGAGCTGGTGGTGCACGCGTACCGCCATGCCGGGCATCTGGTGTGGGACGCGCTGATCGAGGACGCGTCGGCGTTCCCGCCGAGAATGGCGGCGCTGACGCAGTCCGCGACGATGGTGTGGTCGGCGGTGGACGCGCAGGCGGACACGGCGTCGGAGGCGTACCGGGCGACGGAGCTGGAGCTGCGGCGCCGCACGGACGAGCAGCTCCAGGCGCTGCTGGACGCCCTGCTGCACGGGCAGCGCTCGCCGGAGGTGACCTCGCGGGCGGCGGCGGGTCTGGACCTGCCGGAGCACGGGCGGTACGCGGTGGTGGTGCTGCGCCACGACCGGCGGGAGGTGCCGGAGCCGTTCCACCGTCGGGTGCAGGGGGCCGGGGTGCGGTTCCTGTGGCGGATGGGGGCGGACTGCGAGTTCGGTGTGGTGTCGCTGGCCGAGGACACGGGTCTGGACGCGCTGTCGGAGCTCCTGGAGGGCCGGTGTCCGGGTCCCGGCGGGATCAGTCCGGTGGTGGTCGGCCTCTCCGAACTGGGCCGGGCGCGCCGTCTGGCGGAACTGGCCCTGCGCACCTGCCCGCCCGACTCCCACCAGATCGTCCGCCTGGACCGCCGGATGGGCGGCGCGCTGGTGGTCGGCCAGCCGGAGCTGGCCGGCCTGCTGGTCACGGACGTCCTGGGCGGACTCCTGGAACTGGACCCGGCGGACCGGGCGATCCTTCTGGAGACCCTGGACGTCTGGCTGGACTGCGAGGGGTCGGCGGGGCGGGCGGCGGGTCGTCTGTACTGCCACCGCAACACGGTCTTCAACCGCCTGCGACGTCTTGAGCAGCTCACATCGAGGTCGCTGTCCCGCCCGCGGGACCTGACGGAGATGACACTGGCCCTGGACGCGTTCCGCCTGACGGCGGGCTGAGCGGGGGATTTCCCCCCACCCCACCCCTTCCCGAAACCCTGCCGGGGCGGGTGGGGGGTGATGCATCGGGGGCAGCTTCGCGCCGCAGGCTGCTCCCCCAGGCCCGTTGCGGGCAGAAGTTCCGCAGGGACGGAACACCCGACGGACGGCGCGCCTCCGCGCGGCCGCACTGCTCCCCCCGTTGTGGGCATTCGTTCCGCTGGGGCGGAACGGGTGGGCACAACGGACGACGGCGCCCTTGCGGGCGCGTCCGCCCCAGGGGCCCGCGACCCCGAGGGCGGCACCTTCGCGCGCGGGGGCCCGGCCATCGGGCCGCGCCGGCCCGGGCAGCTTCACGCTCCCGTGGGCCCCGCCCCGGGGTACCGAGCGCCCGTGCCCCGCGCCCGCACGGGCGCTACGCCAGGAAGTCCCTCGCGATGTTCGCCGCCACCTGCTCCAGCAGCGGGCCCGCGTTCGCGATGCACTTCGCCGTGTCCGGTTCGAGGTCCGTGAGCGGGTAGGCGCGGCGGATGCCGGCCCTGCCGAGGGTCTCGGGAGCGAGCGCCAGGCGACCGCAGACCGCGACGACCTCCTTGCCCGCCGCCCGCGCCGCCGCGGCGACGCCCGCCGGGGCCTTGCCGTGCAGGGTCTGCTCGTCGAGCGAGCCCTCACCGGTGATGACCAGCGTGGCCCGCTCCAGCGCAGGGGCGAAGCCCAGGACGTCGAGCATCAGCTCGATGCCGGGACGGAAGCTCGCGTCCAGGCCGACGAGCGCCCCGTAGCCGATACCACCCGCCCCGCCCGCGCCCGGCGCGGCCGCGCACTCCGCGGCCTTGGGGCCGATGGCCTTCTCCAGGACGGTCACGAAGTGCGAGAGCGCCGCGTCCAGCGTCTCGACGTCCTCCGGCGTGGCCCCCTTCTGCGGGCCGTACACGGCCGGGGCGCCCTTGGGACCGGTCAGCGGGTTGTCGACGTCGCTGGCCAGGATCAGGTCGACCGAGGCGAAGCGGGGGTCGAGGCCGGACAGGTCGGCGGAGGCGAGCGACGCCAGCGGCGCGCCTCCCGGGCCCACCGGCTCACCCTGCGCGTCGAGGAAGACCGCGCCCAGCGCGGCCAGCATGCCCGCCCCGCCGTCCGTCGTCGCACTGCCGCCGACGCCGAAGACGATCGTCGTCGCGCCCGCGTCCAGCGCGGCCCGCAGCAGCTCGCCCGAGCCGTACGTCGTCGACGTGAGCGGCGCGAAGACGCCCGCCGGAAGCAGCTGCAGCCCGGAGGCCTCCGCCATCTCCACGACGGCCGTCGTGCCGCGCAGCGCGAACGCCGCCGTCACGGGGTCGCCGACCGGCCCGGTCACCCGTACCTCACGGCGTTCGAAACCGGCCGCCACCGCGGCGGCGACCGTACCGTCGCCGCCGTCCGCAACCGGCAGAGTCTCCACTTCCAGCTCCGGGACGACCCGTCGCAGACCTGCTGTGACCCGCTCCGCGACCTGTACGGCCGTGAGCGAGCCCTTGAACTTGTCGGCCGCGACGAGCACGCGTGCGACCTCAGTTACTGCTCCGTCCGTCACCTTGCATCCCTTGCTTTCGAACAGGCAGTCGCGCCGAGCCGACCCTATCTGCACCCCCAGACGGCGTGCCACCCCCCGATAAAGCGATATTCCGCACCATAGTGGGGCGATTAGAGCACCGTTCGATCGATCAAATACCTCCCGACCTGCTGGTCGTCGGCATCGGCGGGGCCTCCGTCGTCGCGATGGGTCCCGGGCGGCCCCGGGCAGGGATTCCTCCGAAGTGGCGCATCGAGACGTACAGCGAGACGTACGAGGACCGGCTGCGAGCTCCTCTCCGGTGTCCGAACGCGTCGGCGCGCGCCGGGCCGGTGGATTCGGTACACCGGACGTATGGCGCTCAAGCACGGTGAACTCGCCGACCGCATTCTCGGCGGCTGGACGGGACGGATCGCCGGGAACATGCTCGGCAAGCCCGTCGAGCGGGGCGATCACTGGACGCCCGAGCACATCGACCGCTACCTGCGGCTGACGGACGCGCTCCCGCTCACCGACTACCTGCCGCCGCCGCCCGCCGACGCCCTGTCCGAGGGGTTCGAGCTGCGGCCCGAGTGGCCGCAGTGCGTGCGCGGGCGGATCCACGGGAGCTGTCGGGACGACGACATCGACTACTCGATCCTCGGTCTGCACCTCCTGGAGACCCGCGGCTTCGCCTTCACCACGGAGCAGGTCGGCGAGCTCTGGCTGCTGCGCCTGCCCTACCTCCAGACGTTCACCGCCGAGCGGACGGCCTACCGCAACCTCGCCAACGGCCTCAAGCCGCCGCTCACCGCGACGTACGACAACCCCCACCAGGAGTGGATCGGCGCGCTGATCCGGGCGGACGTCTACGGCTGGACCTCGCCTGGCGACCCGCGCCGGGCCGCCTCCCTCGCCCGGCGCGACGCCGTGCTGTCCCACACGGGGAACGGGGTGTACGGCGCGATGTGGGCGGCCGCCCTGATCGCCGCCGCTTTCATGGCGCCCGACATGCGCACCGCCCTGGAGAGGGCGCTGGAGCGGATCCCGGCGAGCAGCCGCCTCGCGCGGACGGTGCGGCACACGATCGCCCTGTACGAGTCGGGGGTGGAGTGGTCCGACACCCTCGCCGAGCTCGCGCGGCAGACGGACGGCATGGGCTGGATCCACACCATTCCCAACGCGGCCGTGCTGACCGCCGGACTGCTGTACGGCGAAGGCGACTTCACCACCACGATCGCCCTGACCGTCCGCGGCGGCCTCGACACGGACTCGAACGGGGCGACGGCCGGCTCGGTGGCCGGGGTGCTGTGCGGGGCCGCGGCGATTCCGACGCAGTGGTCGGAGCCGCTGGAGGACCGGGTGCGCAGCGCGGTGTTCGGCTTCGACGGGGTACGGATCAGCGAGCTGGCCGATCGGACGCTGCGGCTGGCTACGCTGACGGGATGACGACGACCGACTACGCCACGTACATCGCCGGGCTGCCCCGTGTCCTCGCCGGCGCCGCCGCGCTCTTCCGGGACGCGGCGGGCCGCATCCTGATCGTCGAGCCGAACTACCGCGAGGGCTGGGCACTGCCCGGCGGCACGATCGAGTCCGACACGGGCGAGACGCCCCGGCAGGCGGCGCGCCGCGAGACGGCCGAGGAGATCGGCCTGGACCTGGAGCTGGGGGCGCTGCTCGCGGTCGACTGGGTGCACGGGGCGGCGCGTCCGCCGCTCGTGGCGTACGTGTACGACGGCGGGGTGCTGTCCGACGAGCGGTTCGCCGCGATCCGTCTCCAGGAGGAGGAGTTGCTCTCCTGGAAGCTGATCGACCCGGCCGAGGTGACCAGCCATCTGCCCGCCGAGCTCGGCCTGCGCGTCCTCTCGGCCCTCGACGCCCTCGAGAACGGCCGGGGCCCGGCGGAACTGGAGAACGGCCGCCCCGCCCGGTGAACCGCGGCGGCCGGGCGGTCGGCTGGTTGGGTCGGCTAGTTGGTCGGTCGACCCATCGGCTCGGCCCCGCCGGTGCTCGACGAGGACTCCCACGACGGGAATTCCGTTCGCGGAGGCCACGGGCGGAGTCCTACCCTCGGCCTCATGACCATGGTCGCGATTCTCAGCGGAGCCGGCATCTCCACGGACTCCGGCATTCCCGACTACCGGGGTCCGAACGGTGTGTGGACGCGCGATCCGGAGGCCGAGAAGCTCGCCACGTACGAGCACTACATGGCCGATCCGGACGTACGGCGCCGCGCCTGGCGTATGCGGCTCGACGGACCGGTGCTGCGCGCCGAGCCGAACGCGGCGCACCGGGCCATCGCGGCGTTCGAACGGGACGGGAACCCGCTCCGGGTCATCACGCAGAACATCGACGGTCTGCATCAGCTCGCCGGGGTGTCCGAGCGGAAGGTGCTGGAACTCCACGGCTCGGCACGGTCGGTGGTCTGCACCGGCTGCCATGCCCGTTCGTCGATGGCGGACGCCGTGGAGCGGGTGAGGGCCGGCGAGGACGATCCGAAGTGCCGGGCCTGCGGGGGCATCCTCAAGTCGGCCACCGTCATGTTCGGTCAGCGGCTCGACCCCGTCGTCCTTGCCGAGGCGATGGGGATCGCCAAGGCCACCGAGGTGTTCCTCGCGGTCGGTACGAGTCTCCAGGTGCAGCCCGCGGCCTCGCTGGCCGGGATCGCGGCCGAGCACGGGGCCCGGCTCATCATCGTGAATGCCGAGCCCACCCCGTACGACGCGCTCGCCGACGAGATCGTGCGCGAGCCGATCGGGACCTCGCTGCCCTCGCTCCTCCAACGGCTGCGCCGGGGCCCGAGCCCTGCGAGCTAGAAGAGGGAGTCCGGCTCCGCTCCCGACTCGAAGGCGAGCAGCCGCTGCTTGCGGCCGAGTCCGCCGCCGTAACCGGTGAGGGAGCCGCTCGCCCCGATGACACGGTGGCAGGGCACGACGATGCTGACCGGGTTCTTGCCGTTGGCGAGGCCGACCGCGCGTGAGGCACCGGGGCTGCCAAGTGCCTCAGCCAGCTCGCCGTACGTGCGCGTCTCGCCGTACGGGATGAGGCACAGCTGCTCCCACACCCGCAGCTGGAACGGGGTGCCGATCAGCTTCAACGGCAGCTCGAACGTGGTCAGTTCACCGGCGAAGTAGGCGTCGAGCTGGCGGATCGCCTCCCCGAAGGGGCGCGGGTCGGGCTCGCCGAAGGTCTCCTCCGGCGGGCGGTGACGCTGGCCGGTCATGTGGATGCGGCTGAGGACGCCGTCGACGGCGACCAGGGTCAGCGCGTCGTAGGGGCTGTCGATGACGGTGTGCTGGACGGTGGGCATGGCGCGGCGACTCCTCAGGCGGGGAGGTGGTTGATCGGGTGGCTGTCGGTGGCCCAGAGGTACTGGACGGCGTACGCCCGCCAGGGCCGCCACCGCGCGGCGCGGGCGGTCAGCGCGGCCGGTGTGGCGGGCAGGCCGAGGCCCTCGGCGGCGCGGCGGACGCCGAGGTCGCCGGGGAGGAAGGCGTCGGGGTCGCCGAGCGCCCGCATCGCGATGACCTCGGTGGTCCAGGGGCCGAAGCCGGGCAGGGCGAGGAGCTTGGCGCGTGCCTCGTCCCAGTCGTCGGCGGGGCCGAGGCTCAGGGAGCCGTCGGCGAGCGCCCCGACGAGGGTGAGGAGGGTGGTGCGGCGGCTGCGGGGCAGGGCGAGGGACTCGGGGTCGAGACCGGCGAGCGCCTCGGAGGTCGGGAAGAGGTGGGTAAGACCACCCTCGGGGTCCTCCACGGGCACACCGTGCGCGGTGACGAGCCGGGCCGCGTGCGTGCGGGCGGCGGCCGTGGAGACCTGCTGGCCGAGCACGGCCCGTACGGCGAACTCGGCGGCGTCCACGGTCCTCGGCACCCGCCGTCCCGGTGCCTGATCGACCAGCGGGGCGAGCAGCGGATCCGTCCGCAGCTGCTCGTCGACGGCGACCGGGTCCGCGTCGAGGTCGAGCATCCAGCGGCAGCGGCTGATGGCGAGGGTGAGATCGCGCGGGTCGGTGAGGGAGAGCCGGCAGGCGATGTGGTCGGGCCGGGGGGTGAGGGCGACGATGCCGTGGCCGTGGGTCAGCGTCAGCGTCCGGCGGTACGCCCCGTCCCGCCACTCCTCCACGCCGGGAACGGCGGTGGCGGCGAGATGGCCGAAGAGGTTGGAGGGGTTCAGGGGTGCGCGGTACGGCAGCCGCAGCGCGATCACGCCCGGGGTGCGGGGGGCGTTCGCGGCGGCCGAGGACCGTGCGGCGCGGGCGCGCAGCTCGCCGGGCGCGAGGGCGAAGACCTCGCGGACGGTGTCGTTGAAGGTGCGGATCGAGGAGAAGCCGGCCGCGAAGGCGATCTCGGCCATGGGCATCGGGGTCGTCTCGATGAGCAGCCGGGCGGTCTGGGCACGCTGGGCGCGGGCCAGGGCGAGCGGTCCGGCGCCGAGTTCGGCGAGGAGTTGGCGTTCGATCTGGCGGGTGGACCAGCCGAGCCGGGCCGCGAGCCCCGGTACGCCCTCGCGGTCGACGACACCGTCCTGGATGAGCCGCATGGCCCGGGCGACGGCGTCGGCGCGGACGTTCCATTCGGGTGAACCGGGGCTGGTGTCCGGGCGACAGCGCTTGCAGGCCCGGAATCCGGCGCGCTGACAGGAGGCTGCGCTGGGGTGGAACACCATGTTCTCGGCCTTGGGCGGCACGACCGGGCAGCTGGGGCGGCAGTAGATACGGGTGGTCAGGACGGCGGTGAAGAACACGCCGTCGAACCGGGCATCCTTCGACTGGACGGCCCGTACGCAGCGCTCGGTGTCGGTGTGCATGACTCCATGGTCGGGGACCGGAGCGGCCTGCCGCTGGCGAGAAAACGACATGGACCTTCCGGGGCGCCGCGCGACACGACTGTGCCGCTCCGCCTCGATATCCCGACGCGGCAGGAGCAGCATGGAAGGGGAACCGAGGAAGTGGACGGGTGACAGCCGAATCCGTGACGACAGCCGAACCTCCGAGAAGCACCCCATGAGCGGACGTCTTGGCCGCCGACCCAAGGGGCTGGGGCTGCGCAGCGTCGCCGGGCAGGTCTTCGCCCTGCAGGCGGTCATCGTCGCGCTCCTGGTGACCGTGGGAGCGCTGGCCCTGATCTTCCAGGCCCGGTACGACACCGAGCGCGACGCGCGCAACCGTTCGCTCGCCGCGGCGGAGTCCTTCGCGCATGCGCCCGGCCTCGTCGACGCCTTGAGGGCGCCCGACCCCACCGCCCTGCTCCAGGCGCGCGCCGAGGCCGCCCGGCAGGCCTCGGGGCTCGACTTCCTCGCCGTGATGACCCCCGACGGGATCCGCTACACGGACTCCCGGCCGGAGCTGATCGGGCAGCGCGCCACCGGCGACATCGCACGGGCCCGGGGCGGCGAGTCGTTCACGGAGATCTTCACCGGTGAGCCGACGGACGCGGTCCGTGCCATCGTCCCGGTGCAGACCGAGGAGGGGGACGTCGTCGGCCTGGTCGGTACCGGCATCGAGATCCAGAACGTCGGCAACGTGGTGGAGGACCAGTTGCCACTGCTCCTCGGCACCGCCGCGGGCGCCCTGCTGCTCGCCGTGGGTGGCGCCGCGCTGGTGAGCCGGCGGCTGCGCCGGCAGACCCACGGCCTGGGCCCGCTCGAGATGACCCGGATCAACGAGCACCACGAGGCGGTCCTGCACGCCGTGCGCGAGGGTGTGCTCATCATCGACGCGGACCGTCGGCTGCTGCTCGCCAACGACGAGGCGCGGCGCCTGCTGGACCTGGCGCCCGACGCCGAGCAGCGGCATGTCACCGAGCTGGGCCTCGCCCCCCAGACCGCCGCGCTGCTCTCCTCCGGGCGGGTCGTGACCGACGAGGTGCATCTGGCGGGCGACCGGCTGCTCGCCGTGAACGTGCGGCCCACGGCTCCGTACAAGGGCCGGCCCACCGGGACCGTGATGACGCTGCGGGACTCGACCGAACTCGCCTCGCTCTCCGGCCGGGCCGAGGTGGCCAGGGGCCGGCTCCAGCTGCTGTACGAGGCCGGGGTGCGGATCGGCACCACGCTGGACGTCGTACGGACCGCCGAGGAGCTGACGGAGGTGGCCGTCCCGCGGTTCGCGGACTTCGTCACCGTGGAGCTGCTTCAGCCGGTACTGCGCGGCGAGGAGCCGACGGGATCGTTCACTGAGATGCGTCGCACGGCGCTGAGCGGCCTCCGGGCCGAGCATCCGTTCCAGCCGGTGGGCGACGTCATCCGGTTCGTCGTTCCGACCACGCCGATGGCGAGGGCGCTCGACAGCGGTCACGCGGTGCTGGTGGCGGATCTGACGACGGCCGACGGCTGGCAGGCCCAGGACCCCGAGGGGGCGGCGGCCTCCCTCGCGTACGGGCTGCACTCACTCGTGGCCGTGCCGCTGCTCGCCCGGGGTGTCGTCCTGGGGATGGCCAACTTCTGGCGGGCCGACACCCCCGACGCCTTCGGGGAGGAGGACCTGACGTTCGCGGAGGAGCTGACCGCGCGCGCCGCGGTCTCCATCGACAACGCCCGCCGGTTCACCCGCGAGCACGCCATGGCCGTGACGCTCCAGCGCAGTCTGCTCCCCCGTACCCTGCCCGAGCTGTCGGCGGTCGACGTGGCCTTCCGCTACCTGCCAGCGAAGGCGGGCGTCGGCGGTGACTGGTTCGACGTGATCCCGCTGCCGGGCGCCCGGGTGGCGCTGGTCGTCGGCGATGTCGTCGGGCACGGTCTGCACGCCGCGGCGACGATGGGCCGACTGCGTACGGCGGTGCACAACTTCTCCACCCTGGACCTGCCGCCCGACGAGCTCCTGGGCCACCTCGACGAGCTGATCGACCGGATCGACCGGCCCGACACCGGTGACGGGAGGGGCGGCATCGAGGACGGTCCCGGCGACGACGAGGAGGAGGGCGAGGGCACCGACCGGATGACCGGCGCGACCTGTCTGTACGTGGTCTACGACCCCGCGAGCGGGCGCTGCACCATCGCCCGGGCCGGGCATCCCGGGCCCGCGGTCGTGCACCCCGACGGCCGGGTGGAGTTCCCGGACGTGCCGGCCGGGCTGCCGCTGGGTGTGGGCGGGATGCCGTTCGAGGCCACCGAGCTGCAGCTGCCGGAAGGGAGCCGGCTGGCGCTGTTCACGGACGGGCTCCTGGAGGACCGCGACCGGGACTTCGACACGGGTCTCGGGCTGCTGCGCGAGGCGCTGGCGACCACCGGTCGCAGCCCGGAGCAGGCCTGCGCGGACGTCCTGACCGCGCTGCTCCTGCCGGCGCCGGACGACGACATCGCCCTGCTGGTCGCCGACACCCGGCGGCTGGAGTCCGACCGGATCGCGGAGTGGGACGTGCCCGCCGATCCGGCCGAGGTCTCCCGGGTCCGCAACGCGGGGGCCGCGCAGCTCGCCGCGTGGGAGCTGGACGGCATCGCGTTCACCGCCGAGCTCATCCTCAGCGAGCTCATCACCAACGCCATCCGGTACGGCGCCGAGCCCATCCGGGTCCGGCTGCTCCGCGACCGCCGGCTGATCTGCGAGATCTTCGACGGCAGCAGCACCGCGCCGCATCTGCGCTATGCGGCCACCACCGACGAGGGCGGCCGCGGCCTGTTCCTCGTCGCCCAGTTCGCCGAGCGCTGGGGCACCCGCTACACCGAGCGCGGCAAGGTCATCTGGGCCGAACTTCCCCTGACCACGGGCGACTCGGAGCTGCCGGGGCTGGCAGTGGCGGACCTGGACGCGCTGGAGGACCTGGCCTGGTGAGCCGCGGGGACCTGGCGCGGCAGGCTGGGAGGACGCGCCCGGAGAGCCGGGGAGGACCTGGCCTGGTGAGCCGTCACCTCAGCGAGGTGCGGGCCAGCAGGACGGCCACGTCGTCCGGCGGCGCGCAGGGCAGCAGGTGTTCGAGGATGTCGTCGCAGAGCTGGCTGAGCGGCCGTTCGAGGTGCAGCAGCACCTGGGCGAGCTGGTCCATGCCCTCGTCGAGGTCCCGGTCCCTGGCCTCGATGAGCCCGTCGGTGTACAGCACCAGCAGGCTGCCCGGGGGCAGCCGCAGCTCCTCGGTCCGGAAGTCCTGACCACCGGTGCCGAGCGGGGTGCCGGGCGGGCCCTCCAGGAAGGTGATGGCGCCGTCCGCCGTGGCCACGGCCGGTGGCGGGTGCCCGGCCCGGGCGATGACGACACCGCCGGTGGCCGGGTCGTGGACGGCGTAGACACAGGTCGCCATCTCGTCCTCGCCCAGGTCGGCGACGACGGCGTCGAGGGAGCGGAGCAGTTGGGCGGGCGGCACACCGTGCCGGGCGAGGGTCCGTACGGCCGTACGGAGCTGGCCCATCACGGCCGCCGCGTGGATGCCGTGGCCCATGACGTCACCGATCACGAGACCCGTCCGGCCCTCGGGCAGGGCGATGACGTCGAACCAGTCGCCGCCCACGTCGTGGTCGCTCGCGGGAAGGTAGCGGCCGGTGAGTTCGAGGCCGTCGACCTTGGGCAGGGCGCTGTTGGTGAGGCTGCGCTGCAGCGTGAGGGCGGCCTCGCGCTGGGTGGTGTACATGCGGGCATTGTCGATGTTCAGGGCCGCGCGGGCGACCAGTTCGTCGATGAGCACGCAGTCCTGCTCGTCGAAGGGTTCGCGCTCGCGGAGTCGGGTCACGGTGACGGCGCCGAGGACCTTGCCGCGGGCGACGAGCGGCACGAGGCGCGCGGAGCCGATGCTGGACGCGAGGTAGGCCCGCAGCGGTTCGGTGCGGGGGTCGGGGAAGAGCGCCGGGATGTCGGAGTGGTAGAGGTTCATCGGCCGGGCGTCGGTGATGACCTGCTCGTACACGGTGCCGAGCGGGATCTGGAAGGTCTGTCCCGGGGTGAGCAGGGCGGTGGGGGCGGTCGGGTCGGGGAAGACGGCCGCGAGACGGCGCAGCAGGCCCTGGGTCGAGGCGCCCGCCTCGTCCGGTTCGAGGACTGATTCGAGCATCTGCACGTCGGCCGAGTCGGCGAGCTGCGGCACGAGGACCTGGACGACCTCCTCGGCGGTCTGGTGCAGGTCGAGGGTGGTGCCGATCCTGGTGCCCGCCTCCGAGAGCAGCGCGAAGCGGGACCGGGCCCGTTCGGCCTCGACGAGCGCCCGCTGGCCCTCGGTGATGTCGATGAGGGAGGCGATCAGACCGAGGCGCCGGCCCGAGCCGTCGAGCAGCGGGGCGTACGAGCAGGACCAGGTCCGGTCGTGGTCGGGGTCGGCGGGGGTCCGGCCGGTGCGGCGCACGTCGACGACGGCCTCGCCGCGTTCGAGGACCTGCCTCATGGTGGCCTCGAGGGCCGTGGCGTTGACACCGGGCACCACCTCGGTGAGCCGCCTGCCCAGGTGTTCGGCGGCGGAGACCCCGTTCATCCGCGCGAGGGCGTCGTTGACCCGCAGGAACCGCAGGTCGGGGCCGAGGGTGGCGAGTCCGATGGGCGACTGGGTGAAGAGGCTCTGGAGGGCGGCGAGGGAGTCCCGCATCCGCAGGACCTCGGAGGTCTCCACGGCGATGAGCATCGCGCCCGGCCGTCCCTGGGGGTCGACCTCGGGGACGATCCACATCTCCATCGTGATCTGGTGACCGTCGCGGTGCCGTACGGGCAGGGTGCCGACGACGGTCTCGCCCGCCTGGACGCGGCGGGTCAGCTGATCGGCGAGTTCCCGGTTGCTGTCGGGGACCAGAACGGGTGTGGCGGGGCGGCCGAGGAGATCCTCGGGACGGTGGCCGAGCAGGTCCTGGGCGGCCAGCGACCACTCCACGACGCACCCGTCCGCGTCCTCCCTCCACAGGGCGATCGGCAGGAGTTCGCGCAGTACACCCGCGTATCCGATGGCCGCCGGTGGCCTTTCCGGCGACTCGCTCGGCGACTGAAAAGTGTCCAACGCTTCGACCTAACCCCGGGGGGTGTCTTCCTTCTCAATCACCCTATCCGAGCCGTCGGAACGGGGCGCTGTGGCACCACTCCGTACGGTGTGGGTTCCCCTCGTACCGACCCGCCGGTAACTTGGCGCCTCGCCCACTCCCCCACCGTCCTGGCAGGTACGAGATGCAGAGCTTGTTACGTGTGGTCCGAGGCGTCCTTCTGGTGGGGGCGCTGCTGCTGCCGGCCCTGCCGGGCGCCGCCGCTCAGGCCGCTCCGCTTCCCGGGGCACCCGTGGCGGCGGCCACCCCCGACTGGACCCCGCCGCTGTCCACCCGCGGGCGGTACGTGGTCGACGCCGACGGCAAGCGGTTCCGGCTGCGCTCCGGCAACTGGGACGGCGCCCAGGGTTCCTGGAACGGCTCGGGCGACATCGCGGACCCGGCCAACCACCATGCCGGGCAGCCCTCGCACGGGATCCCCATCGGCCTGGACCGCACCCCGCTGCCCACGCTCCTCGCCGACTTCCACGCCCTCGGCCTGAACAGCATCCGGCTGCCCTTCTCCAACGAGATGCTGCGAGACACACGCCCCGTGCCCGACACGGCGGTCGCGGCCAATCCCGCCCTGCGTGGCAGGACCCCGCTGCAGGTCTTCGATGCCGTCGTCGCCGCGCTCACCGCGGACGGGTTCGCCGTCATCCTCAACAACCACACGGTGACCACCCGTTGGTGCTGTGGCGTGGACGGCAACGAACGCTGGAACAGCAGCGGGCAGTCCACCGCCCAGTGGGCCGACGACTGGGTGTTCATGGCGAAGCGCTACCGCGCCGACCCGCGCGTGGTCGGCGCCGATCTGTACAACGAGGTCCGCCGGGACATCTGGGACGACCCCAACTGGGGGCTCGGCGACAACCACGACTGGCACGCCGCCGCGCAGGAGGCCGGGGACCGCATCCTCGCCGAGGCCAACCCGCACCTGCTCATCGTCGTCGAGGGCATCAACTGGACGGGCATTCCCGTGGACGGCTTCGCGCACGGCCGCCCCGCCCTCGCCCCGGTCCGTACCCTCTCGCACACCTTGGTGGTGTCGAACAAGCTCGTCTACTCCGCCCACTTCTACGGCTACACCGGTCCGCACCACAGTGGCGCCACCGGCATCGGCGAGACCAGCGACCTCCGCTACCAGGACCTCACCCGCGAGCAGCTCCGCCAGGTCGTCCACGACCAGGCACTCTACGTCTCCGCCGAGACCGGCCGGCATTTCACCGCCCCTGTCTGGATCAGCGAGTTCGGCATCGGCGCCGATGAGCGGAACGACCGTCCACGCGCCTGGTTCGGCCATCTCACCGAGCTCCTCGAGGACGCCGACGCGGACTACGCGTACTGGCCGCTGGTCGGCTGGAGCGCCGGCGACGGCGGCAGCGGCGGGGACAGCTGGGCGCTGCTGCGGTACGACTCCGAGGGGCACAGGACCGGGGTCCTCGACGCGGGCGACTGGCGCGCCCCTGCCTGGACGGGGCTGACCGACGCGCCCGGCCGCACCGGGGCCGTGCCCGCCACCCCCGCCTGGTACCAGCTGACGACGGACCACCGCGACCACAACGCTTCGCTGCGCGTCCGGGCCGGCGGGGACTGGGACAGCGGGGCACGCAAGGCCGTGTGCCCCGACGGCGCCCGGCTGGCCGGGCTCAGCCACACCGGCGGCCGCGGCCTGTGCGCGAGTTCGGCCCTGCGGGCCGGCACCGGCGGGCACACGGTCGTCCGCGACGAGTCGCACGTCCCGGCGGGCGGCGACTGGTCCGGCGGCTACACCAAGTTCCAGTGCCCGGCGGGGCAGTTCCTCATCGGCTACAGCCTGCGCGGGCAGCAGGTCTCTGCCGCGCTGTGCGCTCCGGCCCGTACCGCGCTCGCGACGGGCGGAGGCCGGACGGTCTGGTTCGACCGAGGTGACAACCGCCCTGCGGGAGGCCCCGGGGGTGAGTACGCGCAGGGCCATTACAAGGGCCAGTGCCTGCCCACCGAGTACGCGGCCGGCATCGCCTTCACCACCCGGTTCGGCGCCCGTCCCTCCCCGGCCGCCCTGCTGTGCCGCCCGGCGCCCCCGGAGGCGTAGGGGCGTCAGACGGACGACATGGCGCGGGGCGTCTCGCGGGGCGCCTTCAGGACTGTGGCGATGCCCTGCGCCAGGTACGGGATGCGGTGCGCGGAGACACCGGCGATGTTGATGCGCCCCGAGGTCGTGCCGTAGATGCCGTACTGCCGGCGCAGCCGGTGCATCTGGTCCGGGGTGAGCGGCAGCATCGAGAACATGCCCTTCTGCCGTGCGAGTGACGTCGCCTGCTCCTCGCTGCCGAGCGCGCGGAGATGGGCGACGAGGTCCGCGCGGTTGGCCGTGATGCGGTGCCGCATGCCGTCGAGCTCCGCCAGCCAGGCGGCCCGCAGCCGCTCGTCCTCCAGGACGGTGGCGACGACGGCGGCGCCGTGCTCGGGCGGCATCGAGTACAGGGTGCGCGCGGCGTTCTGGAGTGCCGTCTCGACGTGCCGCAGCGCCTTCGCCGACGATCCCACGACGATGGCGCAGCCGGTGCGGTCGCTGTAGAGGCCGAAGTTCTTGGAGCAGCTGACGGCGATCAGCACCTCGGGCAGCCGCTCGGCCAGCATCCGGGTCGCCCACAGGTCGGCGGTGAGGCCGTCGCCGAGCCCGTGGTACGCCAGGTCGACGAAGGGGACCCAGCCGTTCGCCGCGGAGAGGGTGGCCAGCTCCTCCCACATCTCGACGGTGGGGTCGATTCCCGTGGGGTTGTGGCAGCAGCCCTGGAGCAGGACGACGTCGTCCCGGCGGGCGGCGGCGAGGTCGCCGAGCATGCCGGCGCCGTGTCCGTACGTCCGGACCCGGAGGCCGGCGCCTTCCAGGATGGGTCGGTGGTTGACGTAGGCGGGGTCACTGATCCACACCGTCGTGCCGGGGCGGGTCCGGCTCACCAGATCGGCGAGCAGGCGCAGGGCTCCGGTGCCCGCCACGGTCTGGACGGCTGTCGCCCGCGCCGTGAGGTCCTCGGTGCCGAGGCCCCCGAGAACCATGGTCAGCATGGCGCGGTTGAAGGCGGTGTTGCCGGAGAGCCCGCGGTACTCCTTGGAGATGGAACGTTCCGCCAGGCGTATCTCGGCCTCCTTGACCGCCGCCATGACCGGGGTGCCCCCGGTGTGGTCGCGGTAGACGCCGAGGACGAGGTTCAGGCGCTCGGGGCGCGGATCGGCGGCGAACTCGGCGGCCAGGTCCCACAGCGGGTCCACGGGCGGGGCGGGAAGAAGCTCAAGCATGGGCGGAGACCTTGGATCGGGGGCGCCGGTTGGCGAGCGCGACGCCGAGGGTGATGAGGGGGACGCCGAGCAGGACGGAGAGGGTCGGCGACTCGCCGAGGAGGGGTATGGCGAGCAGGACGACGGCGACCGGGCTGAGGCTGCCGACGACCGAGCTGCGCTCGGGTCCGAGCCGGCGGATGGCGAACGCGTACAGCAGCCCGGCGCACAGGCCGACGCCCAGGCCCTGGACGACGAGGAACAGCGCGATGTCGCCGCCGGCCGCCCGGGCGAGACCGGTGGGCAGGACCCCGGTCAGGGTCAGGAGCGCGATGACGGCGAAGGAGGGCAGGCAGAGCAGTCCGATGGACCCGATGGGGTCGAGGTCCACCTCGCGCAGGCCCACGGTGTAGAGGGCCCACAGTCCACTGGCGGCGAGGAGCGTTCCCACACCGAGCAGCACATCCGCGTCCAGCGCGACCGTGTGGTGCCAGACCAGCGCCACGACGCCGGCCACGATCAGCGCGAGACCGGCCGACTGGGTGCCGCGCGGGAGGCTCTTCCCGCCCGCGACCATGAGGGCGGAGACGAACAGCGGGACCATGCCGGGGACGATCGCCCCGACGAACGCGGCCGAGGTCAGCGAGCCGCCGTACATGGCGGCGAGGAAGAACGGCACCCCCGCACCACAGATGATCTTGGCCGCGGGACCGGGCCGCACCGCGGCCAGTCGGCGCCGGCGCCGCCACAGGGCGGGCGCGAGGACCACGAGGGGTACGCCGAAGCGCAGCAGGGCCGCATCGGCGGGCAGCAGCGTGGAGGCGCTCAGCGCACGGGCGCTCAGGGCGAACGCGGCCCAGATGGCCACGGTGAGCAGCAGGGCGAGCAGCCCGACGGCCTGGGGGGAGAGCCTCGTGGGCGGGCCGACGCGGCGCACCACCTGTGCCGGTGGCGACCCCACCGATTGCGTCATGCCCACCAAAGATTCCTCCTGCTCGAAGCCGACCGCCTGTGCGGCAAGGCTAGAGCTTTCGTCGAGGCAGGCGATTGCCAGTTATGCCCTCCAGACATAGCGTGGGGGCAGAATCTGCCAAGGAGTGACGTTGGACGCTGTGGACTTCCGGATCATCCACGAGTTGCAGGCGGACGGCCGCCTGTCCAACCAGGACCTCGCCGACCGGATCGGGCTCTCCCCCTCGCCCTGTCTGCGCCGGGTGCGCCGCCTGGAGGAGTCGGGCCTGGTCAGCGGCTACACGGCCATGGTGGACCAGGTCGCCTACGGTCTCCCGATCACCGTCTTCGTACGGATCCGGCTGGAGCGCCACACCGCCGAGGCGGTCAACGTGTTCGAGGAACATGTCGGTCTCATCGAGCACATCCAGGACTGCTATCTGATGGCGGGCAGCAGCGACTATCTGCTCCGGGTCGTGATCGAGAGCCTGGAGGCGTACGAGGTGTTCGTACGCACCCGGATCCACGCCATCCCCGGCATCGCGTCGATCGAATCCAGCTTCGCCTTCGGCAGCGTCAAGCAGTCCAAGGTCTATCCGCGCCCGGGCGGCCCGGCCCGCCCTCGCGCTCGGGGCGTGGTCAGCTGAGGGCGGACTCGAAGGCCGCGTACGCCGTCTCGTCGAAGAGGACGAACCGCACCTCTTCCACCGACGTGGCGGTGGCGCGCACCGTCTCGACCGCGATGCGGGCGCCGTCGTCCATCGGCCAGCCGTAGATGCCGGTGGAGATGGCGGGGAAGGCGACGGTACGAGCGCCCAGCTCGTCCGCCACCCGGAGCGACTCCCGGTAGCAGGAGGCCAGCGATTCCGACCGGTCCTCGTCCCGGGACCAGACCGGGCCGACGGTGTGGATCACCCAGCGGGCGTCGAGCCGGCCCGCCGTGGTGGCGACGGCCTTGCCGGTGGCCAGGCCCCGGCCGTAGTGGCCCGCGCGGAGCTTGCGGCACTCCTCCAGGATCGCCGGGCCGCCGCGGCGGTGGATGGCGCCGTCGACCCCGCCGCCGCCGAGGAGGGAGGAGTTCGCGGCGTTGACGATGGCGTCGACGTGCTGCTCGGTGATGTCGCCGCGGACGAGGACGAGGGCCGGTTCGGTGCTCATGCGTCCATCATCGCGCCGCGGCGCGCAGCCGGCGCCACACCGCCTTGGCCGCGTTGTGGCCGGACATACCGTGAACGCCCGGGCCCGGAGGGGTCGCGGAGGAGCAGAGGAAGACCGCGGGGTGCGGGGTGTCGTACGGACGCAGCGACAGCTTGGGGCGCAGCAGCAGTTGGAGCCCGCGGGCCGCGCCGCAGGCGATGTCGCCGCCCACGTAATTGGCGTTGCGCACGGCGAGTTCGGGCGGTCCGGCGGTGGCACGGGCCAGGACGAGGTCGCGGAAGCCGGGGGCGAAGCGCTCGATCTGGCGCTCCACGGCGTCGGTGAGGTCGCCCTCCCAGCCGTTCGGCACATGGCCGTACGCCCAGAAGGCCTGCTTGCCCTCGGGAGCGCGGCCGGGGTCGACGAGGCTGGGCTGGGCGGTGATGAGGAAGGGCGTGCGGGGGGCCGTACCGGAGGACGCCTGGTTCAGGGCGGCGCCGATCTCGCCGCTGGTGGGCCCGATCTGGACGGTGCCCGCCCGGCGTGGCGCCTCCGCCGTCCATGGCACGGGACCGTCCAACGCGTAGTCGACCTTGAAGACGCTCGCGCCGTAGCGGTAGTGGTCGTAGTGGCCGCCGAAGCCGGCGATCCGGGCCAGGGCCGTGGGCGAGGTGTCGAAGACGTACGCACGGGCGGGTGGCAGGTCGTCGAGCCGCTTGACCTCGTAATCGGTGTGGACGGCGCCGCCCAGGTCCTTCAGATACGCGGTGAGGGCGTCCGCGATCGCCTGCGAGCCGCCGCGCGGCATCGGCCAGCCGCCCTCGTGCGCGGCGAGCGCGAAGACGAGTCCGACCGCCGTGGTGGCGAACCCGCCCAGCGGGGCGATGACATGACCGACGAGGCCCGCGAACAGGGCGCGCGCCTTCTCGTCCTTGAAACGGCGCAGGAGCCAGGTCGCGGGCCGCAGGCCGTCGAGCCCGAACCGGGCGAGCGTGACCGGGTCCCGGGGCAGCGCGGTGAGCGGCAGGGACATGAAGTCCCGTGCCAGGGTGTCCCACTTGCCGAGGTACGGGGCGACGAGCCGGCGGTACGTGCCGGCGTCGCGGGGCCCGAAGGAGGCGGCGGTCTCGGCGACGGACCGGGAGAGTACCGCGGCGGTGCCGTCGTCCCAGGGGTGCGCCATGGGCAGCCGGGGGTGCAGCCACTCCAGGCCGTACCGGTCCAGCGGCATCGTCTTGAAGACGGGTGAGCCGACTCCCAGTGGGTGTACGGCGGAACAGGGGTCGTGGCGGAAACCGGGGAGCGTCAGCTCCTCGGTCCTGGCACCGCCGCCCACGGTGGACATGGCCTCGAACACGGCGACGGAGAAGCCCCGTCGGGCCAGCTCCACCGCGGCGGTCAGTCCGTTGGGTCCCGCCCCCACGACGACGGCATCGAGCATCGACGGCACCTTCGGACTCCTTCGTCAGCCGATGGCCAAGGCTCCCAGGATATTCCTGGGCCCCGGCGCCCCTCACCGCCCCCGCAGCAGTGTCCGGATCCGATCGGCGGTGGCCTTGTCGCGAGCTGCCGTGAACGGCAGTGCGTTGCCTCCGGTGATACGGAACGGCTCGCCGGCGAGTGTCGTGTGCGTGCCGCCCGCCTCGGTCACCAGGAGCAGTCCGGCCGCGTGGTCCCACGCGTACTCCCAGGAGAAGGCGGTGGCGTCGAGGAGGCCCCGGGCGACGTCCAGGTACTCGAGTCCGGCGGAGCCACAGGGGCGCGGGCGGACACCGTCGGTGTTCAGGCCGAGCAGGGCGCGCTTCTGGTCCTCGGTGGTGTAGTCGGGGTGGGAGGTGGCGACGTCGATGACCGCCCCGGGCGCGGGCGAGCCGGACCGTATCGGCTCGCCGTTGAGCGTGGCCCCTCGTCCGCGCACCGCGACCGCCATCTCCTCGAGGGCGGGGGCGAACGTCCAGGAGGCGAGCAGCTCGCCGCGCTGCGCGAGCGCGACGAGGGTGCAGAAGCCGGGCTCTCCGCTCACGAACTGACGGGTGCCGTCGACCGGGTCGACGATCCAGACCGGGGCGTCTCCCTGGATCGCCTCGTAGACCGCCGGGTCGGCGTGCACGGACTCCTCGCCGACCACCACGGAGCCTGGCAGCAACGCGGTCAGAGACCGGGTCAGATGGGCCTCCGCGGCCCGGTCGGCGACCGTCACCAGGTCGTGCGGCCCGTTCTTCTCGACGATCTCGTGCGCGGCGAGCTGACGGAAGCGCGGCGTGATCTCGGCCGCGGCCGCCTTGCGGACCGCCTCCTCCACCTCGGTCGTACCACCGGCGAGGACGTGGTCAAGGAAGTCATCGATCATGCGTCCAGCTAAGCACGGTGGGCTGACGGCCGAGCATCGGACTTGTCACCCCCTGTTTCCCCGCGGAGTACGCTTTGGACCGGTTCACCCCTTACGGGGAAACGGGGCAAGGGAGGGTCCGTGCACGGCGAGTACAAGGTTCCCGGCGGAAAGCTGGTGGTCGTCGACCTGGAGACGCGCGACGGCGTCCTCGCGGACGTCCGGGTCGCGGGCGACTTCTTCCTGGAGCCGGACGAGGCGATCCTCGCCATCGACCGCGCCCTGGAGGGCGCCCCCGTCGACACCGACGCGTCGGGACTCGCGGCCCGGATCGACGCGGCGCTGCCGCCCGGCACGGAGATGTACGGGCTCACCACCGAGGGCATCGGGGTCGCCGTCCGCCGGGCCCTCGCGCACGCCACCGACTGGACCGACTACGACTGGCAGCTGATCCACGAGCCGCCGCAGTCCCCCGCCCTGCACATGGCCCTCGACGAGGTCCTCACGGCCGAGGTCGCGGCCGGCCGCCGCGCGCCGACCCTGCGGGTCTGGGAGTGGGGCGCGCCCGCCGTCGTGATCGGCAGCTTCCAGTCGCTCCGCAACGAGGTGGATCCGCGGGCGGCCGAGCGGCACGGCTTCGAGGTGGTCCGCCGGATCAGCGGCGGCGGCGCCATGTTCATCGAACCGGGCAACACCATCACGTACTCGCTCTCCGTCCCCGACGCCCTGGTCCAGGGGCTGTCCTTCACCGACAGCTACGCCTATCTCGACGACTGGGTGCTCGGGGCGCTCGGCGACATGGGGGTCAAGGCCTGGTACCAGCCGCTGAACGACATCGCCACGGACGCCGGAAAGATCGCGGGCGCGGCCCAGAAGCGGATGGTGACGGGCGAGGGCGCGGTCCTGCACCACGTGACGATGGCGTACGACATCGACGCCGACAAGATGACGGACGTCCTGCGGATCGGCCGGGAGAAGCTCTCCGACAAGGGCACGAAGAGCGCGAAGAAGCGGGTGGATCCGCTGCGCCGGCAGACGGGTCTGCCGCGCGAGGCCGTGATCGAGCGGATGATCGGCTCCTTCCGGGGCCGGTACGGCCTGTCGGAGGGCCGGGTGACGGAAGAGGAGATGGCCCGCGCCAAGGAGCTGGCCGCGGCGAAGTTCGCGACACGGGAGTGGACGGCGCGGGTGCCGTAGGCTCGCCGGATGCGTGTCGAACGGCCGGTGACGCCGGATCTGCGGATGGAGTGCGCCGACGGGCGGCGGCTGATCCTGGTCCAGGACGGCGTTCCTGTGCTCTTCGCACGGCAGCGCGCCACCTTGCGCGGGGTGCACTACGCGAGGACCGGCCGGTACGTCTCCCCGCTCGCGCCGCTCCGGGCCGAACAGGCCCGCGCCTTCGCCGAGTTCGCGGAGCCCGGGTCGGAGGAGTGGACCGAGCGCTGGGCGGCGCACGCCGGGAGCGCCTTGCGGAAGGCGGGCAACGGGCCTCTCCACGCGGGGGATTGGAATCTCACTCCGGATGTCAGCCGCTGGTTCGTGGACCGCAACTGGCCCAGACTCCTGGCCCACGACCCCGATCGGGGCCATCTCACCTGGTTCGGCTACGGCGACCCGGAGGAGGACGCCCGCGACCTGCTGCCGCTGCGGAAGCTGTCGCATCCGGAGGCACCGCGCGTGAGGGCCTACCGCAGGCAGTACCGGGAGGGCGCCCTGCCCCCGGTTCTCGCCTGGTGGATCAGCGGCCTCAACTCCCCTGTGGTGCTGGACGGTCACGACCGGCTGACCGCCGCACTCGCCGAGGGCGGGCGGCCGCGCGTCCTGATCCTGTCCCGGGCGGTGGACGAGGAGTGGATCGCCCTCTGCGCCGAGCGGCCGGTCCTGGAGTACGAGAAGCGGATGGCCGCACTCGACGGCCCCCTCGCGGCGGTTCACGCGGCCGCCGCGGGAGGCCGACTGGCGGATGAGCTCAGGAGCATCACCCTCGCCCGCGACCTGACCAGGGCCTGGCCGCTGCCCGGCGGTGTACCGGCCTGGGAGGCGGCGGTGGCGGAACACGCCCCGGGCTGGGCCCCGGACCCCGACGCCTAGACCGGCCGAGCCGGCTCCGGCGGCCGGTGGACGAACCACTTCTGGTCGTCCTCCAGTTGGGCCGCGAGCGAGATCAGCAGCGGTTCGCTGCCCGCCGGCCCGAGGAGCTGCGCGCCGACCGGGAGGCCGTCGGGTGTGAAACCGGCCGGGACGTTCACGCCGGGCCAGCCGAGGACGTTCCAGGGCCATGCGTAGGGGCAGGCGGACGCCATCGTCAGGTCGGTGCGCCAGGCCGGCATCGCGTCGAAGGTGCCGATCCGGGGCGGGGGCGCGGCCGTCGTCGGCGCGAGGAGGACGTCGTACGCGTCGAAGAGCGCGCCGATCCTGCGGTGTTGGTGGGTCTCGCGGGCACGGGCGGCGCGCAGGGCGCGGCCGCCGAGGCGGCGGCCGGTGCGGGTGGCGCTGCGGGTGCGCGGGTCGAGCAGCGCGGGCTGGGGGTGACGGTCGGCGTACTCGGCGATCCCGGCGGTCGCGCGGGGCAGGAAGCTCAGCCCGATCAGGCCGTAGCGCGGACGCGCCTCCTCCACGGTGTGGCCGAGCCCGGCGAGGGCTTCGGCGAGGTCGGCGACGGCCCGTCGTATCCCCGCGTCGAGGGGGTTGTACGTGGCGGTGAAGGGGGCTCGCCAGGCGAGGGCGATGCGCAGCCGGCCGGGCTCCCGGCGGGCGGCGGCCGAGGCGTCGACGGCGGTCGGCCGGAAGCGGTCCCCCGTGTGCGGCCCGGCGACCGCGTCGAGGAGGAGCGCGGCGTCGCGGACGGTGCGGGCGAGCGGGCCGTTGACGGTCAGGCCCTGGAAGCAGTCGTCGTAGGGGTGGACGGAGACCCGGCCGCGTTGCGGCTTGATGCCGACGAGATGGGTCCAGGCGGCCGGGATACGGATGGATCCCGCCCCGTCGGAGCCGAGTGCGGCGGGCACGAGTCCGGCGGCGACGGCCGCCGCCGATCCGCCGGAGGAGCCTCCGGGTGTGTGGCCGGTGTTCCACGGGTTGCGGGTGGCACCGAAGGCGTGGCCTTCGGTGAACGGCCACTGTCCCAGCTCGCAGGAGTTGGTCTTCCCGACGATCACCGCCCCTGCGGCACGCAGCCGTCGTACGGCCTCGCCGTCCTCGGCCGCGTCGGGGATGTCCCCGGCGCAGCCGAACCGGGTGGGCAGTCCCGCGACGTCGGTGTCGTCCTTGACGGCGATCGGCACACCGAGCAGCGGCAGCTTCTCGCCCGCGGCGAGCCTGCGGTCGGCCTGCTCCGCCTCGGCGAGGGCGGCTTCCGGCCGGGTGCAGCGGAAGGCGTTGAGGGTGGGCTGCGTGGCCTCGATCCGGTCGAGCGCGGCCTGGACGACGGCGGTAGAGGTGACGTCTCCCTCGCCCAACTGCCGTGCCTGTTCGGCCAGTCCGGTGTAGTCGACCGCGCTCACGGCAGCCCCCTCGTCTCGTCGGCTGCCGGAACCCTACTGGAGCGTAACCTCGCTGTCAGTCCCGGCCGCCACGACCGCGGCCGACGTGCCGAACGTGACTAAGGAGTTCGCCGCCGCCTCGCCGTCATGAGCCCGGTGTACAGCAGCAGGGACGCCGCAAGCCCGACCGCCCAGCCGTAGTCGGCGAGGGGCTTCAGGAAAGGGATGAGCCCGTCCTCGGGGAAGGGGCCCTTGCCGGGGGCCGAGTGCGAGCCGCCGACCGCGAGGACACCGCCCACGGCGAAGGCCAGCACGGCTGCCGGGTTCCAGCCGCCCGCGTACCAGTACGGGCCGTCCGGCCGGTAGAGACCGGCCAGGTCGAGGACGGTCCGGCGGACGATCCAGTAGTCGGCGATGAGGACGCCCGCCACCGTACCGAGGAGACCGCCGACCAGTCCGAGCCAGGTGAAGATGTACAGCTCGGGGGTCTCGGTCAGCTTCCACGGCATGATCAGGACGCCCACGACGCCCGTGATCAGCGCGCCCGTGCGGAAGTTGACGATCTTCGGCGCGAGGTTGGCCAGGTCGTACGCCGGCGAGACCACGTTCGCCGCGATGTTCACCGAGATCGTGGCGACGAGCACGGTCACCAGGGCGAAGAGCAGGCCGAAGACGTTGTCCGTCTTCGCGGCGAGCGCGACCGGGTCCCACACGGGCGCGCCGTACACCGCCTGCGAGCCGGAGGTGACGAGGACGGAGAGCAGCGCGAAGAGCGTCATCGTCGTGGGCAGCCCCAGGGTCTGCCCCCAGATCTGCGCCCGCTGGCCCGCCCCGAAGCGGGTGAAGTCCGGGATGTTCAGCGACAGCGTCGACCAGAAGGCGATCATCCCCATGAGCGAGGGGAAGAAGACCGGCCAGAAGTCGGCTCCCCAGCCCAGCTTCGAGGGCTGGTCGAGCAGCGGCCCGAACCCGCCCGCCTTGGCGGCGATCCAGACCAGGAGCACCAGCGCGCCGACGATGACGAAGGGCGCGGCCCAGTTCTCGAAGCGGCGCAACGCCTCCATCCCCCGATAGATGATGGCGAGTTCGAGGATCCAGAAGAGGACGAAGCAGAGCCAGAGCGTCCACGGCTGGCCACCGACCTGTGCCGCCTCGGCCCAGCCGCCGAAGACCTTGTCGAGCAGGATGAAGATGCCCTGGCCGCCGATCCAGGTCTGGATGCCGAACCAGGCGCAGGCGACGCCGGCGCGGATGAGTGCGGGCAGATTGGCGCCGCGCAGTCCGAAGGAGGCGCGGGCGAGGACGGGGAACGGGATGCCGTACTTGGGTCCGGCGTGCCCGGTCAGCAGCATCGGGAGCAGGACGATGACGTTGGCCAGCGCGATGGTGAGGACGGCCTGCTTCCAGTCCATGCCGAGGGCGACGAGACCGGAGGCGAGCAGCCAGGAGGGGATGTTGTGGGCCATGCCGACCCAGAGCGCGGCGAAGTTGTACGTGGTCCAGCGGCGCCGCTCGACGGGGACGGGCAGCAGGTCGTCGTTGACGAAACGGGGGTCGGCCGGGGCCGTGCCGGGCGGGAGCTCGACACGGCCGTCGGATATGGCGGGTCTTCCTGCGGGGGTGGTTGCGGTCATGGCGGCGGAATCCTTCGTTCGGGGACGGAACGAGGCCGTGCGGGGCGTGGGGGTTCCGCAGGCGCGGGGATCAGGCGTTGATCGCGGGGATGATCTCGGAGCCGTAGGCGTCGATGGTGGCTTCCTTGGCGTCGTGCATGTTGTAGACGGCGAACTGGTCGACGCCCAGCTCCCGCAGCTTCCGCAGCTTCTCGATGTGGGCCTCGGCCGGGCCGAGGAGACAGAAGCGGTCGACGATCTCGTCGGGGACGAAGTCGGTGGAGGGGTTGTCGGCCCGGCCGTGGTGGCTGTAGTCGTAGCCGTGCCGGTCCTTGATGTACGCGGTGAGCTCCTCCGGAACCATGTCGGAGTGCTCCCCGTACTTGGAGACCAGGTCCGCGACGTGGTTGCCGACCATCCCGCCGAACCAGCGGCACTGCTCGCGGGCGTGCGCCAGGTCGTCGCCCACGTACGCGGGTGCGGCCACGCAGATGGTGAGCGCGTCGGGGTCCCGTCCCGCGTCGGTGGCGGCCTGCCGGACCGCCTTGACCATCCATTCGGTGAGGAACGGGTCGGCGAGCTGGAGGATGAAGCCGTCCGCCTTCTGTCCGGCGAGCGCCAGCGCCTTCGGGCCGTACGCGGCCATCCAGACCGGCAGTTTCCCGCCCCGTACCCAGGGGATCCGGATCGGGTTGCCGTCCACGACCGTCTCGCGGCCCTCGGCGAGGTCGCGGATGGCGTCGATGGCCTCGCCCACCCGGGCGAGGGTGTTCGGCTTGCGGCCGGCGACGCGCATCGCGGAGTCGCCGCGGCCGATGCCGCAGACGGTCCGGTTGCCGTACATGTCGTTGAGGGTGGCGAAGGTGGAGGCGGTGACCTCCCAGGTCCTGGTGCCCGGGTTGGTGACCATCGGGCCGACGTGCAGCTTGGTGGTGTGCTCCAGGATGCGGCTGTAGATGACGAAGGGCTCCTGCCAGAGCACGGCGGAGTCGAAGGTCCAGCCGTAGCGGAATCCGTTGCGCTCCGCCCGGCGCATGAGGCCGACGACCGCCGATGCGGGCGGGTCGGTCTGCAGGACGAGTCCGAAGTCCACGTCGTTCTCCTAGTTCAGGTACTGGCAGGTGGATCGGGGGGTGAACACGCCGTGTCCGGCACGGCCGGTGAACTTCCGGTGGTCGATGACGACTTCGCCGCGGGAGAGCACCGTCTCGACCTGGCCGGTGACGGTCCTCCCCTCGTACGCGGAGTAGTCGACGTTCATGTGGTGGGTGTCCACCGAGAGGGTCTGGCGGATGTGCGGGTCGTAGATGACGACGTCGGCGTCGGCGCCGGGCGCGATGGTGCCCTTCTGCGGGTACAGGCCGAACATCCGGGCCGGGGTGGCGCAGGCGATCTCGATCCAGCGGCGGCGGCTGATGTGGCCGTCGACGACGGCCTGGTGGAGCAGGTCCATACGGTTCTCCACGCCCGGCAGGCCGTTGGGAATCTTCGAGAAGTCCCCGACTCCGAGGTCCTTCTGGCCGGTGAAGCAGAACGGGCAGTGGTCGGTGGAGACCACCTGGAGGTCGTTGGTGCGCAGCCCGCGCCAGAGCGCCTCATGGTGCTCCTTCGGCCGCAGGGGCGTGGAGCAGACGTACTTCGCGCCTTCGAAGCCCGGCTCGGCGAGGTTGTCGGTGGAGAGGAAGAGGTACTGGGGACAGGTCTCGCCGAAGACGGGGAGCCCCATGTCGCGGGCGGCGGCGAGTTCCCGCACCGCCTCGTCCGCGGAGACGTGGACGACGTAGAGCGGTGCCCCGGCGACCCGGGCGAGCTGGATGGCGCGGTGGGTGGCCTCGGCCTCCAGCAGGACCTTGCGGACCTCGCCGTGATACCGGGGGTCGGTCTCGCCGCGGGCCAGGGCCTGCTCGACCAGGACGTCGATCGCGATGCCGTTCTCGGCGTGCATCATGATCAGCCCGCCGTTGGCGGCGCCCCGCTGCATGGCCCGCAGGATCTGGCCGTCGTCGCTGTAGAAGACGCCGGGGTAGGCCATGAAGAGCTTGAAGGAGGTGACCCCTTCCTGGACCAGCTTGTCCATCTCCTTGAGCGTGTGCTCGTTGACGTCGGAGAGGATCATGTGGAAGCCGTAGTCGATGGCGCAGTTGCCGTCGGCCTTGGCGTACCAGGCGTCGAGTCCTTCGCGCAGCGTGTGGCCGACGGTCTGGACGGCGAAGTCGACGATGGTGGTGGTGCCGCCCCAGGCGGCGGCCCGGGTCCCGGTCTCGAAGGTGTCGGAGGCGAAGGTGCCGCCGAACGGCAGCTCCATGTGGGTGTGCGCGTCGACGCCTCCCGGGATGACGTAGCGGTCGGTGGCGTCGATGGTGCGCTCGGCGGTCCAGTGGGCGGCGGCGGCGGAGCCGTGCGCGGCGAGCGCGGCGATCCTGCCGTCCTCGATCAGGACGTCGGCGTGGATCTCGTCGGCCGCGGTGACGACGAGGCCGCCGCGGATGAGGGTTCGGGTGCTCACGGGTGTCCCCCTGGCTGAAGGCGGTGAACTACAGGGCGCGGAGGGCCTGTTCGAGAATGTCGGCACCCTCTTCGGCCTCGGCCACGGTGAGGGAGAGCGGTGGGGCGATCCGCAGGGAGCTGGTGTTGTGGCCGCCGCCCTTGCCGATGAGCAGTCCGTTCTCACGGGCGGCCTCCAGGACGGCCGCGGCGGCCGCGGGGTCGGCCTCGTCGGTGCCGGGCCGGGTCAGCTCGATGCCGATCATCAGGCCACGGCCGCGGACCTCCCGTACCGCCTCGACGCCCGCGCCCGCGGCTCGCAGCCGCTCGATCAGCAGGCCGCCGACGCGGCGGGCGTTGCCCTGGAGGTCGTGTTCCAGGAGGTACCCGAGGTTGGCGAGGCCTGCGGCCATGGTGATCGGCGAACCACCGAAGGTGGAGATCGAGTTGGCGTCCAGACAGTTCATGATCTCGGCGCGCGCGACGACTCCGCCGACCGACATGCCGTTGCCGATGCCCTTGGCGAAGGTGAGGATGTCGGGCGGGCCCGCCTGGTCGTGCGCCTCCCAGCCCCAGAAGTGGTCGCCTGTACGACCCCAGCCGGTCTGCACCTCGTCGGAGATCCACAGGATGCCGTGCCGGTCCAGGACGCGGCGGAAGGCTGCGTAGAGGCCGTCGGGCGGGGAGGTGAAGCCGCCGACGCCCTGGATGGGTTCGGCGATGAGCGCGGCGACGTCCCGGGTGTGACCGAGGAGGTCTTCGAGGTCCGCCACGCAGGCGTCGATGAACCGTTCGTCGCTGTACTGCGCGTACGGGCCGCGGGTGCGGACGCCCCCGTGCACGTACAGGGTCTGGAGCGGGGAGAGGGTCGTCGGGGACCAGGCGCGGTTGCCGGTGATGCCGACGGTGGAGAAGGAGCGGCCGTGGTAGCTGTTGCGCATCGCGAGGATCTGGTTGGAGCGGCGGTACGCGGTGGCGAGCAGCAGGGCCGTGTCGTTGGCCTCGGTGCCGGAGGTGGTGAAGAAGACCCGGGCGTCGGGGATGCCGGAGAGGGCGGCGATCCGCTCGGCGAGCTCGACCATCGGCCGGTTGAGGTAGAGCGTGGAGGAGTGGATGATCCGGCCGGCCTGCTCGGCAACGGCCTTGGTCACCTCGGGCACGGCGTGGGCGGTCATGGTGGTGAGGATGCCGCCGAAGAAGTCGAGGTAGCGGTTCCCGTCGGCGTCCCAGACGTGGCGGCCCTCGCCGTGGGTGATCTCGATGGGGTCCTGGTAGTAGAGGGCGACCCAGTCGGGGATGACGGCGCGGTGGCGGTCGTAGAGGCTGTTCACGGCTGCACCAGCCCGTCGTACGCGTCGGGGCGGCGGTCGCGGTAGAAGGCCCACTGCTGCCGGACCTCCTCGATGAGGCGGAAGTCGAGGTCGCGGACGACGAGCTCCTCCACCTTGTCCGAGGCGACGTCTCCGACGAACTGGCCTCGGGGGTCGACGAAGTAGCTGGTGCCGTAGAAGTCGTTGTCGCCGTACTCCTCCTGACCGACCCGGTTGATGGCGGCGACGAAGTACTCGTTGGCGACGGCGGCCGCGGGCTGCTCCAGCTGCCAGAGGTAGGAGGAGAGGCCGCGCGAGGTGGCGGACGGGTTGTACACCAACTGGGCGCCGTTGAGCCCGAGTTGACGCCATCCTTCGGGGAAGTGGCGGTCGTAGCAGATGTAGACGCCGACCTTGCCGACGGCGGTGTCGAAGACCGGCCAGCCGGCGTTGCCCGGGCGGAAGTAGTACTTCTCCCAGAAGCCCTTGACCTGGGGGATGTGGTGCTTGCGGTACTTGCCGAGGTAGGAGCCGTCGGCGTCGATGACGGCGGCGGTGTTGTAGTAGAAGCCGGAGTCCTCGATCTCGAAGACGGGGACGACGATCACCATGCCGGTCTCGCGGGCCAGCTCACGCATCCTGGTGACGGTCGGCCCGTCCGGGACGGGCTCGGCCCAGCGGTAGTGCTCGGGCTCCTGCACCTGGCAGAAGTACGGAGCGTTGAACACCTCCTGGAATCCGATGACCTTGGCCCCCTGCCGGGCCGCCTCGCGGGCGTACTCCTCATGCTTGGCGATCATGGATTCGGTGTCGCCGGTCCAGGTCGCCTGGACAAGTGCGGCGCGTACGACGTCGGTCATGAGCTGCTCCTTCGGCACGGCGTCAGAGAGCCTCTACGCACGTAGACGCGGTGCGTAGGAGGAGAACGTAAGCCCCGTCACATCCCGGAGCAAGACCACCGCCGTGAACCGCCGGAGTCGATCATGTTTCATACCCGAGTGGTCCACGTCGGACACGTACCGACACGTACGGGTCCAGGCCGGTACGCCCCGGCCCGGTCGCCCAGGCCGTCCCGAGGCGGCCACCGACACCGCCCCGGGGCGGCTACCGCAGGAGCCACTCCCGGGTCAGCTCCATGACCTCCTCGCGCGTCCGGCCCGCGTGGTCGGCGGCGATCAAGTAGGTGGCGATGCGCAGCGAGAAGGTGACCAGACAGCGCACCTCGACGTCGTCCTCGTCGGGGCAGAAGTCGCTGAACAGCGAGCGCAGATACTCCATGCGCCGGTTGTCGGTGCGCCGGAGCCGTTCCGCCACGGACTCGTCGCGGCGGGCCCAGTCGCGGATCGCGAGGTCGACCGACGTGCCGGTCACCGGCCCGTCGAGGCCCGCGACGATCGTGAACAGCCGGTCGAGACGGGCCCGTCCGTCTCCTCCGCCGCTCTCGACCTGCTCGATCACCGCCTCGGCGACCTCGCGCTCCCAGGTGTCGAGCATCTCGTCGAGCAGGGCGCCGCGGTTGCGGAAGTACCCGTAGAAACCACCCTTGCTGACGCCGAGCGCCTGCGCGAGCGGCTCGATCCGGACGGCCTCCGGGCCGCCCGCGGCCAGCGCGCGCAGCCCCTCCTCGATCCACTTACCGCGCGGCGTGCGGGTCGCGCCCATGATGTGTCTCCTCTCACGCCCACCCCGTCTATACGGTGCCGTATAACCGAGTGCTAGCCTCGTTCTATACGGCATCGTATAGATAGGGGCTTGGCACATGAGACTCCCCAGCACCGCGCACACCTCCCGTCCCTGGCGCATCCACGAGATCGCGCCCGACTTCCGCCTCGAGGACGTGTGGGCCCTGCCCACCCCCGGCGGTCCCGACGACCTCGCGCGGCTGGTCGAGCAGTTCGCGAGCAAGGAAGAGCGCAACGGCGAGGGGGCGCTCTCGTCCCCCGGTCCGCGGCTGCTCTTCGCCCTCCGCTGGAAGCTCGGGAAGCTGCTGGGCCTGGACAAGGCGGGCTCCGGCGTCGGGACCCGGGTGGCCTCGCTGCGCGACCGGCTTCCCGCGGACCTCCGGGAGGGCCTGCGCGGGCCCGACCTCCAGGAGGTTCCGTTCACCTCCGTCTACCAGACGCACGACGAGTGGGTCGCCGAGATGGGCAACAAGACCGTGCACGGGGTGATGCACATCAGCTGGGTCCCCGACGGGGCCGGCGGCTACCGCGGCCAGATGGCGGTCCTGGTGAAGTCGAACGGCGTGCTCGGCGCCGTGTACATGGCCTTCATCAAGCCGTTCCGCTACCTGGGGGTGTATCCCGCGCTCATCAGGGGGATCGGGCGCGAGTGGCAGGCGCGTGAGGGCGGGAGAAGCGTGCGCTGACCCCTTCCGGCCCGGGGTGGTCCCCGGCGCCTCAGACTCCCGCCAGGCCGGCGACGCGCAGGGCGTGGACCAGGTCGCGTTCGCGGGCCGGGGACACCGCGCGGGCCGCGGCGAGGAGTTGGGGGACGAGGCCGTGCGGGTCGGCCGCCGCGAGCCGGGCGGCGTCCTCCGGGGTGCGGACCCGGACGAAGGCGGTGAGCAGGGCGTGCGCCTCGCGCTGGTGATCCTCGGCCCGCAAAGCGGCGCAGGCACCCGCCAGCTCCTCCACCGGGCGGGCGACGCCCTGGCGCAGCAGCTGGTCGCAGTCCTCGGGCCGGCCCGCGTCGGCGAGCGCTCCGGCGACGGCGGCCAGCCGCCCGGGCGGGAGCGAGGCCGCCTCCCAGAGCAGGGTGGCCCAGTCGGCGCCGAGGCCGACGCGGTGCAGTTCGGTCGCGAGGGCTGGGAGCCAGGCCGGCGGCCCGGCGACGGCCTCGCAGAGCAGCGCGTGCGCCTCGCCGCTGCGCCCCTGGGAGCGCAGCCGCTGGAGCGCGTACACCGCGTTCCCGGCGGCACGGGCCGCCTCCTCGGCGACCTCCCGCGGGGCGGCGCGGGTCACGGGGGTGGCGGGAGCCTCGGCGCCGCCGAACCGGGCGCCGCGCGGAGCCGCCCCCGCCACGGGCAGTTCCGGCACGGGGACGGCCTCCTGGGCCTCCTCGACCTCGTCCATCCACGCGTATCGGGCACCCCTGGGCCGCCGCTTGACCGCGGGGGCGGGGGAAGGGGGTGGAGGGGGCGGAGCAGGTTCTCGGTCACCGCCGAGCGCCGCGAGACGCGCCGTCAGCTCCGCGATGCGGGCCGTCGCACGGCTGAGGTCGTCCTGGGCCCAGGCGAGTTCGCCGCTCAGCCGGGCGGCGTCCGGGGAGCCCGGGGCCGCGCGCAGCCGGGCGTCCAGGTCGTGGGAGCGGGACTGGGCATGGTGCCGCTCCCGTTCCATCGCCTCCAGGCGCTCGCGCAGCGCCTCCGCCCCGCCCGGCAGCCGGTCGTGGGCCGCGGCGGCCGCCGCGTGCAGCGCCCTGGCCCTGGCCGTCTGCGGTCCGCCATCGGCCTCCCCCAGGTCCTGGAGCAGTGACGCGACGACGTCCCAGGGCAGGATCTCGGCCCCGTCGAAGCAGGACCGCAGGCCCTCCGGGTCCCGGGTCGCGAAGACCCCGTACCAGCCTTCGCCCGGCTCCAGACGCGCCGCCAGGTCTCTGAGGAAGCGCGCGAAGGCGCCGACCTCCACCGAGAGTTGATACAACGCCATATCGCCCGCACCACCCGCGTACTCGACTGGAACCCTCCGGTCCGCAGGTATTCGACCCCAGTCGTGTTACGGGACGGCTACAGACTGTTTTCGGGCAGGGCCCGTCCGTCAGAACGTCACGGCGATCCCGGTGTGAGGTCGCTTGCCTAGCCGGGCGATCATGGCCGGCCAGTCGACGACCCAGAACTGCCAGGTGTACTTGCGGGAGAGCAGCTTCCGCACCCGGCGGAGCTCCTCCCCCTCCAGGAGGCGGGCGGTGCCCTCCACCCTCGCGGCCCCCTCCTCGACCCTGCCCCGTACGTCGCAGACCGCGACCACGACCCGGGGGTCGTTGCGCAGCCGCTTGACCTTCCAGGAGTCGGTGCGGGTCCACGCGTACAGTTCGTCGCCCGCCACCGCGTACCAGACCGGTGTCGCCACCCCGCTTCCGTTCCTGCGGAAGGTGGTCAGGCTGACGTAGCGGCCGCGCCGCAGTTCCTCGGTCATCATGCGGGCGAGACTACGCAGGGGCCCGGCCGGGTCGGCTACCCGCCCTCGTACGCCGCCCTGGCCTCGGTGACCTCCGGTACGTGCGCGCGGGCCCACGCACAGGTGGTGTCGAGCGGCCCGAGCAGCGAGCGCCCCAGGGCGGTCAGCGTGTACTCGACCCGCGGCGGGTTCTCCTCGTGGACGACACGGAGGAGGAAGCCGTCGCGCTCCATGGCGCGCAGGGTCTCGGTGAGCACCTTGGGGGTGATCCAGTGCAGCGGGACGCGCAACTCCGAGAAGCGCCGCGGCCGGCCGTCCTCCAGGCAACGCAGCACCATGGCGGTCCACTTGCCGCCGACGCGGAACGGCTGGGCACGGTCGGAGCAGTCGGGGTCGCGGAACATGTCGGGGCGCAGCGGACGGGCTTCACGCTCGGTCATGCGTCCGACGCTAGCCCAGTACCGTTGAAGTAACCAGGCACCCCCGTCCTACGGTCCTGCCATGAGCGACGACACGAACGACATCATCATCTTCGGCGCCGGCGGACGGGTCGGCCGGGCGGCCGTGACGGAGGCGGTGGCCCGCGGCCACCGGGTGACCGCTGTGGTGCGCGACCCCGCCAAGTACCGTGATCTGGAAGGGGATTCGGTCAGGGTGGTACGGGGAGACGTCACCGATCCGGCGTCGGTGGCGGCCCTCGCCGCGGGCCACACAGCGGCCGTCAACGCCTCGGCACGCCTCGACATGCCCTCGGAGGAGTACTTCACCTCGGCGGCGAAGGCGCTGCTCGCAGGGCTCACGGAGGCGGGCGTGGGGCGCCTGCTCGCGGTGGGCATCGGGTCCACGCTGGAGGTCTCGCCGGGGTTGCGAGTGATGGACGCGCCCGAATTCCCCGCGGAATTCCGGGCGTTCTCGCAGGGGCATGTCGCGGAGTTCGAGCTGCTCACGACGGAGGCGGGCCCGGCACTGGACTGGCTGATGGTGGTTCCCCCGCTCGACCTGAACCAGGAGGCGCCGGTGACCGGGGGCTATCGGACGGCGGTCGGCGCGGTGCTCGACGGGCCGGGCCGGATCGCGCACGCGGACTTCGCGCGCGCCCTCCTCGACGAGATCGAGCGACCGCGCCACAGCCGGGTGCTGCTGGCCGTGTCCGTCTGAGCCCCGCTCAGACGGGGACCGGCGCGCAGCGCGTGACGATCTCGTCCATGGAGAGGTCCAGGACCCCCGCGAGCGCCGCCACGGTGAAGAAGGCGGGGGTCGGGGCCCGGCCGGTCTCGATCTTGCGGAGCGTCTCGGCGGAGAGTCCGGCGGCCGCGGCGATCTCGACCATGGAACGGCCACCGCGGGCCTCGCGCAGGAGGAGGCCGAGCCGTTCGCCGCGCTCGCGTTCTTCTGGGGTCAGGGGTGTGCGCACCATGCCCCCATTCTAATACCGGTATAGTAATTGGCATGGTGGAGATCAAGACGAACGAGTCCCTGCAGGCCATGCGGGTCGCGGGACGGGTGGTCGCCGAGGCGCTGGCGGCCGTACGGAGGAAGGCGGCGCCGGGCGTCAGCCTCAGGGAACTGGACCGGACGGCCCGGGAGGTCCTGGCCGCGGCGGGGGCGGGATCGCCCTTCCTCGACTACCACCCCGACTGGGCGCCGGTGCCCTTCCCCGCCGTCGTGTGCGTCTCGGTGAACGACGCGATCGTGCACGGCATCCCGGGCGACCGTCGCCTCGCCGACGGGGACCTCGTCTCCGTCGACTGCGGGGCGATCCTCGGCGGCTGGGTGGGCGACTCCGCGATCAGCTTCACGGTCGGCCGGGCCCGCCCCGGGGACACCCGGCTGGTCGACACGGCGTACGCCGCCCTGGAGGCCGGCATCGGCGCGGCCGTCGTCGGCAACCGCATCGGCGACATCGCGCACGCGATCGGCCGCGTCTGCCGGGGCGCCGGCTACGGCATCCCGGACGGCTTCGGCGGCCACGGGATCGGCCGCACGATGCACGAGGACCCGGGCGTCCCCAACGAAGGGCGCCCGGGCCGCGGGATGCCGCTGCGCCACGGGATGGTCATCGCGATCGAGCCGATGCTGATCGGCGGGGGCGGGGACGAGCACTACACGGCGCGGGACGGCTGGACGGTCCACACCATGGACGGCTCCCGCGCGGCCCACGCGGAACACACGGTCGCGATCACCGACGACGGCCCGAGGATCCTCACAGCGCTGTAGACGCGATGCCGGACCCCGGCCGGACGGGCCGCCGATTCCCGGCGCGATTGCGAGGCCGGACCCCGGCCGACCGGCGCGCCGATTCCGGTCGCGACGCGGGGCCGGACCCCGGCCGGACGGGCGCGCCGATTGCCGGCGCGCCCGTCGCGGGGCGCTACCGCGCCGGCCGGACCACCATCGCCGAGCCGCCACCGCGGCGTACGGTCTCCGCCGCGGCCACCCACCGGCCGTCCGGCAGCCGCTGGACGCCCGTCGCCGCACCGATCTCCGGGTTCTGCCGGAAGCCGTGGCCGATCGCCTCGAGCTCGGCGCGCAACGGGCTGTTCCACAGGCCCGGTTCCAGCTCGGTCGTCGCCTGGTTGCGCTGACTGGCGCGCGGGGCCGCGATGGCGTCGACGAGCGGCAGGCCGCGGTCCACGACCCCGGTCAGCGTCTGGAGCACGGTGGTGATGATGGTGGCACCGCCCGGGGAGCCCAGGGCGAGCACCGGTCGGCCGTGGTCGAGCACGATCGTCGGGGACATCGAGGAGCGGGGCCGCTTCCCCGGGCCCGGCAGGTTCGGGTCGTGGACGGCCGGGTTCGCCGGGGCGAAGGAGAAGTCGGTCAGCTCGTTGTTCAGCAGGAACCCGCGGCCGGGAACGGTGATCCCGCTGCCGCCCGTCGACTCGATCGTGAGCGTGTACGCGACGACGTTGCCCCACTTGTCGGCGACCGTCAGATGCGTGGTGTTCTCGCCCTCGTACGTGGTCGGCGCCGCCGTCCCGCCGCTCGCGCAGGCCGCCGGGTCACGTGGGTCCCCCGGCGCGAGCGGGCTGGTCAGCGCGGCGTCGTCGCGGATCAGGCACGCCCGGGAGTCGGCGTACCGCTGCGAGAGCAGCTCGCGTGTGGGCACGTCCTCGAAGGCCGGGTCGCCGACCCAGCGTCCCCGGTCGGCGAAGGCGATCCGGCTCGCCTCGATGAAGCGGTGCAGATAGGCGGTCTGCGAGGTGGTGGAGAGGTCGGTCCCCTCCAGGATGTTGAGCGCCTCGCCGACGGTCGTACCGCCCGAGGACGAGGGAGCCATGCCGTAGACGTCGAGGCCGCGGTAGGAGAGCTTCGTGGGCTTTCTGTTCAGCGTCTCGTACGCCGCGAGGTCACGCTCCGTCAGGTCGCCGGAGCGGACCACCCGGGTCGCGCCGTTCCGTACGGGCGGCTTGCGGACGGTGTCGACGATGTCCCGGGCCAACGGGCCTCGGTAGAGCGCGCCGACGCCTTCCCGGCCCAGCTTGTCGTACGTACGGGCCAGGTCGGGGTTCTTGAAGACCGAGCCCACCACCGGGAGTTGGCCGCCCGGCAGGAAGAGCTCGGAGGAGGCGGGGAAGTCCCGGAAGCGGGCCTCGTTGGCGGCCGTCTGGGCGCGGAAGGTGGCGTCGACGGTGAATCCCTCGCGGGCGAGGCGCCCGGCCGGTTCGAGCAGGGAGCGCAGCGGCTTGCTGCCCCAGGCGTCGAGAGCGGCCTCCCAGGTCGCCGGGGTGCCGGGGGTGCCGACGCCCCGGCCGCTGGTCATGCCCTCCTCGAACGGGATGGGCTTGCCGTTCTCCACGAAGAGGCCGGCGTTCGCCGACGCGGGCGCGGTCTCGCGGCCGTCGATCGTGTGCACGGTGCGCGTCTTCGCGTCGTAGTGGGCGAAGTAGCCGCCCCCGCCGATGCCGGCGGAGTACGGCTCGGTGACGCCGAGGGCCGCGGCCACCGCGACGGCGGCGTCGACGGCGTTGCCGCCCTTGCGGAGCACCTCGATCCCGGCGGCGGAGGCGTCGGCATCGACACTGGCGACGGCACCGCCGTAGCCGACGGCGACGGGTTCCTTCACCGGGGCCGGGGGCGGGGTCGGCGTCGGTGGAGCCGCGGCCCCCACCGAGAGCCACGTCGCGGCGACGACGAGAACCGACCCATTCCGCAGCACGGAACGACGCATCCCTACCTCCAGTCAACGACCGTCCGCGCAGCGTAACTTCCCCCCACCCTCCCCGTCAGGACCGCCTCGAACACAGGGCCGCTCCCCCGCTAGCATGCGCGCCCATGAATGAAGACCTGCGCAATGTCGTGCTGGGAGTCCTCGCGACCGGGGTCAGCGCCTCGCTGGGCTGGTTGACCCGGACGTATCTCTGGAGGCGCCGGCTCCGGCGCAAGCAGGCCTTCTTCGGGCTTCTCTCCGGCTCCGAGTGCCTGCTGGTGATGAACCGCAAGGCGGGCAGCGACGGGGCGGCGGTGCACAACGTCGACGTGTCCGCGCTGCTCGAACTCTCGGCGCTGATCAAGGACTGCGGGGCGCGGGCGCACATCGTGCAGCACGACCCCGCCCGGCAAGGGCTCGGGGACCGTACGGAGTTCTGCATCGGCGGCCCGTACTCGAATCGCCGCATGGCCGCCCATCTCTCCTCCCTGCTGCCGGGCCTGACGATGAACGTGGAGCCGGAGCCGGCGGCGGACCGGGGCATGTTCACGGTCGACGGCGAGGTCTACAGGGGGGTGCACGGGGTCACCGAGTACGTCGTCCTCGCCCGGCTCACCGGGGGCGAGGGCGGCCGGCCGGTGTTCCTCTTCTGCGGCCAGTCCGCGATCACCAACCAGGCGGCGACCCGCTATCTGGCGCGGCACCACGAGAAGCTGGCGCGGACGCACGGCGCGGGCCCCTTCGTCCTGCTCCTCAAGGTGGTCAACTCGCAGGCGTACGGCCCCGATGTCGTGGAGCTGGTCTCCGATGTCACGCGGGCGGCGCGGACCTCGCCCCCCGCTACCGCAGCCGAACCGGCAGCGACTTGATGCCGTTGATGAAGTTGGAGACGAGCCGCCGGGGCCGGCCGGCGAGGGTGAGGGCGGGCAGCGCCTCCCGCACCTCCTCGTGCAGCACGCGCAGTTGCAGCCGGGCGAAGTGGGCGCCGAGGCAGATGTGCGGTCCTTCCCCGAAGGACACGTGAGGGTTCGGGGTCCGGTCCAGGTCGAGCCGGTGGGGGTCGGTGAAGACCCGTTCGTCGTGGTTGGCGGAGGCGTGGAAGACGACGACCTTGTCTCCGGCGGCGACGGGCCGGCCGGCGAGCACGGTGTCGCGGGCCGCTGTGCGCCGGAAGGAGAGCACGGGCGGGTGCCACCGCAGGAGCTCCTCGACGGCGCGGTCCACGGCGACCGTCCCGTTCCACAGCCGCTGTCGTTCGCCGGGGTGTTCGGCGAGGGCGAGCAGCCCGCCGGGGGCGGCGCTGCGGACGGTGTCGTTGCCGGCGACGGTGAGCAGGAAGAAGAACATCTCCAGTTCGGCGGGGAGGAGTTCGGAGGTGGCGAGCGCGGTCATGACGTCGTCCGCGGGGTTCTTCCGCTTGTACGCGGCGAGTTCCCGGGCGTAGCCGAACATCTCGGCGAGCATGGCGGGTGAGCGGGGGTTGACCGGTCGGCCCCGCTCGTCGAGGACGGGCGGCTCGTCCGGGTCCTGGTAGGCGATCACCCGCTCGGTCCAGGTGAGCAGCAGACCGCGGTCGCCGGCGGGGACGCCGAGGAGATCGGTCAGGTTGAGCAGCGCGTAGTCGTCGGTCACGGCCCGTACGAGATCGACCTCGGGGCCCGCGTCGACGGCGGCCTTCAGCAGCTCGCGGGCCCGCGCCCGCGCGGTCTCGGCGAACCGCCCGATGCGCCCGGGTGTGAAGGCCCGGCTGACGAGCCGCCGCAGGCGCCCGTGGTCCGGTGGGTCCTGATTGAGCATCATCCGCCGGATGAAGGGCAGATCCGCCGGGTCGGGGTCGCGGATCTGGGTGGCGCCGAGATGCGAGGAGTAGTCCGTGGAGTCCTTGAGCACCCCCACCACGTCGGCGTGCCGTGTGACGGCCCAGAACCCGGGCCCGGGTGGCCAGCCGAGTACCTCGTACTCCTGCTGCCAGGCGACGGGATGCCTGTCGCGCAGGGTGCGGAACGCCTCGTGCGGCAGTCCGTGGGCGTAGATCCGCGGATCGAAGACGTCCGGTACCTCGCTGCTGTTCTCCACGGCCCCCAGCTTGGGCCGCGGGCCCCCGGATTACCAGATCCGCGGGTCCACCGGTCGTGTCACACCCCGGCTCCAGGCGTGTCACTTACACGGGGTTAGGCTTCGAGGGACCCTCATGGAGTCACAGGGATGGAGCAGCACATGGAGAGCCTCAGCCGTACCGCACTGGTCGAGGGCCTGATGGAGCGCTTCCCGCACGTGCCCCGGGAAGCCGTGATCAAGGAAGATCTCCTCCGGGGTGGCATGGCCTTCGACGAGTCGGCGCTCAGTGGCACCTCGGACGGGGCCGCCGGCGACGTCAAGCCGAAGTCGTACTTCATCTTCTCCTTCGACCACCGCACGCTGCCGGAGCTCGGTGCCGCCGCGCTCAACCGGCCGCCCGAGGAGATCGTGCTCACCGGCGGCCCGTACGAACTGCGCCGCACCGTCGTGTCCGTACGTGTGAACCCGGACTCCCCCTACGTCGTACGGGGCGGCGAGGACGGCGTGCTCGGGCTCTATCTGGACGGTGTGCGGATCGCCGACGTCGGCCTGCCGCCGATGCCGGAGTACTACCGGCACAAGCTGTCGAACGGCAAGTCGGTGATGGAGGTCGCGCCGACCATCCAGTGGGGCTATCTCATCTATCTGACGGTCTTCCGGGTGTGTCAGTACTTCGGCGCCAAGGAGGAGTGCCAGTTCTGCGACATCAACCACAACTGGCGCCAGCACAAGGCGGCGGGGCGGCCGTACACCGGGGTGAAGCCGGTCGAGGAGGTCCTGGAGGCCCTGGAGATCATCGACCGGTACGACACCGCGGGGACCTCACGGGCCTACACCCTGACGGGCGGCTCGATCACGTCCCAGGTCGGCGGCCGTGACGAGGCCGATTTCTACGGCCACTACGCGAAGGCCATCGAGGAGCGCTTCCCGGGCCGCTGGATCGGCAAGGTCGTCGCCCAGGCGCTCCCCCGCGACGACGTCCAGCGCTTCCACGACTACGGCATCCGGATCTACCACCCCAACTTCGAGGTGTGGGACCGCCGGCTGTTCCAGCTCCACTGCCCGGGCAAGGAGCGTTACGTCGGCCGCGACGAGTGGCACCGCAGAATCCTGGACTCCGCCGAGGTGTTCGGGCCCCGCCATGTGATCCCCAACTTCGTGGCGGGCATCGAGATGGCCGAGCCCTTCGGCTTCACCAAGGTGAGCGAGGCGATCGATTCGACCGCCGAGGGCCTGCGGTTCTTCATGTCGAACGGCGTCGTACCGCGCTTCACCACCTGGTGCCCGGAGCCCACGACCCCGCTGGGCAAGGCCAACCCCCTGGGGGCTCCGCTCGAGTACCACATTCGGCTGCTGGAGACGTACCGGGCGACGCTCGAGGAGTACGGCCTGAGTTCCCCGCCCGGGTACGGCCCGGCCGGTCCCGGCCGGGCGGTGTTCTCCGTCAGCTCGTTCATGGACAGCCTGGAAGGACTCGAGGACACCTCTTCCTGAGGAGGAGCGCCCGGTCGCTTCAGGCGCCGGGCGGGCGGAGGCCGGCCACCGCCCACTTCGCCCGCGTGGACAGCCTGCTGAGCGCCTTCGCCGACTGCTTGGCGATCGTGTTCAGCAGGAGCCGGCCGTGCGCCATCGTGGTATGCGCGAGTTCCGAGTCACCCGCCTCGATCGCGGCGAGCGTCAGCTCCAGATGCTGCTCCGTGATCAGCCGGCCGAGCCCCCGTCGGTGCCATTCGGTGACCGTTCCGTCCGTCCTGCCGCCGTCGAGGCCGACCGCCGCCCGCGCGCGCTCCAGCGCCCGTCCCGCTGCCGCGAGGTCGCCCTTGCGGCGCTCCAGGCGGGCGAGGACGTGCGCCTCCACGGCCCGGTCCCACGCCGTGTCCTGGAGCGAGAGGAGGTCGAACTGCGCGCGGGCCGCCTGTGCGTGGTCGCCGATGCGCTCCAGCGCACGGCTCAGCTCCCGGAGCCGGTGTGCGTCCGGGCCCGTGTCGTCCAGCAGGCGGATGAGCGCGACCCGGGCGTGCTCGACGCGTCCCTGCCGGTGGGCCAGTTCGATCCAGGTGAACGAGCTCTCCTCGGCCGCGTCCTGCTGGCGGGCCCACTGCAGGGCCTCGGCGCTGTCGGTGACCTGCCCCTGGGTGGCCGACCGCAGCAGGGGAACGTCCTCGTCCTGCGCGTGGAGCGCCACGAGCATCGCGGCCAGCCACCGCTCCTGATACCACTCGGTCCGCTCGTCGTTCTCGCGTCGGAGCAGGAAACGCAGCAGCGGCAGGTCGCCGTCCCGGCGGTCGTCCCGCGCCGCCCGAAGCACCCCCGCGCGCAGCACCGGATCCTCGGCCGCCTTCCGGCGCGCGTCGAGGTCGCCGGAGCGCATCCGCTCCAGCGCCTGCCGTCCCGGGGCGAGGACGACGTCGCGCAGCGGCGTCCGGTAGGACTCCGCCAGCCGGTACGCGCAGAGCTCGTCGGAGTTGAGCAGGACGTGGTCCGGGTCGGTGCGCCGGGCGGCCGACTCGGACAGGGCGAGGAGTTCGGTCAGGGGCCGGTCCGGCAGGCCGAGCCCGTCCAGCAACGCCGCTCGCTGCACGTCCAGCTCGGGGGCGAACTCCTCCCGCGCCTCCTCGTCCGCGGCCCGTACCTCGGCGAGCAGGCTCTTCTCGTCCAGCTCCGCGGAGAGGTTCTCGCACCACCAGGGCAGCCGGACGAGCATCTCCAGCGCCTCGGTCACGCTGTCGGCGAGCAGCACGGCGTCCCCCTCGGAGGACGCGTGGAGCACGGCGGTACCCCCGCACAGGAAGTACGTGCCTCCGGTGTCGTCGCCGGCGATCGGTTCCAGTGACGCCCCGGACGCCAGGTGCACCTCCTCGACGTGGTACGCCCGGCCCACATCGAAGTTGAACGGAAACGCGGCCAGTTCGGCCAGATCGGGGCGGTTGCGCAGGAGTTCCAGTACGCGGTCGGTCATACGACCGAACCCTAACGAGGCTCGGGCACAGCCCCCACGCGGCCGTATTGCCCATCTCACATCCGACATCACCGAAATAGATAGGATTTTCGCAACCTTTCACGGCCTTCCTCCCTCTCTCTCCAGAGAGAGATCAACACCGGAGGTCGTCCCCTTGAACCGCATACGCCCGCGTCGCACCCTGCTCACCACCGCTGCGGCGGCCCTCGCCCTCGCCACGCTCACCTCCTGTTCCGGGGGCGCCTCGGCGGCGGACGGCGAGAAGGGCGGGGAGGCGGCGCCGCGGACGCGGATATCCGTGAACCTCTCCGGAGAACGCGCCGCGGCCGGTGGGCCGGTGACCGTGACGCTCGCCGAGGGGGCGCTGCGGGAGGTCACCGTGACCGACTCCAAGGGCGGGCGGCTGGAGGGGAAGGTGTCCGCGGACGGAAAGAGCTGGACGTCCTCCCGCAAGGTCACGCCCGGAACCGCGTACGCCGTCGAGGCGCGTGACACGGCCGGCGGGAGCGCGAAGGCCGCGTTCACCACCGCGGCCCCCGAGAGGGTCAACAAGCTGACGCTGGCTCCGGGGAAGAACACCACGGTCGGCATCGGCCAGCCGCTGTCGATCGTGTTCGACCACCCGGTGAAGAACAAGGCAGAGGTCGAGAAGCACCTCAAGGTCACCACCTCGAACAACACCGAGGGCTCCTGGGGCTGGATGCAGGACTGGTCGGGCAAGGACCGCGTCGACTGGCGGCCGAAGGAGTACTGGAAGTCCGGCACGAAGGTGACCCTGGACGCCGAACTGAGCGGTGTCGACTCCGGCACGGGCGGCTGGTTCGTCCGGGACTACACCACGTCCTTCTCGATCGGCCGGAACCAGCTGGTCAAGGTCGACCTGGACAACCACCGGCTGACGCTGCTCCGGGACGGGCAGGTGGTCCAGAACGTGCCGATGTCGGCGGGGACGCCCGGCGGCGAGAAGGGGTCCTGGCGCGGGAAGACCGTCCTGATGTCCAAGGAGGGCACCATCAACATGCGCTCCGAGACCGTCGGGCTCGGCGACGCCTACGACAAGATGGTCGACTACTCGATGCGGCTGACCTGGTCGGGCATGTACGCCCACGCCGCGCCCTGGAACGCGGCCTATTTCGGCAGCGCCAACAGGAGTTCCGGCTGCATCGGCATGAGCGACGCCGACGCGCGGTCCGTGTACGACCGGGTGCAGGTCGGCGACCCCTTCGAGATCACCGGCTCCGACGCCAAGGGGACGCAGGCGCTGAACAACGGCTACGGCGAGTGGAATCTGTCCTGGGCCGAGTGGCGGGCGAAGAGCGCACTCGCGGACCACTAATCGTTACCCTCGCGTAACTTACCGACCAGTTACCTCCGGTAAGCCTGTCCGGTTACCGTCGGGTCACTTTCACTGTCCCCACCAGTGACACGAGTAGGAGTGACCCGTGCGCACACCTCTGGTCTTCGCCGTCTCGGCCGCCCTGGCGGCCGGGACGACCCTCGGGCTCGCCCCCGCCGCCCACGCCGCCGAGCCCGGCATCCGCTTCGTCGACATCGCCGGAGACGGCGGCACGATCCTCAAGGCCAACGTCGTCACCCCCGCCGGCGCCGACGGCTCCACCCGCCACCCCGTGATCGTGCTCCCCACCAGCTGGGCGATGCCACAGATCGAGTACCTCGCACAGGCCCAGAAGCTCGCCGACTCCGGCTACATCTTGGTCAGTTACAACTCGCGCGGCTTCTGGCAGTCCGGCGGCGAGATCGAGACCGCCGGACCGAAGGACGTCGCCGACGCCTCCAAGGTCATCGACTGGGCGCTCGCCAACACCCCGGCCGACCCGGCCAAGGTCGGTATGGCGGGGGTGAGTTACGGGGCGGGGATCAGCCTGCTCACCGCGGCGCACGACCCGCGGGTCAAGGCCGTCGCGGCCCTGAGCGGCTGGGCCGACCTGATCGAGTCCATCTACAGCGGCCGCACCCAGCACCTCCAGGCCGCGGCCCTGCTGGGCGGCGCCGGCTTCCTCACCGGCCGTCCCGGACCCGAACTCCGGCAGACCCTCAAGGACTTCCTCGGTTCGAACCTGGACAAGGAAGAGGAGATGATCGCCTGGGGCAAGAAGCGCTCCGCGGCCACCTATCTGGACCGGATCAACGCCAACGGCGCGGCGATCATGCTCGGCAACGCCTGGGGCGACACCATCTTCCCGCCCAACCAGTACGCCTCCTTCTACGAGAAGCTCCAGGGCCCCAAGCGCCTGGAGTTCCGCCCCGGGGACCACGCCACCGCCGAGGCCACCGGTCTGTTCGGGCTCCCCAACGACACCTGGACCAACGCCCACCGCTGGTTCGACCGCCACCTCAAGGGCGTCGACAACGGGATCGACCGCGAGCAGCCCGTCCAGCTCAAGTCCCGTTCCACCGGCGGCTACGAGGGCTACCCGGACTGGAAGTCGGTGGGGGCGAACCAGCGGAAGATCGCCCTCGGCTCCACCCAGAAGATCTGGGCGAACGTCGACTCCGGCGCCAACGGCGGCATCGTGCTGCTGTCCAACGCCCTCGACCAGTTCCTGAAGACCCCGCCCGTCGCCTCGATCCCGCTCCTCCCCCGCTCCTTCGCCTGCGTCTGGCAGTCCGAGCGGTACGACACGGCCCAGCGGGTGCGCGGCACGGCGAAGCTGCACACCACCGTCACCTCCACCAAGGAGAGCGGCACCCTCGTCGCGTACCTCTACGACGTGGGCCCGCTCGGCCTCGGCAAGCTGGTCAGCAATGCCCCGTACACCTTCCACGGCAAGACACCCGGCGCGCCGTTCACCGTCGACCTGGAGCTGTTCTCCACGGCCTACGACGTGCCGGCGGGCCACCGTCTCGCCCTGGTCGTCGACACCGTCGACCCGCTCTACATCGAGCACAACCCGACCGGCGCACAGCTGACCTTCTCCTCTCCGTCGGCCGACCCCTCGTACCTGTCGGTCCCGCTGCGGGAGAAGTGATCACCGGCTGCTGCCGGGCGGGCATGGCTCTCCCGCGAGCTACTGCCCCTCGGTGCCCAGGGGCCCTGGGGGACTCCCGTCCGGCAGCAGCGGCTCGCGGGAGAACGGCTTTCCGGTGACCTCGAGTTCGTCGGGCCGCGGGCCTTGCCCGGGCGGACCACCCTCCTTGCCGCAGGCAACCAGCGCGGTATCGGCGGCCATACGCTGCCCTGCCCCCTTCTCGGCTGTGTCGCGGTCAGCGCAAACTATCCACCATAAAAAGGGACTTCACGCCCGACACGCATGAAAACGGCATTAGCCGTATTTACTGCAAAGGGGTGGCCGGTGGCCCGCCGGGGCGGTCAGAACTCGGCGGCCTCCCCGTACACCTGGGACAGCTCGGGCGATCCGCTCACGGCCCAGTCGAGCCCGGCGGCGACCACGTCGATCTCCCGGCCCGAGGCCAGCCGGACCACGGGCCGACCTCCCGGCCACACCTGCCAGACCGCGCCCGGCACCGTGCGCACGATGACCGTACCCAGATACAGCCCGGCGTCGTTGCCCAGCCAGGGCAGCTCCTCCGGATCGTCCCGCCAGCGCGGCGGAAGCTGGTCGATCGCCACCAGCGAGCGCGCCGTGTCGTCCAGCTGCACCCCCGCGTCCTGGGCCCTGGCGCGCAGCAACTCGCACTCGGCGAGCAGCTCGCCGACTCCCTCGGGGTCACGGTCGAAAGCCGCGGCCAAGGGGGATTGATCGGCCTCGGGCCGCTTGCGCCAGTTGTCCAGGAAAGGGATGTTCATCCGACCAGCGTCGCACCGCACCCTCCCATGGCACCACCCGGCGCGCGGAGATCGTCCGGGCCCGGGCAGCCGCGGCATTCGGCTCGCGGGCACCAGGGGTGCCTCGCCGATCATGCCGGGCTCGCGACGCCTGGCACCGCGCCCTGATCCGGCCTGATCGACGAGACCCCCTAGGGTGTGGCGCATGCCAGAGCCCAAGACTCCGCCCGCCGGCCGGCGACGCGGCCGGCGCAACGCCGCCGTCGCGCTCGTGCTGGCCCTCTCGTGCGCCTCGACCGCCGCGTTCCTGATCGTGCGGGAGACTCCGTCCGCTTCCGCCACGGGCAAGGCCGCGGCGAGCGTGGAGAAGCGAGCCACGAACGCCTTCCTGCGGGCGCCCGGCGCGCCGATGACGGTGATCGCCCACCGGGGCGCCTCCTCGGCCGCGCCCGAGAACACGCTGCTCTCCGACGAGGTGGCCCGCAGGGGCGGCGCCCGGTGGATCGAGAACGACGTCCAGCCGAGCGAGGACGGCGTGCCGTACGTCCTCCACGACACCACGGTCGACCGCACCACCGACGGCACCGGACCGATCCGCGAACTCACCGCCGCGGAGCTGGACACGCTCGACGCCGGCTCCTGGTTCGCCCCCGCGTTCACCGGTGCACGGGTCCCCACCCTCGCCGCCCAACTGGACGACCTGCGCCTTCGGGGCGGGAACCTGGTCCTGGAGATCAAGGGCCGGCACAGCCGCGACGAGGTGGCGCGGATCGTCCAGGCGATCCGCGACCACGCCATGACCGGCCGGGTCCTCGTGCAGAGCTTCGACCCCGAAGCGCTGAGGCACACCCGCGCGCTCGCGCCCGAACTCCCCCTCGGCCTGCTGCGCGACAAGCTGGATCCCGACCCGGTCGCGGTCGCCCAGGAGCTCGGCCTGAGCACCTACAACCCGTCCGCCGCGCAGTTGTCCGCCCATCCGGACGCGGTGCGCAGGCTCCACGCGGCCGGAGTGGCCGTGATGGTCTGGACGGTCGACACCCCGGCCCGCTGGAAGACCCTGGACGCGCTCGGCGCCGACGGGATCATCACCAACCGCCCGGCCGAGCTCACCGGCTGGAACGCCGCCCAGGCACCGAGCGCGAAGGAGAAGTCCTAGGGCCTGATCCGGAGGACGCGGGACAGGCTCTAGACGTCCAGGTCGACGACGACCGGCGCGTGGTCGGACGCGCCCTTGCCCTTGCGCTCCTCCCGGTCGACATAGCTGTCCTTGACCGCGTCGGCGAACGGCTTGTTGCCGTACACCAGGTCGATGCGCATGCCCTTGTTCTTCGGGAAGCAGAGCTGGCGGTAGTCCCAGTACGTGAAGGGGTGGTCGTACTTCAGCGGGCGCGGGACCACGTCCGTGAGGCCCGTCTCGCGGAGTCCGGCGAGCGCGGCCCGCTCCGGGGCGGTGACGTGCGTGGCGCCCTCGAAGACGGCGATGTCCCAGACGTCCTCGTCGGTCGGCGCGATGTTGTAGTCACCGAGGACGGCGAACGGACGCTCCCCCGCCGCGTCCTCGGCGACGGCCGCCTGGAGCGCCTCCAGCCAGCGGAGCTTGTACGCGTAGTGCTCGTGGGCGACCTCACGGCCGTTGGGCACGTAGACCGACCACACGCGGACCGGGCCGCAGGTCGCGGAGATGGCCCGGGGCTCCTGCAGGGTCTCGTAGTCGGGCCCGCCGGGCAGTCCGGTGACGACGTCCTCCAGGCCGACCTTGGAGAGCAGCGCCACACCGTTCCACCGCCCGGTGGCGTTCACCACCGACTCGTACCCCAGCTCGCGCAGCTCGTCGGCGGGGAACTGCTCGACGGTGCACTTGGTCTCCTGGATGCACAGCACGTCCGTGCCGGAGCTCTCCAGCCAGGCCAGGAGCCGGGGCAGGCGGGCGGTGATCGAATTGACGTTCCAGGTCGCGATGCGCATGAGCGCAAGCCTAACGTCGGGGTGTGACAGCCACCGGCCTCGCGGCCCGGTGGATCACAGCTCGGTGGAGTCGCCCGGGGTCAGCCGGCCGTGGTCCGTGCCGCCGAGGGCGCCGATCTGCCGGTCGTAGATGGGCCGGGCGAGGTCGGTGAGCAGGGCGTCGTGGACGTCGATGGCGCGGCGCGGCCTGACCTCCCGTACGTAGTCGATGACCTCGGAGATCTTGTTCCAGGGGGCCATCACCGGCAGCATCAGCGTGTCCACCGGGTGGTCGGGAACGGTCAGCGCGTCGCCCGGGTGGAAGACGGAGCCGTCGACGAGGAAGCCGACGTTGGTGATCCGGGGGATGTCCGGGTGGATCACCGCGTGGAGCTCCCCGTGCACCTGGACGTCGAAGCCGCCCGCGGTGAAGGTGTCGCCGTGGCCGACGATGTGGACGCGGCCCGGGAAGGCGGCCGAGAGTTTCTCCGCGACGCTTCGCAGCGTCCAGATCTCGGCCGCCGGGTTGGACTCCAGACCGGCCCGCAGCCTGCCCTCGTCGAAGTGGTCCGGGTGTTCGTGGGTGACCAGCACGACGTCGGCGCCGACGGCGGAGTCCTCCTCGCTGAACCCGCCGGGGTCGATGACGAGCGTCCGCCCGTCCTTCTCCAGACGGACGCAGGCGTGCGACTTCTTCGTCAGCTTCACAGGACTCCACCTCACGACGGGCCGTACATGCCCGGTCAGCCTACGCCTGGGGCGTGGTCTCCTCCTTGATCACCCGGCCCACGGTGCGCAGGGCGCGCTCGGCGGCGGGCAGCCCGCAGTAGACCGCGGTGTGCAGCACGACCTCGTGGATCTCGTCCGGGGTCAGTCCGTTGCGCAGGGCGGCCCGGGTGTGGTCGGCGAGCGCGTCCTGGTGGCCGCCGGCGATCAGGGCCGTCAGGGTCACGCAGCTGCGGGTCCGGCGGTCCAGGCCCTCGCGGCTCCAGACCTCGCCCCAGGCGTAGCGGGTGACGAGGGCCTGAAGGTCGGCGCCGAAGTCGTCGGCCAGGGCCTGGTCCACATGGGCGTCGCCGAGGATCTCGCGGCGCAGCTTCACGCCCTGCTCGTACGGGTCGGGCCGCACGGCCCCGGCCGTCCCCGCCGCACCGTCCACGGGCCCGGCGGGGGCGATCTCGGCGACGGGCACGACGGGGGCGGAGACGGGCGGCATCGGCGGAGCGGGCAGGGCGCTCTGCGTCTCGTTCACGATCCCGGCGAAGTGGTTCGTGAGCAGCTCGGTGACGGCCGCGGGCTGCTCGACGGGGGCGAGGTGCGAGGCGCCGGGGACGACGGCGAGCGGGGCGTCGGCGATACCGGCGACCAGGGTGCGGGCCTCCGCGGGGCCGGTGACCTGGTCCTCGGAGCCGACGAGCACCAGGGCGGGGACACCGATGCGGCCGAGGGCTTCCCGCACGTCGAAGACCGCGAGCGCCTCGCAGGCGCCGATGTAGCAGCCGGGGTCGGTGGTGCGGACCATCTGAACGGCCCATTCGACGATCGCGGGCTGTGCGGCGCGGAAGGCGGGGGTGAACCACTGCTCGGGGGCGGTGCGGGCCATCGGTTCGAGGCCGTTGGTACGGACGATCACGCCGCGCTGGCGGAACTCGTCGGCGCTGCCGAACCGGGGTGAGGCGGCCACCAGGGCGAGCGAGGCGACCCGGTGGGGCGCCCGCAGGGCGAGGTCGATGCCGACCGCGCCGCCGATGGAGCAGCCCGCGTAGCCGAAGCGCTGGACACCCAGCTCGTCGAGGGTGGCGAGCAGCCGGTCGCCGAGTTCGGCGACGGAGGTGAAGGGTTGGGCGGGGGCCCCGCCGTGGCCCGGCAGATCGAAACGGACGACGCGCCACTGACGGGTGAGTTCGGGTATCTGGCGGTCCCACATGTGCAGGGTGGTACCCAGGGAGGGCCCCAGGACCAGGACCGGAGCGTCTTCTCCTCCGTCAACGCGGTATTGCAGGGTGTTCGGTAGTGTCTCGCTCACCCGCCAGACCCTCTCATCTCCCACGACATCGCACTTCGCCGGGTCGGGTCCAGCAGCTCCTGCCTCGCGCTTCGGAGGCTATCTCGTCCCGGTCAGGGTGGCGTACACGACCGTGTTGGCCCGGTAGCCGGTGCTCCTGGACCAGTCGCCACCGCAGGTGATCAACCGCAACTCCGGGCGTCCGGAGCTGCCGTAGACCTGGTCGTCGGGGAACCGGTCCTTCGCGTGGACCTCGACCGCGTCGACCGTGAACAGGGCCGTGCGGCCGTCCTCGCGTTCGACCGCGATCTCGGCGCCCCGGAACAGGGCGCCGAGCCGGTGGAAGACGGCCGGGCCGAGCGGGGTGTCCACGTGACCCGCCACGACGGCCGTACCCGACGCGCCGGGTGTGGTGCCGTCGGCGTACCAGCCGGCTACGGTCGGGGCCGTCGCGGGCGGGGGTTGCAGCGCTCCGGCCCCGTCCAGCTCCAGGGGCGTCAGGGAAGCGTCGACCTTGATGGCCGGAATCCTGATCCGCGCCGGTTGCGACGCGGGCAGTGGCCGGGGGCCGGGGCGGTTCGGATCGGCTCGGACGGCGGTCTGTGCGAGGGGAGGCCGGGCCTGTGCCGCCGTCGGCTGCGGCGGGCCGTCGTCGCGCAGCGCATCGGCCAGCAGCAAGGTACCGGCGAGCGCCATCCAGGCGAGCACCTTGGCCGAAGGGACGCGCCGCGGCGGCGTTCCGGTCGTCTCCGGCCTGAAGCCGTTCCTCATGCTGATCGTGCCTCTGCTCGGTGGCGGGCCCCGGCTCTCCTCACGGAGCCGGGGCCGGGGGTCGTAGGGTCGTTCGGAGGTCCGGGCCTATGGTCACGCGGGGGTCCGGGCTTCCGGGGAACGCCGGCGCAGCCTGATCACCCCCGCTGCGGCGCCGCCGAGCAGCAGCACGCCGAGGGCGAGCTGGATGCTTCTGTCGTCGCCCCCGGAAGCCCCGCCGAAGCCGGCGTCGACGGCACCGTTCGGACGGCCGGAGATCTGGTACGTGACGGTCTTCTTGATCCGGGGCGGGCACTTGAGGGTCACGGTGTCCGTGCCGGAGACGGCGTCGTCGGGCACCTGGAACTCGCCCACCAGGACGCCCTTCCGGTCGCCCGGCAGAAGGTGGAACTTCCCGCCCGCCTCCGACTCGCCCTTGCCGTACGTCTCCTTGCCGCAGGCGGAGGTGGTGACGGTGACGGTGGTACCAGGGGTCGCCTTCCCCGGGTTGACCCGGACGTCACCGGCGGGCTCCCCCACGGCGGCCACGGCGGTGGGAGCGGACAGAACGAGGGCTCCCAGGATCAGGGCGAGCTGGGAACCGGTACGTACAACGCGCATGCTTCTCTCCTTCGGGGGAGCTTTCCTGGCCGGCTCAACCGCGCGGCGCCTGTGCTGTGCTCCGTGCACGAGGGAAACCCCGACCCGTGATCACCGCAACGGGAGGAGCACGCACGGGTGTCCCCCGGTCGGGCTCTCGACCGTCCTCCCCGTCGTCACCGCCGCAGGTCACGGCAGCATGTCCGGCGCGCCGGAACGGATGGTGCCTGGCGGGCGAACGGCCTAGTGCCGGTCCCGACGTCCCTCTGAGCCGTCGGGAGTCTTCATGGGGGCGAGCAGCCCACCCGGGCCATCAGCGGTGGCCGGGCCGAACTCGCGCTCATAACTTCGCCATATGACCAAACGACAGATCGCCCTCCTGGCATGCACCGCGGCTCTCGCGGCGTCGGGCGTGGGCGCCGCCGCACCGACGGCGAACAAGATGACCGTGCACTGGGTCGAGCCCGGCGAATCGATCCAGCAGGCCGTGGACGCCGCCGGCCCGGGGGACACCGTCCTCCTCTCCCCCGGCACCTACCGGGAGAGCGTCCGCATCACCACACCGAACCTGACGCTGCGTGGCACCGGCGGCCTCCCCACCGTGATCGAGCCCGGCGCGACCGATGCCGGCAACGCCTGTGCGAAGGCCGGCAACGGCATCTGCGTCGCCGGCACGGAGAGCCGTCCCGTCGAGGGCGTCACCGTGCGCTCGCTGACGCTCCGGGGCTTCGCCAAGTCCGGCCTGTGGGCGTCGTGGACCGACCGGCTGAAGGTCCAGCGGGTGATCGCCGAGAAGAACGGCACCTGGGGCATCGCCCAGGAGAGGTTCGTGCGCAGCGAGCTCAGCCACAACATCGCCCGGAGCAACGGCGACGCCGGGCTGTTCCTGGCCAACACCCTCGACAAGGAGGAGGGGGCCGCCGACGCCAAGGGCACGCTGATCACCCACAACCGGGTGTACGACAACCGGATCGGCGTCACGGTCCGACGTCTGCGGAACCTGACCGTCGACCGCAACAACGCGACCGGCAACTGCGCCGGGGTGTTCGTGGTGGGCGACGAGTCCTCGCCGCGCGCCGGGGCCATGACCCTGCGCCGGAACCACATCCACGCCAACAACAAGCTCTGTCCGAAGACCCCCCGCCTGCCCTTCCTGCAGGGCTCGGGAATCGTCCTCACCGGCGCCGAGGAGACGCTCGTCGCGGAGAACCGGGTCGTGGACAACAAGGGCGACTCCCCGCTGTCCGGCGGCGTCGTGCTGTTCAAGAGCTTCGTGGGCGCCCTCAACGAGCGGAACGAGATCCGCGACAACGTCGTGCTGCGCAACGGCACGGCCGACCTGGCGAACCGGGACACCGGCAAGGGCAACACCTTCCACGGCAACACCTGCAAGGTCTCGGAACCCGCGGGCATGTGCTGACCGGTCCCTCCCCCTCCCTCACGGCACGACAGCAAAGGCAAGGCGAACAGATGACGACTGTTGATCCCGCTCCCCCGCCGCCCATGCGGCTGAGAGAGCTCGTTTTCGGGGCGGCGGGCGCCGCCGCCGTACGCGCGGCCGCCCGGCTGGGTGTGGCGGACGCGCTGGACGACACGCCCATGACCGCGGAGGCGCTCGCGGCCGAGGTGAAGACAGATCCGCGGACGCTGCGCCGACTGCTGCGCGCCCTGTCGTGCCAGGGCGTCTTCACGGAGCGCCCCGACGGCACCTTCGCCCACACCGAGATGTCCCGTCTCCTGCGCGAGGACGACCCGCAGAGCCTGCGGTACATCGCGCTGTGGTGCACCGAGCCGTGGACGTGGGACGTCTGGCCGAAGCTCGACGAGGCGGTGCGCTCCGGCCGCAACGTCTTCCAGGACGTGTACGAGCGGGAGTTCTTCTCGTACCTGAACGAAGAGGCACCCGAGTCCGCGCACGTGTTCAACCGGGCCATGACGACATCGAGCCGGCAGTCCGCGCAGGACGTCGCCGAACTGCTCGATCTGCACGGGGTGTCCTCGGTCGCCGACATCGGGGGCGGTCAGGGGCACGTCCTGACGAGTCTGCTGGACAAGTACCCCGACCTGCACGGCACGCTGCTCGACCTGCCGGGGGTGGCGGGGAACGCCGACCCGCGCCTGCGCGAGGGCGGCTCGCTGGCCTCCCGGGCACGTGTGGTGGCCGGCGACTGCCGCGAGGACATCCCGGTCCAGGCGGATGTGTACATCATCAAGAACATCCTGGAGTGGGACGACGACAGCACCCGCAGGACGCTGGCCAACATCCGGCGGGCAGCGCGCCCCGGCGCCCGTGTCGTGGTGATCGAGAACCTCGTGGACGACAGCCCCTCGATGCGGTTCACGACGGCTATGGACCTGCTGCTGCTCCTCAACGTGGGCGGTGCCAAGCACACCCGGCAGAGCATGGTCGAGCGGCTGACGGACGCCGGCCTGGTCATCGGCGAGATCCGCCCGGTGAACGCGTATCTACACGCCTTCGAGTGCACCGTGCCCGCCTGATCAGGGGGCACGGAGGAAACCCGAGGCCGCCCGCTCCGCGTCTGACGCGGGGCGGGCGGCCTCGGGTTTCTCCGCCGTGCGTTCGCTCAGGACCCGGCGTCCCGCTCCCAGCGGTAGAAGCAGTGCGCCATGGCGTCCTTGGGGCTGCGCCATGTCGTCGGGTCGTACGCGCTGACGTACGCCGACAGCCTCTCGCTGGTGTTGCGGAACTCGGGGTGCCCGGCCAGCTTGGCGATGGCGGGCGCCGGGTCCTGCTCGGCCTCGATGAGGTGCAGATAGACCTCGCCGAACTGGAAGAGGCTGCGCCGGGTGACGCCGACCAGGTGCGGGAGCTCGCCGCGGTCGGAGTCGGCGAACACGTCGGCGATCGCCGGCGCCGAACCGGGCGCCATGCGGGCGACGATCAGTGCGTGGTGCATCGGGTGTCCTTCCTGCGGGTGCGGTCAGGCCGGCATGACCGGTGCGCGCCGGCGCTCCTGGGCGGCCCGCACGATGCGGTCCCGGATCAGGGCCATCTGGGTGCGGGAGTTGCGGTTGATGTTGTCCGTCATCCACTCGTCGTCGACCGGGGCGTCGGGCTTCATCGCGAAGTCCTGCACCCAGCGCATGTGGACACCGGCCGGCGTCTCCTCGTACTCCCACCGGATGTCCATGTGCGCGAAGGGCCCGGTCTCGACACGATGTGCACGCACCGTCCGCTTGGGGCGGTCGACGGTGCGCTCCGACACCCAGCTCCAGACCTTCCCGTTGTCGTCCGGGTGCATGGTCAGGCGGAAGGTGGTGGTGTCGCCCTCGCGGGAGAGCACCTCGACGGAGGCGTACTCGCTGAAGAGCTGGGGCCAGTTCTCGATGTCGTTGGTCATGTCCCAGACGAGATCGAGGGGGGCGTCGATGATGATGCTGTTGTCGGTGTGTCCTGACACGTCAGACTCCGGTCTTCAGGGTGGTGTTGACGAGGCCGAGGAACTCGGCGGGCGTCTTGCAGCGCTCGGCGTCGGTGGGCAGCGACAGGCTGTAGCGGTTCTCCAGTTCGCCGACGATGCCCAGCAGGCCGAGTGAGTCGACGCCGAGGGTGCTGAACGGCGCGTCGGGCGTCTGCTCGATCTGCCGGGGATCGACGGTGACGCCGGCCGACTGCTTCATCAGCGTGGCCAGTTCGTCGAAGGTCAGTTCCTTGGTGATCATGTGTCTCTCCTTCCCCGCCCGGTCCTACCGGGCGGATTCGCCAGCGCGGCGCAGCACCAGCGCCGCGTTGGATCCCATGAGTCCCCTGCTGAGGACGAGGGCCGTGCGCAGCTCGGCGGGGCGAGCGCGGGACATCACCAGGTCGAGATCGCAGGCGATGTCGAACACGTTGGGGGTGGGGGGCACCAGGCCGTGCTCCATGGCGAGCACGGCGGCGGCGGTGTCGAGCACGGGTGCCCCGCAGTAGGCGCGGCCGATGCCGGTCTTGGGGGCCGTCACGGGCACGCGGGTGGCGTGTGCTCCCAGGACGTCGGCGAGCGCCAGCGCCTCGGCGCGGTCCGCCTCCGGTACGCCCAGGGCGTCGGCGAACACGACGTCGACCTCCTCCGGGGCGCAGTCGGCCTCGTCGAGGGCGACCCGGATCGCGCGGGCGAGTCCCTCCCGGGACTCCTCCCAGCGCGAGGCGCCGGTGAACGTGGCGCCGTGGCCGGCGATGTGGGCCCGAACCGCCGCACCCCGCTCGCGGGCGCGGGACGCGTCCTCGACGACGAGCATGGCGCCGCCCTCCGCGGGCACGAAGCCGCAGGCTCCCGCCGTGAAGGGGCGGTAGGCACGGTCGGGGTCCTCGACGGTGCTGAGCTCCCGATAGCCGAGCTGGCACACCATCGAGTACGGGGCGAGGGGTGCCTCGGCGGCTCCGACGACCACGGCGCCGGTCCCGCGCCGTACGGCCCGGGCCGCGTGGGCGAGGGAGTCCAGGCCCCCGGCCTCGTCGCTCGCGACGACCCCGCACGGCCCCTTGAAGCCGTGCCGGATGGAGATCTGGCCGGTGCTCGCCGCGTAGAACCAGGCGATGGACTGGTAGGGGCCCACGAACTTGGAGCCCTGTCCCCACAGCTTCTGCAGCTCCCGCTGGCCGAACTCGCCGCCTCCCGACCCGGCTGCGGTGACGACGCCGATGGCGAAGGGGTCCTCGGAACCGTCGAGCCGGCCGAGGCCCGCGTCGTCGAGGGCGAGTCGGGCCGCCGCCATGGCGTAGTGGGTGAACCGGTCGGTCTGGACGAGGAAGCGTTCCTCGATGAGGGCCGAGGCGTCGAACCCCTCGACCTGGCCGGCGACCTTCAGGGGCAGGTGCTCGCATCCCTCGCGGGTGATCCGGCCGAGGAACCCGAGGCCTTCCCGTACGGACTTCCAGTACGTGTCGGCGTGCAGTCCGTTGGGGGCGATCACACCGATCCCGGTGACGGCCGCCGGCCGTGACTGAGTGCTCATCGTGTCCTCCCGCCCGGCCCTGTCATGAGCACCGCGGACTGGAAGCCGCCGAATCCGCTGCCCACGGAGAGCACATTCCTCAGCTTTCGCGGGCGGGCGTCGCGCGGCACGTAATCCAGGTCGCACTCGGGGTCGGGGATCTCGTAGTTGGCCGTCGGAGGCACCACCTGGTGCTTCAGTGCGAGCACACAGGCGGCGACCTCAATCGCGCCGATCGCGCCGAGCGAGTGCCCCACCATGGATTTGATGGAGCTCATGGGCGTGTCGTAGGCGTGGGCGCCGAGGGAGCGCTTCACGGCGGCGGTCTCGTGCCGGTCGTTCTGCCGGGTGCCCGAGCCGTGCGCGTTGACGTAGTCGATCTTCGTGGGGTCGAGTCGGGCCTGGCCGAGCGCGGTGTCGATCGCCCGGGACATCTCGTGTCCCTCCGCGGTCAGACCGGTCATGTGGTACGCGTTGCCGTAGGTGGCGTAGCCACTGATCTCGCAGTAGATGTGTGCGCCGCGAGCCCGCGCGTGCTCGTACTCCTCCAGGACGAGGACCGCCGCACCCTCCCCCATGACGAAGCCGTTGCGGCGGTTGTCGAAGGGCTTGGAGGCGTGCTCGGGGTCGTCGTTGTCGGGGGAGGTCGCCTTGATGGCGTCGAAGCAGGCCATCGTGATCGGGGATATCGGGGAGTCAGACGCGCCCGCGATGCAGACGTCCGCCCGGCCCTCCTCGATGGTGTGGAAGGCGTAGCCGACCGCGTCGAGACCGGAGGTGCAGCCGGTGGAGACGGTCTGCACGGGGCCGCGGGCCCCGAGCTGTTCGGCCACCACGGCGGCGAGCGTGCTCGGCTGGAACGCGGTGTGCAGCTGCGGACCGGCCAGGTCGTGGGTCACGTCCCAGCGCCGTCCCGCCTCGCTGACCAGGACGTAGTCGTGTTCCAGGCGGGTGGTCCCGCCGACGGCACTGCCCAGGGAGACCGCGACGCGCCAGGGGTCCTCCGTGGCGGTGTCGAGTCCGGAGTCGCGTACGGCTTCTCCGGCGGCGACGACGGCGAACTGGACGTACCGGTCGGCGTGTTCGCACAGTTCCGGGTCCAGGCCGTGCGCGGCCGGGTCGAAGTCGCACTCGGCGGCTATGCGGGAACGCAGGCCGACCGGATCGAACAGGGTGATGCCACGGGTCGCGGTACGGCCGCTGGAGAGAAGGTCCCAGAACGCCTTCACTCCCGTGCCGCCGGGCGCGACCACCCCGATTCCGGTCACCGCCACACGCCGGGTCACTCGATGGCCCCGTTCCGCTCGGACACCGCTCCGGGGTCTCCCACGGACAGGTGTGGCCCGGTGGCGGCGAGCTCGCCCTCCTCGGTGACCTCCGTGTCGACGTGGCCGAGGCTCGGACGCGGGGCGAGCGGGCCCAGGTGGAAGACCATCCGGGCCTCCACCGCTCCGACGTTACGGAAGCGGTGGCGCACGTCGATGGGGATCAGGAGTCCTTGGTCGGGCTGGAGCGCGTACGTGTCGCCGTCCAGGTCCACTTCGAGCGCGCCCTGGACGACGTACACGAACTCCTCGGAGTACGGGTGGTAGTGCTCACCGATGCGCTCGCCGGGCTGAATGATGGCCAGGCCCATGAAGCCGCTGGTGGAACCCACGGTGGCCGGCGTGAGCATGGCCCGCAGGTCGCCTCCACGCCTGCGGTTGGGCTCCGTGTCGCACAGGTTCACGATGCGGGGACGCTGCTTGAGCATGGTTGATACCTCCGAGTGGGGCAGGGGCGTGCGGGTGACGGCCGCGGCCCGGCACGACGGTCCGGGGCCGCGGCCGTGCGTCAGGATTCCGCCGAGCTGCGGTCGGTGATGGGCAGCATGTCGGCGTGCGACAGGAGCCGGTTGATGTTGCGGTCCGTCTCCAGGGAGCCCTCGACGCCGATCGCGGCACCGTCGAGCAGACGCTCCAGGTCCGCGGCCTTCCGCTGGCCCTTGAGGCCGAGCGAGGCGAGGGGGTCGGTGTCGAGGTCGCCCGTGATGTCGACGAGGCGAACCACGATGTCGTCCCGCTGGAAGACGGTGCTTCCGTACACGGGGCTATTCGGATCTTCCGCCGCGGCCTGGTCCTGGTGGGCGAGCAGCCGGGCCAGCTCCGTCCCGCGGCCTTCCTTGGCGGGGTAGTACAGCGCGTGCCGCCGCAGCCGGGCCGGAGCCGGGCCGTCGGAGACGACGTGGTGCACGGCGGGGAGCGCGGCCCGGGTGAAGAAGACCCGCGCCGATTCGGGGTCGGTCAGATCCCGGTCCTGCTCCAGGTACGGGTTGATGGCCTCCTCGACCGCCCGTACCTCGGGCTGGCGGGCGACGTGGCGCAGTGCCGCGAGGAGGTCGCCCTCCACTTCCACACACCGCACGACACGGTTGCCGTGCATGAACAGCGACGTGCGGCGCAGCCTGGTGTTCTCGTCGACCTTGGCCGAGGGCGACTCGTACCCGGCGAGCAGCTCCGCGACCTTGGACTCGGAACCCGGCTTGACGGTGAAGGTCAGGGCGTGGCGTGCCACGCCGTCGCCCACACGGGCCGCCACCTGCGCGCCCGCCGAGGACGGGTCCGACGTGAGCGGCCGACGCGCCCCGGTCTCCCGGAGGATGCTGTAGCGCATGGACCGGGTGTCCCGGACGCAGCTGTGCATCGGCTTGACGGTTTCGACGTGCTCCTCGCTGTTCACCCAGGCGAGGAACGGCGGAGCGCTCTCCCATTCGCTGGTGATGAGCCACTGCGAGGGGTTCTCGATCGACTGGCAGAGCTGGTCACTGATGTGACCGGGGACGGAGGCGACCTGCTTGCGCATGAGTTCGTACGCCTCGAGGAACTGCTCCTGGGCGCCTTCGTACAGGTCGAGCAGCAGGATCACCCGCAGCCTTGAGCCGTCGAAGGCCGACTGCGACACGCGTCCCGAGGGGGTCATCCGACGCACCTCTTCTCTTCTTCCGGGAGGGTCGGGAAGGACCGCCGTGCCCGAAGAAAGGCCGGGGGTCGTCATGTGCCGATAGTTGGCGGGCGGGACGATCCACGCGACTCCCACGGCGCGGATGAGTGAACCGCGCGTCATTCGGGTGCCCCGAACGCACGAATCGGTCCTCGCAGGGCATGAATCTGCATCCCATACCTGACTCGCGTCGCAGGTGACGCTGGAGGCGAACCCATGAACCGATTCGAAGGGGCCGGCGAGGTCGGTCACCGCACGCCCGTCCTCATCGTCGGCGGCTCTCTGGTGGGCCTGTCCACCTCGCTGTTCCTGGGGCGGCTCGGCGTGCCGCACACCCTGGTCGAGCGCCATTCGGGCACGTCGATCCACCCACGCGGGCGCGGCAACAACGTGCGCACGATGGAGCTGTTCCGGAGCGCCGGAGTCGAGCGTCGCGTCGAGGAGGCCGCGTCGGTCCTGGGCGGCAACAACGGCATCCTGCAGACCCCGAGCCTGGTGGGCGATGCCGGCGAGTGGCTGTTCAAGGAGATCGACCCGGGCGGCGGGGTCGCCCGGTTCAGCCCGGCCGGATGGTGCCTGTGCAGCCAGAACGATCTCGAGCCGGTACTCCTGGAGCGTGCTCGCGAGCTGGGCGCGGATCTGCGCTACTCGACGGAGCTGATGTCGTTCGAACAGGACTCCGAAGGGGTGACCGCTTACGTCAAGAGCCGCGACACGGGCGAGCACACCACCATCCGCGCGGACTACCTCGTCGCGGCGGACGGTCCGCGCAGCCCCGTGCGCGAGCAGCTCGCCATCGGGCAGACCGGCCCGGGCGATCTCTTCCACAACGTGAGCATCACCTTCGTCTCCCGCGACCTCGCGGACGTCGTCGGCGACCGGCGCTTCATCATCTGCTACCTGACGAACCCGGAGGCCGACGGGGCGCTCCTGCCGGTGGACAACCGGGAGCAGTGGGTGTTCCACGCCCCGTGGCACCCCGAACGGGGCGAAACGCTGGAGGAGTTCACCGACGAGCGGTGTCGGGAACACATCCGGAAGGCCGTCGGGGTTCCCGATCTCCATGTGGAGATCACGGGCCGGGCTCCCTGGCACGCCGCCGAGCGGATCGCCGAACGGTACGCGGACGGGCGGGTGTTCCTCGCCGGCGACTCGGCCCACGAGATGCCGCCCACCGGGGCGTTCGGCTCCAACACCGGTATCCAGGACGCGCACAACCTCGCCTGGAAGCTGGCCGCCGTCCTGGACGGCTGGGCCGGCCCCGGGCTGCTCGAGTCCTACGACGCGGAGCGCCGGCCGGTCGCGGAGGCGACGAGCGCCCGCGCCTCGTCGCGTTCGGTCGAGCACAGCCACCCCGGCTACGCACCCGGCCCCGGAGCCGGCGGCCCCGGAGGTCCCGGGGGCAGGCGGAACGGCATCCTCAACGTGGCGCTGGGCTACCGCTACCCGCAGGGCGCGGTCCAGGGCGCCGACCCGGCCCAGCCGGTGGTGCCGGACAAGCTCAGCCTCGTGGGCGAGCCCGGCAGCCGGGCGCCCCACATGTGGCTGAACCGCGCCGGCACCCGGGTCTCCACCCTCGACCTGTACGAGCGGCACTTCGTGCTGCTGAGCTCCGCGGGCACGACCGGCAGCTGGCACACCGCCGCCTCGCACGTCGCGGAACGCCTCGCGGTGCCCATCGACTCGTACCGCATCGGTGAGGGGGCCCACGCGGAGCTGACCCCGAACGGCGACGCGGACTGGGCCGAGCTCCACGGCGTCACCCCGGACGGCGCGGTGCTGGTCCGCCCCGACGGCTTCGTCGCGTGGCGCTCCGAAGGGTCCTCGGACGACCCCGAAACGGCGCTGCGGAAGGTCCTCACGGCCATCCTGGGCCGCGCCTGACCACGCGCTTCCCCCGGCCGCGCCGCCGTTCGCGCCGCACACAGAAGCCCCGCCGGGTCATCTCCCGGCGGGGCTTCGTCGTGTCACGCGCTCTGTCGAGGGTCTCCATCACGGTGCCGAGGCGGCGGCGGTGCCCGTCACGGGGTGGTGGTGGACACCACGTACACCTTCGGGGCGGCGGGGTCGGTGAGGTCGACGGTGATGTCCTGGCTGGGCCGTGGCTTGTCGCGCTTGACGGTGGTGCCCGACCAGTTCCGGCCCGTCGCGAAGTGCCAGCGCGCGATGTCGGCGTCGCGTTCGCCGACGGTGACCTCGCCGGGAACCAGCTGGGAGCGGCTGGAGCCGACGTTGTTCAGGAAGATGTCGAGCCAGCCGGCGTTCGTCGTGAACTCGACGTACAGCCGGCTCGTCTTCCAGTTGCTCGTCTCGTAGTAGGCGACGTCGGTGCTGCCCGGGGGGATCGGGACCTCGAAGATGCGGCGCTTCATCAGCGAGGGCATGGTGTCGCGCAGCCCGGTGGCCGAGGACTCGCGTTCCTTGTCGCGGCCGCTGTCGCGGCTCTGCCCGGCGGAGATCACCAGATAGCCGGCCGGGATGCCGACGAGCAGGACGATGATGATCGCCGTCAGCCAGCGGCGGCGGATCATGTGCCGCCGGTCCTCCGGCAGCTTGGTCTCCTGCTCGGGAGCGGTGGACTGGGTGGGAACGGTCATGAATCCGGGTCCTGGGTGGTGCGGGGGGTGCGTCCTTCGGTGCCGCCGCGCAGGGCCTGGGCGTAGCGCTCGTACCTCTCGTGGCGCTCGACGCGGCGGCGGTTGGCACGGCGGAAGCGGCGGGCCACGAGCCGGGCGAGGTCGGCGGCGCCGACCATGCCGGCCTCGGGACCGAGCTGGGCCTTGGCGATCCGGGCCTCGGGGCGGTAGCCGCGGCCGGTGAGGTGGCGTCGGAAGGCGTCCCTGGCGGGCGCGATCAGCAGGTCGTCGGCGGCGCTGACGCCACCGCCGATGACGAAGCAGGAGGGGTCGAGGGCGGCGGCGAGGTTCGCGATGCCGACGCCGAGCCACTGCCCGATGTCCTGGAGGAGCTCGACGCACATGGCGTCGCCCTCGCGGGCCAGCTCGGTGATGAGCGGGCCGGTGATCTCCGGGATGTTGCCCTTGACCCGCTCGATGATGTTGTACGCGACCGGGGAGTCGGCGGCGGCCAGCTCCCGGGCCTCACGGACCAGGGCGTTGCCGGAGCTGTACTGCTCCCAGCAGCCGCGGTTGCCGCAGGGGCACCGGTGACCGCCGGGGACGACCTGCATATGGCCGAACTCGCCGGCCACCCCGTACTTGCCGCGCTTGACCCGGCCGTCCTCCAGGATCGCCCCGCCGATGCCGGTACCGAGGGTGATCATGACGAGGTGGTCCTCACCCCGTCCCGCGCCGAAGCGCCACTCGGCCCAGGCGGCGGTGTTGGCGTCGTTGTCGACCATGACCGGGACGGCGAGCCGGGACTGGAGCGAGTCGCGCAGCGGCTCGTTGCGCCAGGCGAGGTGCGGGGCGAAGAGCACCGTGGCGCGCTCGGCGTCGACCCAGCCGGCCGCGCCGATGCCGACGGCGTGCACGTCGTGCCGGTCGGAGAGGTCCAGGACCAGCTCGACGATGGTGTCCTCGACGACCTTGGGGCTCTTGGACTTGTCGGGGGTCTCCGTGCGGACCTTCTCCAGGATGACGCCGTCCGCGTCGACGACCCCGGCCATGACCTTCGTACCGCCGATGTCGATGCCGACGGTGGGCACCCGGGGCGCCGTCAGGTGGGAGCGCCGCTCTCGGGTGCCGACGGTCCGCAGCGCGGCGCCTCGGGTGGCCCCGCGCTGAGTCAGGTCGCGGTAGGTACTCATCGGCTCGATTCTGCCAGGTGCGATGTCGGAGGGCGGCTTACGACGGCTGCGCCGGGGCTACGGGGCGGGGCTACGGGGCGGGGCGCTCCAGCTCGTGACGGAGGTCCTCCAGCTCGCTGCCGCCCGCCATCTGCCGGGTCAGTTCGTCCAGGGAGACGGCGTTCGGGCCGGACTTGGTGTGGCTGCCCGACATGACACCGCGCTTGAGGAGGATGAAACGGTCGCCGACGAGATAGGCGTGGTGCGGGTTGTGGGTGATGAGGACCACTCCGAGGCCCTGGTCACGGGCGGCGGCCACATACTTCAGGACCACTCCGGACTGCTTGACGCCGAGGGCGGCGGTCGGCTCGTCGAGGACGAGGACCTTGGCGCCGAAGTGGACGGCGCGGGCGATGGCCACGCACTGGCGCTCGCCGCCGGAGAGGGTGCCGATGGGCTGGTCGACGTCGCGCAGGTCGATGCCCATGCGCAGCAGCTCGGTGCGGGTGGTCTCGCGCATCAGCTCGACGTCGAGGCGCTTGAAGGGTCCGGCGCCTTTGGTGGGCTCGGAGCCGAGGAAGAAGTTCCGCCAGACCGGCATCAGGGGGACGACGGCCAGGTCCTGGTAGACGGTGGCGATGCCGAGGTCCAGGGCCTCGCGCGGGCTGGCCAGGGAGACGTCCTCGCCCTCGATGCGGAAGGTGCCGGCGTCGTGCCGGTGCAGCCCCGCGATGATCTTGATGAGGGTGGACTTGCCGGCTCCGTTGTCACCGAGGACACAGGTGATCTCGCCCGGGTGGACCTCCAGGGAGACCCCTTCGAGGGCACGGATGTTCCCGTAGTACTTGCTGACGTCGTCGAGCTCGACGAGGGCCGGGGCCGGAACGGTGGTCTCGGGGCTCATTTGGTTGCCTCCACACGCCGGCGGATCCAGGCGTTCAGCAGGGTCGCGAGCAGGAGCATCGCTCCCAGGAAGAACTTGAACCAGTCCGGGTTCCACTCGGCGTACACGATGCCCTTGCTGGTCATGCCGAAGATGAACGCGCCGACCGCAGAGCCGATGGCGGAGCCGTAGCCGCCGGTGATGAGACAGCCGCCGATGACGGCCGCGATGATGTAGATCAGCTCGTTGCCGACGCCCTCGCCGGACTGCACGACGTCGAAGGAGAAGAGCAGGTGCTGGCCGGAGATCCAGGCACAGAGGGCCACACCCATGTAGAGGCCGATCTTGGTCCTGGAGACCGGGACGCCGACCGCGCGGGCCGCGTCGGCGCCGCCGCCGACGGCGAAGATCCAGTTGCCGAAGCGGGTGCGCAGCAGGATCCAGGTGGCGACCGCGACCAGGCCGATCCACCACAGGATGGTGACCTTGAGGTCGACGCCGCCGATGGTCAGCTGGGAGGCGAAGAGCTTCCTGGCGGAGGGGAAGCCCTCCATGTCGGCGATCGACTTGGTGGAGACCGTGCCGCTGATCAGCTTGGTGAAGCCGAGGTTCAGGCCGGTCAGCATCAGGAACGTGCCGAGGGTGATGATGAAGCTCGGCAGCTTGGTGCGGGTCAGCATGAAGCCGTTGAAGACGCCGATGGCGAGGGTGACGAGCAGCGAGACGCCGACGCCGACCCACACGTTCGCGGTCATCTGGTAGCTGAACATCGACGAGATCAGCGCCGAGGTGGTGACCATCACGCCGGCCGAGAGATCGAACTCACCGCCGATCATCAGCAGCGCGACCGGCACCGCCATGATGCCGATGGTGGAGGCCGCGTAGAGGACCGTGCCGAGGCTGGAGGCGCGCAGAAAGCTGTCGGCGACCAGCGAGAAGAAGACGAAGACGGCGGCCGCGCCGACGACCGAGCCGAGCTCGGGGCGGGCCAGGAGCTTCTTCAGCGGGGAGGTGCGCAGGAGCCGCTCGTCGACGTGGTCGAGGCCGTCCCCCGTCGGGGCGGTCGCGCTCATCGTGTGCCCCGCTCCGTGTAGCCCTTCAGCGCGGCGGCGTCGTCCTTCGTGATGATCTGGGGGCCGGTCAGGACCGGCTTGCCGCCGCCGAGGACGTCGGCGTTGTACTTGTACAGCCAGAGCAGGTCGACGGCCTCGTAGCCCTGGAGGTAGGGCTGCTGGTCCACGGCGAAGCCGAGGGTGCCCGCCGAGAGCGCGGAGGCGACCTTCGCGTTGAGGTCGAAGGTGTCGACCTCGGCCTGGGAGCCCGCGGTCTTCTTCGCCTGGACGGCGGCGTCCGCGAAGGGCGCGCCGAGGGTGACGACGGAGTCGATGTCCGGGTCGGACTGGAGCTTGGCCTCGATGGAGGCCTGGACGTCGGGCATGTTGGTGCCGTCGACGTACAGGTTCTGCAGATCGCCACCGAAGGTCTTCTTCGCTCCGGCGCAGCGCTGCTCGTGGCCGACGTTGCCCTGCTCGTGCAGGACACACAGGGCCTTCTTCTTCCCGCGCTTGTCGAGCTCCTCGCCGACGGCCTCGCCCGCGACGGTCTCGTCCTGGCCGATGTGCGTGAGCGCGCCGAAGGACTTGGACTGCTCGGAGCCGGAGTTGACGGTGATCACCGGGATGCCGGCCTTCACCGCCTTCTCGACGGCGGTCTTCATCGCGTCGGGCTTCGCGAGGGTGACGATCAGTCCGTCGACACCCTTGGCGATGTACGAGTCGATGAGCTGGGCCTGCTGCTGCGCCTCGTCGCTGTGGGCGTAGAGGAAGTTGATGTTGTCCTTGACGGCGGCCTGCTCGGCGCCGTTCTGGACGATGTCCCAGAAGGTGTCGCCGTCGCCCGAGTGGGTCACCATGGCGAAGGTCCACCGGGGGGTGTTCACGGCCGCCTTCCCCTGGGCCGCGGCCGCCTTGCGGGCGTCCTCCGCGCGCTTCCCGCCGGTGCTGCTGCACCCGGCGAGTGCGGCTGTGAGAGCCACCGCGAGCACGGCGCCGACTGCGGCGCGTACCCCTCCTGTCCGAAGCCTGGTCACGAGGCCGTGCCCTCCTTTGTGTCCTTCTGCGTGCATTGCAGTATCGGTCATGGGGGTCGCGCGGATCTTGGCGGGGCTGTTCCGGGGCTGTTCAGGGGCTGTTCCGGGGCTTTTTCAGGGGCAGGCGTACTCCCTAGGGGCGGACCAGGAGCTGGAACTCGAAGGAGTACCGCGAGGCCCGGTAGAGGTGGGATCCGAACTCGACGGCACGACCGGTGTCGTCGAAGGTGGTGCGTTCCATCGTGAGCAGCGGGGCCCCCTCCTCCTCGGCGAGCAGATCCGCCTCGGCCGCCGTGGCGGCCCGGGCGCCGACGGTCTGGCGGGCGCTGTGGAGAGTGATACCGGCGCCGCGCATCAAGCGGTAGAGGCCGGTGGTCTCCAGACGTGCGGCGTCCAGGTCGAGCAGCCCGGCCGGCAGGTGGTTGCGCAGGTACGCCATGGGCTCGTCGTGCGCGGAGCGCAGCCGCTCCACGTACCGCACGTCGCTGCCCTCCGGTACGCCAAGGGCGGCGGCGACCCGGGCGGTGGCGGGTTCGACGCGGTCGGTCAGGACCCGGGTGGCGGGGCGCTGCCCGGCCGCCTCCAGGTCGTCGTACAGGCTGCTCAGCTCCAGCGGGCGCCGGACCTGGCTGTGCACGACCTGGGTGCCGACGCCGCGCCGGCGGACCAGCAGGCCCTTGTCGACCAGCGACTGGATGGCCTGGCGGACGGTGGGCCGGGACAGGCCCAGCCGGGTGGCGAGGTCGATCTCGTTGCCGAGCAGGCTTCCAGGGGTGAGCGCCCCGTTCTCGATGGCCGCTTCCAGCTGCTGCGCGAGCTGGTAGTAGAGCGGAACCGGGCTGGTGCGGTCCACGGAGAAGGGGGGAAGCGGGGCGGACGACGGCTTGGACACGGACGGGAGCGTAGCCCGAGGAGAAGATGACAGGAAGTGGTGAAGTCCGATTGTCCTGACAAATCCTTGACAGCGTCTCCGTTCGCCACCACCTTGGGGGCCATGCGCATCGGACTGATCGGAACGGGACGTATCGGGGCCTTCCACGCGGGCGTGCTCGCTCGCCACCCGGAGGTCGAATCGCTGGTCGTGGCGGACGCGGACGCCACCCGCGCGGCGCAGGTCGGCGGGGCGCTCGGCGCCACGGTGGCGCCCACCGTCGACGCCCTCCTCGGCCATCACGCCCTCGACGCCGTCGTCATCGCCTCCGCCACCGCCGCCCACGCCGAGCTGATCGGCCGCGCGGCGGGAGCCGGACTGCCCACCTTCTGCGAGAAGCCCATCGCCCTGGACGTGCCCGGCACGCTCGGCGCGCTGCGGGCCGTCGAGTCCGCGGGCACGGAACTCCAGCTGGGCTTCATGCGGCGCTTCGACGCCGGGTACGCCGCCGCGCGCGAGGCCGTGCGGGCGGGCAGGCTCGGCCGTCTGCACACGGTACGGGCGGCGACCTCGGACCCGGCTCCACCGCCCGCCGCGTATCTTCCGCTCTCGGGCGGCCTCTTCCGGGACTGCCTGGTGCACGATTTCGACATCCTGCGCTGGGTGACCGGGCGCGAGGTCGTCGAGGTGTACGCGACCGGCTCGGACGCCGGCCCCACGATGTTCCGCGAGGCGGGCGACGTGGCCACGGCGGCGGCGGTGCTCACGCTCGACGACGGGACGCTCGCGACGGCGACGGCGACCCGGTGCAACGGCGCCGGCTACGACGTACGCATGGAGCTGGCGGGCGAGCGGGACCAGATCGCCGTCGGCCTGGACGACCGGACCCCGCTCACCTCGGCGGAGCCGTCGGGACCGCCCGCCCCGCTCAAGCCCTGGCCGGGCTTCCTGGAGCGGTTCGCCCCTGCGTACGAGGCCGAACTGGACGCGTTCGTCCGGCTGGTCCGGGGCGAGGCGCCCAACCGGTGCGACGGCCGCGAGGCCCTGGAGGCGCTGCGGATCGCCGAGGCGTGCGAGCGCTCGCGGCGCGAGCGCCGACCGGTCGCGCTGGACGAGATCCCGTCGTAGAGCACCCCGCCCACGGTGACCGTGCCGGCCGGATCAGCCATGCACGCCGCGTCGCCCGTGCCGGCCACGTCGCCCGCGTCGGCCGGTCAGCCGTTCGCGGACAGCACCGTCCCCTGGGCCACCGCGCACAGGGTCTCGCCGCCCTCGCCGTCCACCGTCAGCAGGTCGCACCGGACCACCGCCTGCCGGCGCCCCGCGTGGACCACGCTCGCGCGGGCGACGAGCGTGCGGCCTTTCGCCGGGCGGACGTACTGGATGGAGAAGCCGGCGGTCAGGACGGCGGCGCCCAGCGCGGTGCCGGCGGCGAAGGTGAGCGCGTTGTCGGCCGCGTACGAGAGCACGCCCCCGTGCGCGAAGCCGTTCTGCTGCTGGAGCTCCTCGCGGAGATCCACCTCCAGTGTGGCTCCGCCGTCGCCGAAGGCGGTGATCCTGGCGCCGACGAGCCGGCTGAACGGCTGGGCGTCCAGGACCTTCTGCGCGAGGACGAGGTCGAGGTCGTGCGAGGGGGCGTTCATCGGGTCACCATCTGACGGGAAGGCGGCGCACGCCGCGTACGAGCAGGCCGGGCATCCACTCCCAGGGAGCGCCGTCGGGGTCGAGTTCCAGCCGCGGGAAACGCTCCAGGAGCGTCCGGATCGCGATGGTGCCCTCGAGGCGGGCGAGCGGCGCGCCGAGACAGTAGTGGATGCCGTGCCCGAAGGCCAGATGGCCGCGCGGTTCGCGGCGGATGTCGAAGCGGTCCGGTTCGGGGAAGCGCTTCGGGTCACGGTCGCTGCCCGCGAGGGAGACGAAGACGGCCGAGCGGGCCGGGATGGGGGTGCCCGCGATGGTCGTCGGTTCCTTGGCGACCCGGAAGGTGGTGGTCTCCACCGGCCCGTCGTAGCGCAGCCCCTCCTCGATCGCCCCGTCGAGCAGCCTGAAGTCGGCACGCAGGGCCGCGAGTTGGTCGGGGTGGGCGAACAGGGCCCGGACCGTGTTGGTGATCAGGCTGACCGTGGTCTCGTGTCCCGCGATGAGCAACAGGTAACCCATCGCCCGCAGTTCGGGCAGGGAGAGCCGGTCGCCGTCCTCGGCGCGGGTGGTGATCAGGGCGGAGAGCAGGTCGTCCGTGGGCCGGGAGGCCCGCTTGTCCTCGATGAGTGCGTCGAGGTAGGCGCCGAAGCCCTCGACGACCTCTCGCTCGGGGGTTCCGTTCGCCGGCGCGACGAGCTCGTTCGACCAGCGGCGGAAGGAGTCGCGGTCGGCCGCCGGGACGCCGAGGAGTTCACAGATGACGGTGATCGGCAGTGGGAACGCGAAGGTGTCCACCAGGTCGGCGCGGCCGGCCGGGGCCATCGCGTCGGCGAGCTGGTCGGCGAGCTCCTGGATGCGGGGGCGCAGGGCCTCCACCCGCCGCCCGGTGAACTCCCGTGCGACGAGCTTGCGCAGCCGGGTGTGGTCCGGTGGGTCCACGGCGAGCAGGTTGGGGCCGATGATCTCCTCGTCGAGCGGGACGAAGTCGACGACGGAGGGCGACTTCACCAGGCGCGGGTCGGCGAGCGCGGCCCGTCCCTCCTCGTGGCCGACGACCAGCCAGAACTCCCAGCCGTCGGGCATCCGGATGTAGTGGACGGGGCCGCTCTCGCGGAGTTTCGCGTAGTAGGGATACGGATTCGCGGCGAAGTCCGCGCCCCACTCCCCCAGTTCGATGACGGACATCGCCCCAGCCTAGGCGCCGTCCGCGTCGTCGAGGAGGCCCGCGTCGTGAACGAGAAGGGCGATCTGGACACGGTTGTTGAGGTCGAGTTTGGCGAGAATCCGCGAGACATGCGTCTTGACAGTCGGCACGCTCATGTAAAGGGCGGCGGCGATCTCGGCGTTGGACTGTCCGTGGCCGACGGCGACGGCGACCTCGCGTTCGCGCTGGGCGAGTTCGGCGAGCCGGCCCGCGGCGGTCGCGCTCCGCGGCTGCTCCGGCCGGCCTGCGACATGGCTCATGAGTTGGCGGGTGACCGCCGGGGACAGCACGGGGTCGCCGGACGCGACACGGCGCACGGCGGCGACGATCTCGGCCGGCGGGGTGTCCTTGAGGACGAATCCGGCCGCGCCCGCGCGCAGGGCGCGCAGGACCTGTTCGTCGGCGTGGAAGGTGGTGAGGACGACGACCTCGGGGGCGTCCGGGCGGGCGCGCACGAGTTCGGTGGCGGTGAGGCCGTCGACGTGCGGCATGCGGATGTCCATGAGCACGACGTCCGGGGCGAGGCGGGCGACGAGTTCGGGCACGTCCCGGCCGTCGGCGCCCTCGCCGACGATCTCGATGTCCTCGGCGCCGCCGAGCATGAAGGTGAGGCCCGCGCGGACCAGGGGGTCGTCGTCGACGATGAGCAGCCGGATGGTCATGAGGGCCACGGTAGCCAGGCGTGCAGGGCGAATCCCCCGTCGGGGGCCGGGCCGTGGTCCAGCCGCCCGCCGGTGAGGGTGGCGCGCTCGGTGAGGCCGATGAGTCCCTGCCCGGAGCCGGGGACGTGCGGGACGGGCCCGGTGGGGGCCGGGTTGTGGACCTCCACGGTCAGTCCGTCGCCGGGACGGCCGCGCACGGTGAGGGTGACCTCGGTGCCTGGCGCGTGCTTGCGGGCGTTGGTGAGGCCCTCCTGGGCGATGCGGTAGACGGTGCGGCCGGTGGCGGCGGGGACCGCCTTCGGATCGTCGATCGTGGAGTCGAGGACGACCTTCGTCCCGGCCTCGCGGGACTCGGCGACCAGCGCGTCGAGGGTGGCGAGGGTGGGCTGCGGCCGGTCGCCCTCCCCGCCTTCGCCGGGGGCACGCAGCACGCCGATGATCTGCCGGAGGTCCTGGAGCGCCTCATGGGCGCTGTCCCGGATGACTCCGGCGGCGCGGGCGACCTGCTCGGGCGGGGCGTCGGGCCGGAACTCCAGCGCTCCGGCGTGCACGCTGAGCAGGGTGAGCCGGTGGGCGAGGACGTCGTGCATCTCCCGGGCGATGGCCTCCCGGGCGAGCCGCTGGGCCTGTTCGGCGCGCAGCTCGGCCTCGGCCTCGGCGCGCCGGGCGCGTTCGCGCAGGGCTTCGACGAGCTGGCGCCGGGAGCGTACGAGCATGCCCCAGGCGGTCATCAGGAGAACCAGGATGAAGCCGATGGCGATCCCGAGGGGCGCGCCGGTGGAGGGGTCGGGGCGGACGAAGACCTGGGCGGTGGTGCAGGCGACGGCGAGCGCGCCGATCCAGGCGACCTCGCGGAAGGGCCGCCGCACGGCGACGCTGAACAGGCTCACCAGGAAGGCGCCGCCGGCGACGGGCGCGACCACGCTGACGAGGGAGAGCGCGACGGCGAGGCCGACGGGCCATCGGCGGCGCAGCCAGAGGGCGCAGCAGGCGACGGCGCCGACGACCTGGTCGGCGAAGGCGACGGTCTCACTGGCGAGCTGCTCGCTGGTCTCGGCGGCGAGCAGTCCGACGAGGACGGCGCAGAGGAAGAGCGTGGTGTCGACGACCCAGTCGCGTACGGTGCGGCGCGGCCTGCGGCCCGGCGGGCCGTCGGCCGGAGGGTCGGCCAGGGCCGAGGGCAGCAGCCATGCGTGGCGGTCCGTACGTGTCATACGAACCAAAGTACGCACGTCAGGGGCGCGCGGCCGGGCGGGAACGCCCTCCGGCTACCAAAGTCGCGCGGTCCGAGACTTCGGTAGGACCGGCCGTGTCCCCCCGGCCGACGCGAAGCCCGACCGGGAAGGATCATGCTCGTCCCATGAAGCGATTCCTGGAAGTTCTCGGCTTTCTGACCATGGTGGTGGGCGTCTGCGGAGTGATCCGCGAGCTGACGGACGGCTGGTTCCGTCTGATGGGGGTCACCCGGTTCCTGACGGAGAACGTCTGGTTCCTCGAGGGCCGCGAGCTGTTCGCGAACATCGTGATCGCGGCGCTGGGCCTCGTGATCATGATCGCCTCGGACCGGGTGAAGGCGTAGCGGCCCGCCCGGCAGGGGCATGGGGCCGAACCTAGGACGCCGCGTCCAGAGCGCCCGCCCGCCGCTCGAGATCGGCGGCGATGTCGTCCCAGTCGGGGCCGTGGAGATGGAGGCTGACCGCTGCCTCTCTCATCGACGCCGGTTCGTCGGGCCGTCCCGAGCCTACGGAGAGGATCGGCCGGACACGACCTAGGCGCTCGCCTCGTTGAGGCGGGTGACCTCGGCGAGATGTTCCGCCATGCGGTGGGAGACGGAACCGCTGGTGTAGAGGATGGAGCCGACGAGGGCGAAGGGCACCGATCCGCCGAGGACGGCGAGGAGCTCGGGCCAGTCGCGTTCGTCGACGCAGCGGCTGTCGCTGTTGTGGAGGTTGTCGCTGGTGAACCGGGACACGCACTCGCGGCTGGATTCCTCGGGCTCGTAGGGCGTGAAGAGCAGGACCGCGAACCAGATCCACATGAGTCCGGCGAGTGCCAGCAGCCCGAGCCCCCAGCCCTGGGTACGCCGTGCGCGGGCGCGGAATTCTATGTCGTACGAGAGTGAACGCATGGCGCAAGAACCTATCGGTCGCTCGCGTCGGCGGCGCGGCGCCCCCAACTCGTCCCCGCGAGGACCAGAACGGCGCCCGCGATGCCGAGCAGCCCGGGCCGGTCGCCGGCGATCGCGATGCCGGCGGCCGCGGCCCACAGCGGTTCCGTGCCGAGGAGGAGGCTGACGCGGGAGGGGGAGGTGCGGCGGACGGCCCACATCTGCACGAAGAAGGCGAAGAGCGTGCAGAAGACGGAGAGGAAGAGCAGCCCGGCCCATTCGCGCGGGCCGAAGTCGAGCGCCACCGACCAGGGGGACGCGCCCGTACCGGGGGCGGCGGCGAGCAGCGCGAAGACGACGACGGCGGAGCCGAGTTGGACGGTGGTGAGGGAGAGCGAGTCCGCTCCCTGGACCGCCTTGACCCGGGACATGGCCAGGACGTGCACGGTCCGGGCGAGGGCGGCGAGCAGCATCAGCAGGTCGCCGAGGGAGGGGGTGGTGAAGCCGCCGCCCTGGGTGAGCAGCACCACGCCGGCCACCGAGAGCCCGGCGGCGGCCAGGAAGGCGCGGGGTGGACGCGTGCCGATGACGGCGGCCTCGGCGAGCGGCGTGAAGATCATGGTGAGGCTGATGATCAGGCCCGCGTTGGTGGCGGAGGTGTGGACGACGCCGTAGGTCTCCAGGAGGAAGATCCCGCTGAGGATCAGGCCGAGGAGGCCGGCGCCGCGCCACTGGGCGGCGTTCAGCGCGCGCAGCCCCCGCCATCCGGCGACGGCGAGGGCGGGCAGGACGACGGCGAACCGCAGGACCAGGACGGCGACGACCGTGTGGGTGGTGGTGATGCCCTTGGCCGCGAGGTAGCTGGCGCCCCAGACGACGGCCACGAGGAGCACCGGAAGGTCGGTGAGCCAGGCGCGGCGCGGGGCGCGAAAGGGTACGGAAGCGGCAATCGACGTCATCGCGGGGCCTGCTCCAACTCGTCGGACGGGGTGGAGACTTCAGCGGCTCGCACGCGGGGCGATCACCGTATCCGGGAGAGGCGGGTGGAGGCTACATCTTTCCGTCACTCGTAGGAGCCGTACGCGGGACGGCCCGCGAGCTCGTACGTGTGGATGGCGATGCCCGAGCCGGTGGTCCTGGCGTCTGTGTGGCGGAAGGCGGTGGGCCGGACCCCGTCGGCGAAGAGGCGGAAGCCCGTGCCCAGGACGACGGGGAAGACCAGGAGGTGGATCGTGTCGATCAGGTCGTGCGCCATCAGGGAGCGCGCGAGGCCGCCGCTGCCGTGCATCTGGATCTCGCCCTGGGTGCGCTCCTTGAGCGCGGTGACCTCCTTGACCACGTCGCTGTCGAGGACGGTGGTGCCGGCCCAGTCGGCCGACTTCAGCGTGGTCGAAGCGACGTACTTGGGGAGGGAGTTGAGCTTCGACGGGATCGGGTCGTCGGGGTCGTCGTGGAGCGGCCAGTACCCCGCGAAGATCTCGTAGGTCCGGCGGCCGAGAAGGAAGGCGACGGGCCGCTCGAAGACGTCGGTCATGAAGGCGCCGAAGTCCTCGTCGGCGTACGGCACGGTCCAGCCGCCGTGTTCGAATCCGCCGCTGGTGTCCTCGTTCGGACCGCCCGGGGCCTGGTAGACGCCATCGAGGGTCACGAACTGGGTGAGGGACAGCTTGCCCATGGTGATGCCTTTCGCTTCCGCCGGGATCCCCCGGTCCATCGTGTCTCAGAAGCTCCGACTTCACCGCTCGGCGAAAGTCATCGGTGGCCGTCGGAGTCATCGGTGACCCTTGGTGTCCGATTGCCGCCAGCGTCGTGGAGGCCCGCGGACTTTCATTGAACTCGCAACCACTCAGTACTTCTTACGGAGGTCTCGGGATGTCCACGACGAACGACGCGAACGGCATGCACGGCAAGGCGGTCCTGGTGACGGGTGGCAGCCGCGGGATCGGCGCCGCCACGGCGCTGCGCCTGGCCCAGGAGGGCGCCGATGTGGCCTTCACCTATGTGGCGGGCGAGGAGCGGGCGAAGGAGGTCGCAGCGCGGATCGAGGCGGCCGGGCGCAAGGCGCTTCCCCTGCGCGCCGACGCGGCCGACGCCGGGGACGCGGCGGGCGCGGTGGAGTGGGCGGCCGACGCCCTGGGCCGGCTCGACGTCCTGGTCAACAGCGTGGGCCTCGGGGTCCTCGGCCCGGTGGAGTCGCTGACCCTCGCGGACGTGGACCGGGTGCTCGCGGTGAACGTGCGCGCGGCCTTCCTCGCCTCGCAGGCGGCGGCCGCGCGGATGGAGCGGGGCGGGCGGATCGTCACGATCGGCACGTGCATGACGGCCCGGGTGCCGGGGCCCGGCGGCACGCTCTACGCGACGAGCAAGTCGGCGCTCATCGGTCTGACGAAGTCGCTCGCACGGGAACTGGGCGCGCGCGGCATCACCGCCAACATCGTCCACCCTGGTCCGATCGACACCGACATGAACCCGGCGGACGGTCCGTACGCGCAGGGCCAGGCGGACATGACGGCCCTGGGCCGCTTCGGCACGGCGGACGAGGTAGCCGCGATGGTGGCGTTCCTCGCGGGCCCGGGCGCGGAGTACGTGACGGGTGCCGAGTTCTCGGTGGACGGCGGCCACGCGGCGTAAGCGCCCACCGGCACACGGCACCGGCGGCACGCGCCACCGACGGGGGACGCGGCTCCGGCGGTACGCGGCACCGGCGGCAGGCGACACCGGTGGCACGCGGCGCCGGCCGCAGGCCACACCGGTGGCACGCGGCGCCCGCGGCATAGAGCGAGCCCGCGGCAGAGAACGTGCGGGCAGAGAGAGCGCGCGGGCAGACGAAAAGACGCGAGGGCGCACCGGTGCTGTCGGGCCGGTGCGCCCTCGCGTGCCGGGCGGGGTGTCGTTACCCGCCCAGTTCCTGGTGGCGGGCCGTCAGGCGCGCCGAGCCCTCGTCGGTCAGGGAACCGAAGAGGCGGAGGCGGGAGATGCCGCCGTCGGGGTAGATGTCGATCCGGACCCGGGAGCCGACCGCCGGCGTGTCGAGCACGAAGCGGTGGTTGGTGTCGGGCTGGAGGCGGGTCCGGGGCAGGATCTCGGTCCAGTCCTCGGAGCCCTCGGCCGCCACGGACAGCGCCGCCCAGCCCGCGCTGTTGCCCTTGAGGTACGCGGTGTCGATCTCGACCGCGCGGATCTCGGACTCGGCGACCAGGCTGTAGCGGATCCAGTCGTTGCCCTTGTCGCGGCGGCGGCGCGTCTCCCAGCCGTCGTCCATCTTGCGGGAGCGGCCCGGCTGGATGGTGTTGGTCGCCGGGGAGTAGAAGCGGTCGGAGGCGTCCTCGACCTGGCCGCCGTTCTCGAGCGCGGCGAGGTCGAAGGTGCCGAGCACGCCGAGCCACTTCGGGTCGGGGGCGACCTCTCCGTACACGCGGAGGCGCGCGATGCCGCCGTCGGGGTGCTGGTTGACGCGCAGGTGGGTGAAGCGCTGCTCGACGTCGACGGCGAAGCCGTTGGCGGCGTGCCCGCCGATGGCGGTGCGCGGGACGAGGGTCGTCCACTTCACGTCGTCCGCGAGGAGTTCCTCGGGCGAGGGCGAGCCGGCCACGGAGGTGGCCTCCACCGAGACGGCCTGCGGGTAGTTGCCGCGGAAGTGCGCGGTGTCGACGACGATGCCGCGTACGACGCCGGGGGCACCGAGGCGTACGAGCGCCCAGTCGTGGTCGTCCTCGGTCGGGTGCGGCTGCTGGGCCGAGACACCGCGGCGGCGGCGGGTCTCCCAGCCGTCCATGATCTTGCCCTTGTGCCCGAAGTGCTCGGGGTCGAACTCCGCGGCCTCGGGCTTGAGCATGTTCTCGCGCTCGGCGAAGAACTCGTCGTTGGCGGCGATCACACCGGCGCCGAGACGGCGGTCGGCGAGGTCCGCGTACTGCGTGAAGGAGAAGTCCGCCGTGCGGTAGTCGGCGTACGGGTCACCGCCGCCGTAGGGGCTGGCGTCACCGGTGAAGCTGGGTATGGCGGACACGTCAGTTGTTCCTTTCGAGGAGTCGGCCCGTGGGCTCGGTGAGGGTGCCGAGGGCGTTGATGCGCTCGCCACGCAGCCAGGTGGACTTCACGACACCGTGCAGGGTCTTGCCCGCGTACGCGGTGACGCGGTTGCGGTGCTCGAGCTCGGCCGGGTCGACGGTGAACGTCGCGTCGGGGTCGAGGACGGCGAAGTCGGCGTCCCGGCCGGCCTCGATCGCGCCCTTGCGCTCCAGACCGGCGAGGCGGGCGGGAGCGGCGGACATCCAGCGGACCACGTCCTCCAGGCTCCGGCCGCGGCGGCGGGCCTCGGTCCAGATCGCCGGCAGGCCGAGCTGGAGGGAGGAGATGCCGCCCCAGGCGGAGGCGAAGTCCGGGGTCTTCAGGTCCGCGGTGGAGGGCGAGTGGTCGGAGACGATGCAGTCGATCGTCCCGTCGGCCAGACCCTCCCACAGGGCGTCCTGGTTGGAGGCCTCGCGGATCGGCGGGCAGCACTTGAACTCGGTCGCCCCGTCCGGGACCTCCTCCGCGGTGAGGGTGAGGAAGTGCGGGCAGGACTCGACCGTGATCTTGACGCCCTCGGCCTTGGCGGCGGCGATCAGCGGCAGCGCGTCGGAGGAGGACAGGTGCAGGACGTGGACGCGGGCGTTGAGCCGGCGGGCCTGGTTGATCAGGTTCTCGATCGCCGTGTTCTCGGCGTCGCGGGGGCGGGACGCAAGGAAGTCGGCGTACTTCTCACCCTTCCGCTGGGGCGCGGCGGCGAGGTGGTGCGGGTCCTCGGCGTGCACGATCATCAGGCCGTCGAAGCCCGCGATCTCGGCGAGCGAGTTCGCCAGCTGCTCCTGGTCCAGCTGAGGGAACTCGTCCACGCCGGACGGCGACAGGAAGCACTTGAAGCCGAAGACACCGGCGTCGAACAGCGGGCGCAGGTCCTTGACGTTGTCGGGCAGCGCGCCGCCCCAGAAGCCGACGTCGATGTGCGCCTTGGTGCGAGCGACGTCCTGCTTGATCCGCAGGTGCTCGACCGTGGTGGTCGGCGGGAGCGAGTTCAGCGGCATGTCCAGGAGCGTGGTGATGCCACCGGCCGCGGCGGCGCGGGTGGCGGTCCAGAAGCCCTCCCACTCCGTCCTGCCGGGGTCGTTCACATGCACATGGGTGTCGACGAGCCCGGGGAGTACGACGTCGTCGCCGACGTCCTCCAGCCGGGCACCGGCCGGTACCTCGGCGTCGTACGGCAGCACCGCCGCGATGGTCCCGCCGGACACGGCGATCGACGCGGGTCCGGTCCCCTCGGGGGTGATGACGCGAGTCGAGCGCAGTACCAGGTTGACGTCCACCCGTACCCCTTTCCAGCAGAAATTCAACGAACTGTTGAAGGAGTCTTCACTCGGGACGACATGTCGTCAAGGGCACACTTCCAGCATGACCCCGTTGACCCGGCCCGCTCGACGCCCGACTTGGATGTTTCCATGAAGTGGAATGGCAATTTCGTACAGTAGAACGTAGCTCCGCACATGCGGGGTGGAGACGGATGCCACCGGGCAGCCGCCGACACCGGACAAACACCCCCCTGACCGGCCCGTACGCCGGGACCGGGACCGTGTGTCCGACCGGAGGGCCCGGTAGGCTGCTGCCTTGCCCGCCTGCCCCGAAAGGACCTTGACGTGCCGACGTCCAGCGCCAGCACCACCGACGCCGCCAAGCCCGCCGCCGCGAGCGGTGGCGTCCAGTCCCTTGAGCGTGCCTTCGATCTCCTGGAGCGGATGGCCGACGCCGGGGGCGAGGTCGGGCTGAGCGAGCTCTCCGCCAGCAGCGGACTGCCGCTGCCCACCATCCACCGGCTGATGCGCACGCTCGTGGCCTGTGGTTACGTACGCCAGCAGCCCAACCGACGGTACGCGCTCGGCCCCCGGCTGATCCGCCTGGGCGAGTCCGCCTCGCGGCTGCTCGGCACCTGGGCCCGCCCGTACCTCGCGCGGCTCGTCGAGGAGACGGGCGAGACCGCGAACATGGCGCTGCTCGACGGCGACGAGATCGTGTACGTCGCCCAGGTGCCGTCCAAGCACTCGATGCGCATGTTCACCGAGGTCGGCCGGCGCGTGCTGCCGCACTCCACGGGCGTGGGCAAGGCGCTCCTGGCCTACACCCCGGCGGACGAGGTCCGCGCGCTGCTCTCCCGTACCGGCATGCCGGCCGCGACCGAGAAGACGATCACCACGCCCGAGGGCTTCCTGGACGCCCTCGCGGCCGTACGGGACGCCGGGTACGCGGTCGACGACAACGAGCAGGAGATAGGGGTCCGCTGCCTCGCGGTGTCGGTCCCCAACTCCCCCACCGCGGCGGCCATCTCGATCTCGGGCCCGGCGGGCCGCGTCACGGAGGCGGCGACGGAGAAGATCGTCCCGATCCTCCAGGAGGTCGCCCAGGAACTGTCGACGGCCCTGGCGAACACGGCGGGGAACGGGCAGGCCTGAGGCCGCGAAGTCGACGCCGAAGGGCGCCCGGAGCCATGAGGCTCCGGGCGCCCTTCGTGTTCGGCGTCAGATCGCCGGCGCCCGTTCCGAGACCCGGCCGTCCTGGACCAGCACCGTCGTGTCCGTGCGGGACAGGTGGGTGTGGTCGTGCGTCACCAGGACCGTCGCCGTGGACCGGTCCCGCGTCAGGGTGGCAAGGAGGTCCACGATCGCGGCGCCCCGCTCGTGGTCCAGGGCGCTGGTCGGTTCGTCGACGAGGAGGACGGACGGCTCGTTCATCAGGGCCCGCGCGATGTTGACGCGCTGGCGCTGGCCGCCCGAGAGCTGGTGCGGGCGGCGTGCCGCCAGGTCCGCGAGGCCGACCGCGTCCAGGAGGGCCAGGGCCCGTTCCCGTGCCGGCTTCGGCCTGGCACCCGACAGATGCGCCATCACCTGCAGCTGCTCCACCGCCGTCAGCGACGGCAGCAGGTTCGGCTGCTGGAAGACGATCCCGATCCGCTCGCGCCGCAGCGCCGCCCGGGCGGCCGGATCCAGCGGCCCGGTCTCCGTACCGGCCACCACGACCCGCCCCCGGTCCGGGGTCACCAGCGTCGCGGCCACCGCCAGCAGGCTGGACTTGCCGGAGCCGGAGGGGCCGACGACCGCGGTGAGGCGGCCGGCCGGGACCTCCAGGGAGACCGAGTCGAGGGCGGTGAGCCGCCCGTCGCCATCCGGGTACGTCAGCGTCACGTCTTCGAGCAGCAGAGTCATCGGGCGCTCCCGAGCGCGGTCAGGGGGTCGACGGCGGTGATCCGCCGGATGGACAGGGCCGAGCCGAGGACACCGAGCACGATCATCACGGCGGCCGGTCCGAGCACGGTCAGCGGTTCGAGGACGAACGGCACGTCCCCACCGCTGATCAGCGCGCCGACGCCGACCGCGAGGCCCGTGCCGAGCAGCGTGCCCGCGGAGAGCATCAGCACCGCCTGCCCGAGGGCGTCCTTCAGCAGGTACGGGGTCGAGGCGCCGAGCGCCTTCAGGACGGCCACGTCCCCGCTGCGCTGGATGGTCCAGACGGTGAAGAAGGCCCCTATGACGAGCGCGGAGATCACGAAGAGGAAGCCCCGCATCAGCTGCAGCGAACCGTTCTCGGCCTGGTAGGACCCTATGGCGGTGAGGGACTCCTCGATGGTCCGCGACTCCGTGCCGACGGCCTTGTCACCGGCGGCGAGATCCGCCTCGCCCGTCGTGCTCAGCGCGATGACGGTGGCCTGCTCCTCCGGCGCGGTGCCGTTGTGCCCGAGCTTCTGCCAGTCGTCGAGCGAGGTCCAGGCGACGGGCGTGTGGCTGTACGAGGCGTCGCCCGCCACGGCCGCGACGGTGGCCTCCAGGGGGCCGAGGCGTACGGCCCCTCCCACCTCGACGCCGAGTTCCTCGGCGGCGGACTCGGAGAGCACGACCCGGCCGGGCGCGAGCTTGCCGCTCTCGGGGGCGAGATTGGCCGACGGCTCTGTGCCGAAGGCGGAGACGGCGGCCGTGCGGTCCCCGGCGGCCGCGTTCAGCGTGCGGATGCCGAGCGGCTGCGCGCTCGTGACGCCGGGCCGCTCCGCCCACTGCCGCCACTCGTCCTCCGTCACCGTCGAGTTGGTGAAGGACACCGACTGACCGGAGGGCGGGGCGGCGAAGGACAGCCGGTCCGCGGGCAGCCCGGTGATCGCCGAGATGTTCTCGCGGGCCAGCCCGGCGGTCAGCCCGGACAGCAGTCCGACGAGCAGCGTGATGAGCACGATCACCGTGCCCATCAGGGTGAATCGCCCCTTGGCGAATCTCAGGTCTCTCCATGCCACGAACATGGGACCAAGCTTCCCGGGGCCCGCCGGGCCACGGCATCGCGCCACGGATGGCTCCGCAATCAAACTTTCGGTTGAGTCCGGATTGTCTGCCCCGGCCTACGCTGGACAGATCATGGACCCGCGTTCCCTCACCCCTGCCCTGCGCGCCCTGCGCCTCTGCCTGCATCTGCTCATGGCCGGTCTGCTCGCGCTGGCGGCCGTCCGGGCGGACTCGGGGATCGGCGTCGCCCTCGCGGTGGTGACCGGCGCGGTCTACGCGGCCGGTTCCGCGCTGCCGTCTGTACGGGACTCCGTACGGGACTCGCGGCGGGCGGCCGCGGTGTGGCTGGGCCTGCTGTGCGCGTCCTGGCTGGCGCTGCTGTGGGCCACGCCCGACGGGCTGTGGGTGGCCTTCCCGCTGTACTTCCTGCAGCTGCATCTGCTGCCCATCCGCTGGTCGCTGCCTGCGGTCGGCCTGACGGCGGTCGCCGCGATCCTCTCGTACGTACGGCACGGCGCGCCGCTCAACCCCGGGGTCTTCATCGGGCCGCTGCTCGGCGCGGCGGTGGCCGTGGCGACCGTGCTCGGGTACCAGGCGCTGTACCGGGAGAGCGAGCGGCGCCGGCGGATGGTGGAGGAGCTGATCGCGACCCGGGCCGAGCTGGCGGCGGCCGAGCGGCACGCGGGCACGCTCGCCGAGCGCGAACGCCTCGCACGGGAGATCCACGACACGCTGGCGCAGGGGCTGTCCTCGATCCAGCTGCTGCTGCGGGCGGCCGAGCGGGCGCTGCCGGAGGGTTCACCGGCGGCCGGGCACATCGAGCGGGCGCGGCGGGCGGCGCAGGACAACCTGGCGGAGGCACGGCGGTTCGTACGGGCCCTGTCACCGGCGGATCTGGAGCACGGCTCGCTGGCGGCGGCGCTGGAGCGGCTGTGCGAGCCGACGGAGACCGGGCCGCGGGCGCGCTTCTCGGTGAGCGGGACGCCGGTGGAGCTGCCGACCCCGTACGAGGTGGCGCTGCTGCGCATCGCACAGTCGGCGCTCGCGAACACGGTGCGGCACGCCTCGGCCGCGCGCACGGAGATCACGCTGTCGTTCATGGACGCCTCGGTGACGCTGGACGTGGTCGACGACGGGAAGGGCTTCGACCCGGTGCGGCTCGCGCCCTCCGCGGAGGGCGGGTTCGGGCTGCCGGCGATGCGTTCGCGGGCGGAGTCGCTCGGCGGCACGTTCACGGTGGAGTCCGCGCCCGGTCAGGGCACGGCCGTCGCCGTGTCCCTCCCCCTTCCCGCCGGACCCTCTGGAGTATCGACATGACGATCCGTCTCCTTCTGGCCGACGACCACCCGGTGGTACGGGCCGGGCTGCGCGCCGTCCTGGACACGGAGCCGGACTTCGCCGTGGTCGGCGAAGCGGCGACGGCCGAGCGCGCGGTGGAGCTGGCGGGGGAGCTGGCCGCGGCGGGCGGGGTGGACGTGGTGCTGATGGACCTGCAGTTCGGGTCGGGGATGCACGGCTCGGAGGCCACGGCGGCGATCACCGCGCGTCCCCGCGGGCCGAGGGTCCTGATCCTGACGACGTACGACACGGACGCGGACATCCTGGCGGCGGTCGAGGCGGGCGCCTCGGGCTATCTGCTGAAGGACGCGCCGCCGGAGGAGCTGGCGGCGGCGGTCCGTACGGCGGCGGCGGGCCAGTCGGCACTGGCCCCGGCGGTGGCGCACCGTCTGATGGACCGGATGCGGACCCCCGCGGAGGCGCTGACGAAACGGGAGCTGGAGGTGCTCCAACTGGTGGGCGAGGGCCTGTCGAACCAGCAGATCAGCAAGGCGCTGTTCCTGAGCCAGGCGACGGTGAAGTCCCATCTGGTGCACATCTTCGCGAAGCTGGGCGTCGACTCGCGCACGGCCGCGGTGGCGGCGGCGACGGCGCGCCGCCTGATCCGGCGGTAGGGGGCGCCCGGTCCGCCACCGCCGTCTCGTCGATCAGGCCGGAGCAGGGAGCGGCGTCACGCCTCGCGCGGCGGGTCTCCGAAGAGCTCCACGGCCTTGCGGACGCCCGTCAAGCCGTTCGACAGGGCGCTGACGGAACCGATCGAGCCGGCGATCAGCAGCAGGGAGCGGCGCAGCCGCCGTACCTCGGGGACTCCGCCGGCGGCCATCGCGTCCAGCGCGGCCAGTTCGTCCTCGGCGATGCCCCGGTCGGTGAACTCGACCGGATGGCCCGCGAGTTCGCGACGGAGCCGGGAGACGGCGGCGCGCAGCTCCGCCACCCTCGGGTCCTCGCCGCTGCCGGTTGTCACACGCCTCTGCCCAACGCTACGCAACAAAGTTCTCCCCCTCGCACGACACTGTGCGCCGAACTCCCACGCCTGGCCTGACCCGTCGAACAGTGGCCGGGCGCCCGGAGTCGCGAGCCAGTTAACGCCATCGCGCGCCGGGTGCGCCACCATGCGGACACAATTCAGGCGTCCGTGTCATGCGGTATGCAGTCAGCATGACGAATACACAGCACACCACCCCGCTGGTGGCCGGTCTGCTGCTCGCCGCGGGCGGCGGCCGGCGGCTCGGCGGCCGCCCCAAGGCGCTCCTGACCCATCGCGGCCGCCCGCTGGTCGAGCACGCGGTGCGCGTGCTGCGGGACGGGGGCTGCGAGGTGATCCATGTGGTGCTCGGCGCCTCGGCCGATCTCGTACGGGAGCGGGCCCAGCTGCCCGGCTGCGTCCTGGTGGACAACCCGGAGTGGGCCGAGGGGATGGGGTCGTCGCTGCGGGCCGGCCTGGCCTCGCTCGCCGCCGACGCGCTGCCGGTGGACGCCGCGCTGGTCTCCCTGGTCGACCAGCCGGGGATCGGCTCCGACGCGATGGCACGGGTCCGGTCGGCGTATCGCTCGCGCGATTCCCTCGCGGCGGCTTCGTACGAGGGGAAGCGCGGCCATCCGGTGCTGTTCGGCGCGGACCGCTGGGCGGGGATCGCGGCGGGTGCGGTCGGCGATCAGGGGGCACGTGACTATCTGAAGGCGCATCGGGATGCGATCACGCTCGTGGACTGCTCGGATGTGGCCGAGCCCTATGACATCGACACCGAGGCAGATCTGGCACACCTGGAGTGAAGGACATGGCACTGAGCGCCACCTTCTGTCGATCCAGAGAATCTCGACATCAACAAACCATTGAACTTCCACCATGAGGAAACTAGTATCCACTGTTCAGAAGCGCCTGATCCCCTGACGGCGCTCGCGGTCGTATCTCGGCGCCTGCGGCACTCCGTGCCGAACCGCGACGCCCGGCGGCCGCAAGGCACCGCCCGTGAAGCCCGCTGAAGGAAGTGACAGTTCATGTCCGCACCAGCGCCGTCCCCCCTGGCCGTCGTCGAAGCCGCGCCCCTGCCGAGGCAGGAGGAGGTGCTGACCGACGCGGCCCTCGCCTTCGTGGCGGAGCTGCACCGGCGGTTCACGCCACGCCGGGACGAGCTCCTCGCCCGCCGGGCGGAGCGCCGCGCCGAGATCGCCCGTACCTCGACCCTCGACTTCCTCCCGGAGACCGCCGCCGTCCGCGCGGACGACTCCTGGCGCGTCGCACCGGCTCCGGCGGCCCTGAACGACCGCCGTGTCGAGATCACCGGTCCGACCGACCGCAAGATGACGATCAACGCCCTGAACTCGGGGGCGAAGGTCTGGCTCGCCGACTTCGAGGACGCCTCGGCCCCCACCTGGGAGAACGTGGTCCTCGGCCAGGTCAACCTGATCGACGCGTACACCCGGAACATCGACTTCACGGACCCGAAGTCGGGCAAGTCCTACGCCCTCAAGCCGGCCGAGGAGCTTGCCACGGTCGTCATGCGGCCGCGCGGCTGGCATCTGGAGGAGCGCCACCTGACCTTCGAGGGCCGTCCGGTCCCCGGCGCGCTGGTGGACTTCGGCCTGTACTTCTTCCACAACGCCAAGCGCCTCATCGAGCTCGGCAAGGGCCCGTACTTCTACCTCCCGAAGACGGAGTCGCACCTGGAGGCCCGCCTCTGGAACGACATCTTCGTCTACGCCCAGGACTACGTCGGCATCCCGCAGGGCACCGTCCGCGCCACCGTCCTCATCGAGACGATCACGGCCGCGTACGAGATGGAGGAGATCCTCTACGAGCTCCGCGACCACGCGGCGGGCCTCAACGCCGGCCGTTGGGACTACCTCTTCTCCATCGTCAAGAACTTCCGTGACGGCGGCGCCAAGTTCGTACTCCCGGACCGCAACGCGGTCACGATGACGGCCCCGTTCATGCGCGCGTACACCGAACTCCTCGTCCGCACCTGCCACAAGCGCGGGGCGCACGCGATCGGCGGCATGGCGGCGTTCATCCCGTCCCGCAAGGACGCCGAGGTCAACAAGGTCGCCTTCGAGAAGGTCAAGGCGGACAAGGACCGCGAGGCCGGCGACGGCTTCGACGGCTCCTGGGTCGCCCACCCGGACCTGGTCCCGATCGCGATGGCCTCCTTCGACGCGGTGCTCGGCGACAAGCCGAACCAGAAGGACCGGCTGCGCGAGGACGTCTCGGTGGCGCCCGGCGACCTGATCGCCATCGACTCCCTCGACGCCAAGCCCACCTACGACGGCCTGCGCAACGCCGTCCAGGTCGGCACCCGCTACATCGAGGCCTGGCTCCGCGGCCTCGGCGCGGTCGCCATCTTCAACCTGATGGAGGACGCGGCCACGGCCGAGATCTCGCGCTCGCAGATCTGGCAGTGGATCAACGCGGGCGTCGTCTTCGAGAACGGCGAGAAGGCGACCCCCGAGCTGGCCCGCAAGGTCGCGGCGGAGGAACTGGCCGCGATCCGCGAGGAGATCGGCGAGGAGGCCTTCGCGGCCGGCCAGTGGCAGCAGGCCCACGACCTGCTGCTGCACGTCTCCCTCGACGCCGACTACGCCGACTTCCTCACCCTCCCGGCGTACGAACGGCTCATCGGCTGACCGCCGACTGATCGGCTGACCGCACAGCGGCCGACCAGCGCTTCCGACCCACAACAGGCTCCGCCCCCGGTGTACGCACAGCACCGGGGGCGGAGCCCTTTTCGCTTCACGGTGTTTCGCTCCACTGTGTTTCGCTCCATGGCGTTTCACAGGCCATGTGACAAAAGTGAAACCTGACGCTACCTAGCGGTAACAAGCCACGGCATGCGAGATTCCGCCATGCCACCGGCCGGCGGCTGTCCCCGCTCCTCTGCACCGACGCAGGAGAACACAGCCATGCCCAGAACCCCCCACCGCACGCTCCGAAGACTTCTCGCCGTCACCGCCGGCGCCACCCTCGCCCTGGGCGGTCTGCCGGCCCTCGGCGCGGCCCCCGCCCTCGCGAGTTCCGGTTCCGGCCCCACCGCCGTCGTCTCGATGGGCGACAGCTACATCTCCGGAGAGGCCGGGCGCTGGCAGGGCAACAGCCTCACCACGAGCGGCAGTCGCAACGGAACCGACCGGGCCTGGACCGGAAGTGCATACGATCCCTCGCGGGTCTACGGCACCACCGCGGCCAACGGCTGTCACCGCTCCGACTCGGCCGAGGTGAAGAGCGCCACCGGGATCGCCTCCGCCCTGATCAACCTCGCCTGCTCGGGTGCCACGACCGAGAACGTCTTCCGCGCGTCGAACGGCGGCAAGGCCTACAAGGGCGAGGCCCCGCAGGCCGACCAGCTCGCGGCCGTCGCGGCCTCCCACGACGTGAAGACGATCGTGCTGTCCATCGGCGGCAACGACCTGGGCTTCGCCGACATCATCCGGAACTGCGCCACCGACTACATCGTCTGGTACTCGTACTGCCACGACGACCAGCAGGCCGAGGTCGACGCGAAGATCGACGCCGCGATGGCGGGCGTCGGCAAGTCCGTCGACGAGATCCGGGCGGTGATGTCCGGCGCCGGGTACGCCGCCTCCTCCTACCGGATCGTGCTCCAGTCGTACCCCTCCCCCATCCCGCGCGCCGCGGACAACCGCTACGGGGAGAGCGGCTGGACCCGCACCAACACGGGCGGCTGCCCGTTCTGGAACCTGGACTCCGACTGGGCCCGGGACTCGCTCGTCCCGCAGGTCGCCAACCGCCTCAAGGGTGTCGCCACCGCCAAGGGCGTGCAGTTCATGGATCTGCGGGACATGCTGCAGGGCCGCGAGGTCTGCGCGAAGGCCAGTAAGCAGGTCACCTCGACGGTGCCCGCGTCGGCGACGACGAGCGAGTGGGCGCGCTGGATCGACCAGAACCAGACCCAGGGACCGATCCAGGAGAACGTGCACCCCAACTACTACGGCCAGTTGGCACTCGGCCGCTGCCTCGCGCTGATCCACGCGCAGCCGAGCGGGAACTTCTCCTGCCGCAACACGGCCGGCGCCGGGGCCTCCGGGATGTATCTGACGAGCGTCTCCTGACGGCCCTCTCCTGACCCCCACGGGGTCGCTCAGCGGGTGCGGCGCCTCCCCCGGCCCCGGCGCCGTGCCCGCGGCTTCCCCGTCGTCGGCTCGGGAACGCTGATCCCGAGCGTGCCGAGCGTCCGTCGGGCCCGGTACGGGTCGACGGCCGCCATCTCCTTGACCAGGGCGCCGAGGCCACCCGGCCAGCCCTCGGCGGCGGAGTCGAGGACCGCCCGCCCGGCCGTGCGGCGGGAGAGCCGGTCCAGGATCAGCACGGCGCGGGCGGACAGCGGCACACGGGTCTCGTCCGCGGGCTCGCCCCTGGCCCGCAGGACCCCGTACGCGTACGCACCCATCACCGGGTCGTCGAGGGCTCCGCGCAGGGCCTCGACGGGGGCGGCGGCCGGGTCGAGGAAGCCGAAGACGGCGCGGGTGTCGGCGGCCTCGTACGTACCGGCGTTGACGGTGCCGAGGGCGGTGAGCAGCTGGGACCAGGCGGCGACGGCGTCCCCGCGCGCGTGGAGCCATTCGGTCAGGACGCGCGAGGCGGCGGAGGCGGACCAGCCCTCGGCCGCCGCGATCACCGTCGGGGCGTCCCAGGCCGCGGCCTCCGCGGCGTCGGGCGCCGCGACCCCCCGGACCCGCAGCAGGTAGTGCAGGACCTCGACACCCCACGGGGTGAGGCCGAAGGCGTCGCCGGTACGGAAGACCATGCCGGTCCCGGCCAGCCGGTCGACGGTGTCGGCCATGGCTCTGGCTGCCGGTTCGAGGCGGGCCCGGTCGTCGGCCGTGACGGGCGTTCCGAGGAGCCGGGACAGGTCCTCGGGGAGCGGGACCACATAGGCGTCATGGGCCTTCGCCGGTACCAGTACGGGCGCGTCCTCCAGTCGGGGGTCGACCGGCCAGTCCTCGAACTCGGCGGCCCGGCGGGCGACCGATTCGGCGCTGGAGCCCCGCTGGTAGAGCGCGTACAGCAGATGCGCGGCCTCGCCGTCGTACAGACCGGCCGTCTCGCTCTTCATCTCCTCGACGGCCGCGGCGAGCAGGTCGGCGCCGGCCTCGACGGACCGCTGGGGGTCGTGGGCCTCGACGGGCGGGGGCGGCAGGGGGACGGAGGAGTCCTCGTAGTAGTTCAGGTGCTCGTCGAGGAGGGTGTCGGCGAGGACGAGATGCGGGAAGGCGTCCGGGCCGGGGGCGAGATGGGCGTACGGCCCCGCGAGCGCGCCGGCGAGACCCTCGGCGGTCCAGCGGTCGACCAGGCGGCCGGCCACCCGCCCCACCCCGTGCGAGACGTCCCCGTCGGACAGCAGCGGTCCGGCGGGCGAGGGCGCTGCCGCCTCCCGTACGTACGCACCGGTGAGGGCCTCGGCGAGGAGCATGTCGGCGAGTTCGCTTCTGTTCATGAGGTCGGCCCTGCGCAGCCCGTCCGGCGGGGTCACGCCGTCGTGGGCGGCGAGCCAGGCGCGGACGGCGGCGGGGTCACCCGGGTCGGCTCCGTCGGCCCGCAGCAGCGAGGCGTACCAGCGCTGCCAGGTGAGGTTGGCGGGATCCTTCATCGCCCGCTCGAAGTCGGGCACGGTCTCCTCGATCGCGGCCACGATCCGCGCCTGCCGCTTCCCGTTGAGCCGCCCGGCCTCCCGGACGCGCTCGGTGAGCGCCACGAGCACGGCGGGGTAGAACGGCAGCTCCTCGGGCGTCGCGTACACGAAGGCCGGCACGTCCTCGACCAGCACATGCCGCACGAGGTCGACGGTCGGCTCGGGCAACCCGCTCCTGCGATCGGCCCCGCGCAGAGCCAGCAGGCCGAGCACGGCATCGGCGGCGCGGGCGAACGAAGGGTCACGGGGCTCCGGGGTTCCGTCGAGGAACGCGTCGAGCCCGGTATTGGTGAGCACGGTCCCTGCCACCTTTCCCAGGGTAGTTCCGGCGTGCTCCGTACGCCGAGGTGGACGGGCGCGCTGTCATATGACAACGGTCCGCTGGGCGGAGAAGTCACCCCAGGTGCCGTCGGGGAGGCGGGCGCGGAGTTTGAGGGTGTAGCGGGTGCCGGGGGTGGTGGGGACCGTGAAGGTGTAGGTGGCCCGGGCGGGTGGGGGGTCGGTGCCCCAGATGATGGTCGTGGCGAAGGATTCGTTCAGATAGAGCTGGTGCTCCTTGACCGGGGCTCCGGTGCTGGGCGGGGTCCAGGTCAGGGTGATGTGACCCTTCGTGGCGGTCGCCTTGAGGTTCGTGGGGGCGGTGTTGGCGGCGGCGCCGGGGGCCGGGGTGGTGGTGAGGTCGGCGGGGTTGCTGTCCGGGGAGGAGTTCTCGGCGGCGTCCCGGGCGCGGACGGTGAAGGAGTAGACCGTGCCGGGGCGCAGGCCGGTGATGCGGGCGGTGGTCGCCGCGCCGGGGACGGTGTGGACGCGGGCGTCGGCCTGGTAGATGTCGTAGGCGGTGATCCTGGTGTCGTCGCGGGCCGGTGTCCAGGTCAGGGTGGCCGCGTGGCTTCCGTCGGGGGTGCCGCGCAGGGCTGTCGGGGTCGTGGGAGGCGTGCGGTCCTGGGCGGTCGCGGCGAGGGTGGTGGCGGGGACGGGCGCGCTGGGCGCGGAGCGGTTTCCGGCGGCATCGCGGGAGCGGACGGTGAAGGTGTACGGGGTGGCGGGCGCGAGGTTCACGATGTCGGTCATGAGCGTCGTGGCGGGGAGGTCCTTCACCTTGCGGCCCTGCTGGTAGACCTCGTAGCCGGTGACGGCGCGGTCGTCGGCGGCCGCGCTCCACATGACGTGGACGGTGCTCGCGCTGCCGGCGGACGCGGTGACTCCGGTGGGGGTGGTGGGGCTGCGGGTGTCCTTCTCAGGGCCGCCGGAGCAGGCCGCGAGGGAGAGGGCGGCGACGGTCAACACGCTTGCGGCGAGCGGGCGTTGCACAGGAATGCCTCCGTCCGTCGGAATGGTCCAGACCTGTATGGCACGCGTCCGGCGGCTGGGCAAGGGGGCGACTGTCAGTGGGGTGCGTTTCACTGGATCCGTCACTCTCCGTGACCGAATCCAGGGGGAATCATGACGGACCGTATGACGTATGTGACGCTCGCCGGACTGCGTGCGCGCGGCTGGACCGACGCGATGGTGCGCGATCTGCTGGGCGCGCCCGATGTGCAGGGCCGGGATCCGCGGCGCTGGTCGATCGCGCCCGTGCGGCTGTACCGCGTGGCGCGGGTGGAGGCGGTGGAGCGGACGCCCGAGTTCACGCAGTGCGCGGCCGCCTCGGGGCGACGCTCCTCGGCGGCGGAGGCGGGGGCCGAGGCCCGGCGACAGGCGGTGCTCGCCGCGATCCGGGCGGAGCCGATCGAGGTGCCGCGGCTGCCGGCTGCCGAGTTGGAGCGCCGGGCCGTCCGCCACCGCCATCTGCTCGGGGCCCGCAGCCCGGGAGGAGTCGCGGCCGGGGCGCTGGTGCGCTGGCAGGTGAACTACCTGTGGCACGCCCTGTCGCGGTACGAGACGCTGCTCGACGGCCTGTACGGATCGACGGGCCGGGCCGAGGCCGAACGGCTGCTGCGCAGGCGGCTGTACGAGGCGATCGCCGCCGCCTATCCGGCGCTCGCGTGGGAGTGCCGTCGGCGGATCGGGGCGGAGCGGTGAACGACCCGGGTGTCCCCAACTCCTCTGCGGGCAACCGTCACCGAGTGGCGGACCGCGAGCTGCGGAAGGTGCGGCGGTAGGTGTCCGGGGGCACGCCGATGGTGCGGTTGAAGTGCCGGCGCAGAGTCGTGGCCGTACCCATGCCGGTGGCGGTGGCGATGGCGTCGACACTGTCGCCGGTCATCTCCAGCAACTCCTGGGCGCGCCGGATCCGCTGGGTCAGCAGCCATTGCAGGGGGGTGGTGCCGGTCACCGACCGGAAGTGGCGGCCCAGGTTGCGGGAGCTCATGTTCGCCCGGCGGGCCAGGTCCTCCACGGTCAGCGGGTGGTGGAGCCGTTCGATCACCCAGGGGAGCAGTTCGGCGAGCGGGTGGTCGTCCTGGGCCGGTATCGGAGCGGTGACGAACTGGGCCTGGCCGCCCGCCCGGTGCGGGGGCACGACCAGGCTGCGGGCGACCGTGTTGGCGACCGCCGAGCCATGGTCCAGGCGGACCAGATGCAGGCACAGATCCATCGCGGCGGCCTTGCCGGCGGAAGTGAGGACACTGCCGTTGTCCACGTAGAGCACGTCCGGATCGACCTCCACCCGGGGGTGGCGGGCGGCCAGGACCCGCGTGTGCGCCCAGTGCGTGGTCGCGCGCCGGCCGTCCAGCAGGCCGGCCGCGGCCAGCACGAACGCGCCCGTGCACAGCGAGGCCACCCGCGCACCCGCGTCGTGGGCCGCGCGCACCGCGTCGACCAGGTCGGCGGGCGGGTCCTGGTCGACATCGGCCCAGCCGGGCACGATCACCATGTCGGCGTACGGGAGTTGGTCGAGCCCCCGGTCCGGCTCCAGCTGGAACCTGCCGAACCGGACGGGGCCCGGCCCGCAGACACTCACGCTGTACAGAGGTCCGGCCACGCCGGACGGTTCGGCGCCGAACACCTCGTACGCCACGGAGAGTTCGAAGTGCAGCATGCCGTCGGTGACGGCCAGCGCGACAGTACCCATGTCCGAAAGTGTACGGGCCATGGCGTTCCAGACACTCGCGTCCATCAACCGCCAGGAACAGAATGTTCACAGTTGAACAATCAAGGACGGCAGGAGAATTCACATGGAATCGGGTCAGGCAGTCGTGGTGTTCGGCGCCTACGGGCACACCGGGCGCTTCGTGGTGACGGAGTTGCTGAATCGAGGCTTCGTACCGGTGCTGTCCGGACGCGACGCCGAGAAGCTGCGGGCCCTCGCGGCAGACCGTCCAGGGCTCGATGTCCGGCCGGCCGCGGTCGACGACCCGCCCGCGCTCGACCGCGCGCTGGCCGGCGCGGCCGCCGTGATCAACTGCGCGGGGCCCTTCGCCTCGACGGCCGCCCCGGTGATCGAGGCCGCGCTGCGCGCCGGGATCCCGTACGTGGACGTGGCGGCCGAGATCGAGGCCAACCTCGACACGTTCATGCAGTTCGCCGATCGTGCCCGCGCCGCGGGCACGGTGGTGATCCCCGCCATGGCCTTCTTCGGCGGCCTCGGCGACCTGCTGGTCACCGCGGCGATGGGCGATTGGACGTCGGCCGACGAGGCGCACATCGCGTACGGACTGAACAGTTGGCACCCCACGGCGGGGACCCGGAACGCGGGCGCGGTCTCACGGCAGCGCAGGGACGGCCGGCGCGTCCGCTACAGCAACGGGCGGCTGGAGTACCGGGACGACGCCCTGCCGAGCCTGAAGTGGGAGTTTCCCGAACCGATGGGAACCCGTGCCGTGCTCGGGGAGTTCACCATGGCCGACGTCGTCACCGTCCCCAGTCACCTGGCCATCCCCGAGGTGCGCACCTACATGACGGTCGAGGCGGCCAGGGACGTGGTCGCTCCGGACGCACCGACGCCGACCGCGGTCGACGAGAACGGACGGTCCGACCAGACCTTCCTCGTCGATGTCGTCGTCCGCTCCGGCGACGCGGAACGGCGCGCTGTGGCCGCCGGCCAGGACATCTACGCCATCACCGCTCCGCTCGCGGTGGAAGCGGTCCACCAGGTCCTCACGGGGCGGACCAGGACGGTCGGTGTCGCATCCGCCGGCGCGATCTTCGACGCGCCCGGCTTCCTCCGGGCCCTGTCCGGGCACCTGTCGCTCGAACTGGGCCGGAACGACACCGTGGATCGGCACGACATCGTGTGAGAGATCGCAGGGAAACCCACTCGACCTGGTTCACCTCCTCGACGGGAAGCTACGGGCATGGAGTTCCTCTGCTACCACCGTGACCGGCCCGACTCCGCAGCGCTGCGCGGCGAGCTGCTGGAGGCGCACTGGTCCTACATGGACCAGTACGCCAAGGAGATGATCGCCCGGGGCCCGACCTTCACCGGCGACACTCCCAGCGGCAGCGTGCACATCGTCGACCTGCCGGACCCCGCCGCTGCCCGCGCGTTCGCCTTCGACGAGCCGAACTACCAGGCCGGCGTGTACCGGGACGTGCTGCTGCGACGGTGGCACAACGCCCTGGGGCGCACCATGTGGGACTTCCCGGGCGGACGGACCGAGGGCAACCGGTATCTGGTGCTCGGCTTCGGCACGGGGCCCGCCGCCGACCTCGAGGTGCCGGCCGACCGGGACGAGCTGATCGCCTACGGGCCGCTGCTCTCCGACGACGGTGTCACCTGGCTGGGCACGGCGGCGTTGGTCCGGGCGACCGACCCGGACACGGCACGCGCCGTGCTGACCCAGGACCGGTACGCCGCCATCGAGGTGCACGACTGGGAGTTCGGCGGGCGCCGGTGACCGACCGAGGAGGGCCGGGCCGAAGAGCCTGACGCTCGCCGGTGCCTCACGGACGGCCCGCCCCGGCCTCCGGATCGTCCGCCTGACCACCCGCCGGATCGCTCGCCGCGAGTTCTCGCGCGATCCGGCGGCACGCGGCCGGTACGGGAGCGACGACCGGGATCTCGAAGCGCTCCCGCAGCACGTCGGCCGCCTCGGCCAGCGGTCCCCCGCCGATGACGACCGCCCGCGCCCCGTCCCGTACGACACAGGCCCGCACCGCGTCCGCCAACTCCTCCCGCATCGCCTCGGGTTCCCCCGCGAGGCGGCGCGGATCGCCGGCCGCTGTCAGCCGGACACCCGTGAAACGGCCCGCGAGGCCGAGCGCCTCGATCCGTCGGCCGATCGCGTCGACCAGGCCCGGCGTCGTCGTCGCCACACCGAACCGCACACCCCCGGCCGCCGCCTCCGCGCAGGCCGCTTCCGCGAGGCCCACGACCGGGACGTCCGCGAAGGCCCGCAGCTCCTCCACCCCCGGGTCACCGAAGGCCCCCACGAGCAGCGCCGCGCAGTTCCCGGCAGCCACAGCGCGCCGCCCGGCCGCGACCACCTCGGGCACGGCGCCCCGCAGAGCCTCCTCGTCGAGCAGCATCGACGGCCCCTGCCGTACCGTCACGCCCCGTACCGTCAGACCTCGTACTGTCAGACCCCTTCCTGCCCCACCTCGTGCCGCCATGTCCTCCACGGAGCCCAGCGTCCGGGCCGCGATCGCCGTCATCATCGCCGTCGTGGCGCGGGAGGTGTTCGGGTTGATCAGCACGACCGTACGCGCGCGGCCGGCCCCCGCGTCGTACGCGGGGACCGGCTCGGGAAGCGGAAGGGGCGCGCTCAGTGGACGTGCGCCGCCTTGGCCCCGCGGGTCTCGGAGATCTCCTCGCCCGGCTCCATGGGCGCGGTGACCGTGTCCTCGTCCCCGCGCTTGCCCAGGTGGTTGAAGATCAGGTTCAGCAGGACCGCCGCGACGCAGCCGGTCGAGATGCCCGAGTCCAGGATGATCTTCGCGGTCTCCGGGAAGGCGTGGTAGAACCCCGGCGCCGTGATCGGGATGATGCCGACGGCCAGCGAGACCGCCACGATCAGCACGTTGTTGTCCTTCTCCAGACCGGCCTTGACGAGGGTCTGGATACCGCTCGCGGCGACCGAGCCGAAGAGGACCACACCCGCGCCGCCGAGCACCGGCCGCGGCACGACCGAGATCAGCGAGGCGGCGACCGGCGACAGACCCATCAGGACCAGGAAGCCACCACCGCAGGCCACCACGAACCGGCTGCGGATCTTCGTCATGGCGACAAGACCGATGTTCTGGGCGAAGGCGCTGCACATGAAGCCGTTGAAGAGCGGGCTGAGGGCCGAGCCGAGGGTGTCGGCGCGCAGTCCGGCCGCGATGGTCTTCTCGTCGGCCGGCCGGTCGACGATCTCGCCGAGGGCGAGCATGTCGGCCGTCGACTCGGTCATCGAGACGAGCATGACCACGATCATGGAGATGATGGCGGCGAGCGCGAACTGCGGGGCACCGAAGTGGAACGGCGTCGGGAAGCCGATCACGGACGCCTCGGCCACCGGGCTGAAGTCCGTGACGCCGAACGGGATCGCGATGAGCGTGCCGATGACGAGACCGACCAGGACGGCGATCTGCTTCAGGAAGCCCCGGGTGAAGCGGCGCAACACCAGCACCACCACGAGCGTGATCGCCGCGAGGGTGAGGTAGGTCGTCGACCCGTAGTCCTTCGCCGTCGGATTGGGGCCCTGGGCCCAGCCGAAGGCGACCGGCAGCAGTGAGATGCCGATGAGGGTGATCACGGTGCCGGTGACCACCGGCGGGAAGAAGCGGACGAGCTTGGAGAAGTACGGGGCGGCTATGAAGCCGAGGAGGCCCGCGACGATGATCGCGCCGAAGATGATCGGCAGCGCGTCGGCCTTGTTGTCGGTGGTGTCGACGATCGCGAGCATGGGCGCGACGCCGGCGAAGGTGACGCCGTTGACGAACGGCAGCCGGGCGCCGATCTTCCAGATGCCGAGCGTCTGGAGGAAGGTGGCGAGTCCGGCGGTGAAGAGGCTGGCTCCGGTGAGGAAGGTCAGCTCGGTGCCGGAGAGTCCGACGGCCGCGCCGACGATCAGGGGCGGGGCGACCACACCCGCGTACATGGCGGCCACGTGCTGCAGACCGCTGGTCATCATCTTCAGAGGCGGCAGAGTCTCGTCGACCGGATGCTTCTGGTCTTCGGTGTCGGCGGCGCTTTCATCCTGTGCATCATTGCGAAACCTGGGCGTGGTTGCCACGGCGGTTCCTCCGGTCGGGTAACACGTCGGCGGAGACGTGGGTGTCATGGAGGTGGTGCAAAGTAGTGCGATTGTGCGCGCCTCAAGATGTGCGGCTCATGAGGGTGGGGGGCTTCGGGGCACTTCGGAGGCATTGCAGGGGTGGTTCTTCTACGGGTCGACGGATCGCGCAGCCAGGGGTGCCGTGCGTGGCGTGTCCGGGGAGGGCTGGACACGTCGACCGTCCGGGGGGTGCCGTACCTCTTTACGTACGGGCACCCCCCGTCCGGCCGGCCACGGGCCCCGCTCGGGTCCGTGGCGACCGACCGAGGGCCGTCCCCCTCGGTCGGACTCCTTGGGGAGGGTCAGCCCTGGGCCGTGATACGGGCCAGGCGCTGCGCCTCCGCGCGGGCGTCGCGGGCGATCGCCTCTTCGTCCGCGAACAGCAGTCGGTTGTTCTCGACGATCTGCTTGCCGTTGACGAACGAGGCCGTCACCGGGGCAGCGGCGCCGAACACGATCGCGGTGACCGGGTCGGCGATCGAGGAGTGGCCGATGCCGTCGATCTTCCAGAGCACGAAGTCGGCGAGCTTGCCGGGCTCCAGAGAACCGATGTTGTCGGCGCGGCCGAGGACCTGGGCGCCACCGTACGTACCGAGGCGCAGGGCCTGGCGGGCGTTGAGCGCGGCCTCGCGGTGGACGCCGAGGCGGTTGATGAGGAGCGCGTTGCGCAGCTCGGTGTGGAGCTCGCCCGACTCGTTGGAGGCGGTGCCGTCGACGCCGAGGCCGACGGGGACGCCCGCCTTCAGCATGTCCGGGACGCGGGCGATACCGGCGGCCAGCCGCGCGTTGGAGGACGGACAGTGGGCGACACCGGTCTTCGTACGGGCGAAGGCCTCGATGTCGGAGTCGTTCATGTGGACGCAGTGCGCCATCCACACGTCCTCGCCGAGGAAGCCGGTGGACTCGAAGTAGTCCGTCGGGCCCATGCCGAAGAGCTCGTGGCAGAACTTCTCCTCCTCCACGGTCTCCGAGCCGTGCGTGTGCATCCGCACGCCGAGACGGCGGCCCAGCGCGGCGCCCTCCCGCAGCAGGTCGGTGGAGATGGAGAACGGGGAACAGGGGGCGACCGCGACCTGGGTCATCGCGTCGAAGGAGGCGTCGTGGTACTTCCTGACGGTCTCCTCGGTGGCGATGAGCGCACCCTCGGTCGTCTCGACGGCGAAGTCCGGCGGCAGGCCGCCGTCCTTCTCGCTGCGGTCCATGGAACCGCGGGCGAGGGTGAAGCGGACACCCATGTCCTTGGCGGCGCCGATGATGGCGCCGGACAGGTCGCCGGAACCCTGCGGGTAGACGTAGTGGTGGTCCATGGCGGTGGTGACACCACCGCGGGCCATCATCGCGAGCGAGCCCTGCGCGGCGACGCGGGCCATCGACTCGTCGATGCGGGACCAGGTCGGGTAGAGCGCGACCAGCCAGTTGAACAGGTTGTGGTCGGTGGCCAGGCCCCGGGTGATCCACTGGTAGAAGTGGTGGTGGGTGTTGATCAGACCGGGCGTCACCAGATGACCGGTGGCGTCGATCCGGCGGACCACGTTCTCCAGGCCCTCGGGAGCCTTGCCGGCGCCGATGGACTCGATCTTGTTGCCGGCGACGACGAGGTGGCCGGTGGCGTACTCGGTGTCGTTGGCGTCTACGGTCGCGATCGCACAGTTCTCGATGACGATGCGCTCGACAGTCGAAGGTGCTGCCATGGCGGTGCTTCCTTCATTCCTCGGGGGTGGTGTGGGCACGGCAGGACCCTAGGAGGATTTGAGTGCCGGAGCCGTGTGACGGCTCCGGGTGCCGAGATGGTGGAAGAAAAGATTGAGCATGACCGCGACGAGCGCTCCGGCGCTGATGCCGGAGCCGAGCACGGTCTGCGCCCAGGCCGGGAAGTCGGCGTAGAAGGTGGGAGCGGCGAGCGGGATGATGCCCGCTCCGAGTGCGACGGCCACCAGGATGATGTTGGAGCTGTCGTCGAGTCCGGCTTCCGACAGGGTACGGATTCCGGAGACGGCGATCGAGCCGAAGAGGACGATGCCGGCACCCCCGAGGACCGGCATGGGGACCATCGACACGACCGCGCCGAGGACCGGGAAGGCACCGAGGACGAGCAGGGCGCCACCGGCGACGGCGACGACGTATCGGGAGCGGACCCGGGTCAGCGAGACCACGCCGACGTTCTGGGCGAAGGCCGAGGTCGGGAAGCCGCCGAAGACGGGGCCGATCAGGGTGGCGATGCCGTCGGTCCGCAGACCGCGGGTGATCGTACGGCCGTCGCTCCTGCGCTCGCAGATCTCGCCGAGGGCGAGCATCCCGGCGCTGGACTCCGTCATGAGGACGAGCATCACGATGCACAGGGAGAGGATCGCGGCGGGCTGGAACTCCGGCGCGCCGAAGGCGAAGGGTCCGGGCAGGGCGGCGACGGGTGCCTCGCGCAGGGCGGTGAAGTCGGCCATCCCGAAGGGGATCGCGGCGAGTGTTCCGATGCACAGGCCGAGCAGCAGGGCGACCTGCTTGACGAAGCCCTTGGCGAAGCGCTGGAGGAGCAGGATCACGACGAGCGTGAAGGCGGCGAGGGCCAGGTACTTCATGGCGCCGAAGTCGGCGGCTTCCTTGTTTCCGCCCTGGGCCCAGCTCACCGGCACGGGCATCAGGGTCACACCGATGAGGGTGATCACGACGCCGGTGACGAGCGGCGGGAAGAAGCGGAGCAGTCGGCCGAAGAACGGTCCGACGGCGAGGCAGAACACTCCGGCGACCATCACCGCGCCGTAGATGGCGGGGAGTTGGTGACCGGGGGCGCTGGTCTCGGCGATCGCGAGCATCGGTGCGATGCCGGCCGACGAGGCGGCGTTGACGAACGGCAGCCGGTTTCCGGCGAAGCGGCCGGCCCCGACGGTCTGGAGGATGGTGGCGCAGCCGGCGACGAGGAGGCTCGCGGCGATGAGCCGGGTCATTCCCGCGGCATCCAGGCCGACCGCCTGGCCGATGATCAGCGGCGGGGTGACGACGCCCGCGTACATGGCGGCGATGTGCTGGAGCGCGGCGGGAACGAGTCGCGAGGCGGGGAGCTTCTCGTCCACCGGGTGGACGTCGGTCTGCACGTCGTCCGGTGAGGTGGAACACGGGCCTTCTGCGGATGCCGGCCCCGTTACGGGCTGTGCCATGGGTAGGTCCCTCCGGTGGTGGCTGCCCCCGCCCGACTGCGGGCGGGCGGGGGCGGCCACGAGGTGCCGCTTAGAGGTTGGTCATGTCGACCGGGATCTGCGCCGTGGCTCCGTCACGCAGCACCGTGGCCTCGATGAGGCCGTACATGCGGTCGGCGGCGTAGTAGACCTCGTTGTCGTTCTTGAGCCCGAAGGGCTCCAGGTCCACCAGGAAGTGGTGCTTGTTCGGGAGCGAGAAGCGGACCTCGTCGATCTCCGAACGGTGGTTGATGATGCGCGAGGCCATCTGGTACAGCGTCTGCTGCAGCGAGAGGGAGTACGTCTCGGCGAAGGCCTGCAGCATGTGCTTCTTCGTCTCGGCGTACGACTTCTCCCAGTTGGGCATGCGCTGGTCGTCGTCGGTCCAGTTGAAGCGCCAGCGACCCGACACCTGCGTGGCCAGGATGCGGTCGTACGCCTCCTGCAGGGTCGTGTACTTGTCCTTGATGTAGCCCCAGAACTCCGAGTTGGTGGAGTTCATGACGATGAGGTCCTTGAGGCCGGAGATGACCTCCCACTTCTCACCGTCGTACGTGATCTGGGTGACGCGGGTCTCCTGGCCCTTGCGGGCGAAGGAGTGGTTCACCTCGTCGGAGCCGATGAACTTGGAGTTGGCGTCCGAGGTCGCGATGCGCTCCCAGGCGTACTCCTCGATCCGGATCCGGGCCCGGTGGATCGGCTCCTGGCTGGTCACGAAGTGACGCGCGAGGTGGATGCCGAACTGCTCGGCCGACTCGATCCCGTACTCCTTGGCGAAGGCGTACACGGTGTTCTTGGTCGTGTCGGTGGGCAGGCAGTGGGCGTTGGAGCCCGAGAGGTGGACGTCGTCGAGGTCGCCGGAGAGGGCGACGGAGACGTTCAGGTCCTTGATGTGGTGGGTGTCGCCGTCCCGCGTGATCTTGACGACGCGGTTCTCTGCTTTGCCGTACTGGTTCTGGCCGAGAATCGTGGGCATGTCTGCTAGCTCCCTCGGTAAACGGAGTAGCCGAACGGGTTGAGCAGCAGCGGTACGTGGTAGTGCTCGCCCGGCTTGACGGCGAACGTGATCGCCACCTCCGGGAAGAACGCACCGCTGTCCCTTACGCGGGGGGCGTCCTGCTGCGCCTCGGCTTGCTTCTTGTAGAAGTACGCCTCGGTCTCGAAGTCGAGACGTACGTGGGTGGTGCCCTCCGGCAGAGCCGGCAGGTCCTTGCAGCGCCCGTCCGCGTCGGTGGCGGAGCCACCGAGCGTGACCCACTGCGCGTCGAAGCCGCTGCGGGCCGCGAGCGTGATGGCCACGCCCTCGGCGGGGCGGCCGATGCTGGTGTCCAGGATGTGGGTGGACACCGAGGCGGTGGTGTCGGTGCTCATGCGCTTTCTTCCTCGTTCTCTACGAGACGGGTCAACCGGATGCGGTTGATCTTGCCCAGTTCGGTGCGGACGATCTCCCGCTCCTGCTCGGGCGTGTGGTCGATCCGCTCGCGGACCGCGTCGCGCATCTGCTCGCCGGTCTTGCCGGTGGCGCAGATCAGGAAGACATGACCGAACTTGTCCTGGTAGGCCAGGTTGAGTTCGAGCATCTCGGCCTTGAGCTCCTCGGAGGCGCCGGCCATCCCGCTCTGCTCGCGGGAAGAGGTCGGGTCCCCTGCCTTCGGACGACCGATCGGCGGGTGGCCCGCCATCGCCTCGGCCAGATCCTCGGCGGTCAGCTCGGCCATGGCGGCGTCACTGGCGAGGAAGAGGGCTTCGGCGGTGGTGTACGGGCGCTGGGCGAGAATCTTGCTCCCCCACGCCGAGCTGGAGCACACCTCGTGCAGGGCGGCGACGGCGTCGCTGTCCGCCGAGGTGTTGAACCGGGTGAGGCCCGGTGTCGTACCTGAAGTCACGGGAAGCCTCCGTGGCTGTTTTTCGCTGTGCGTCGGACGGGCTGCGGATAGCTAACGCCCTCCGCAACACCACGTCAACACTTTGTTGAAAACTCGGCCACACAAAAGCCGTCGTCCCGACATCCGGACGACGGCCTGTGGCAACACATGATCAACTAGCCGTTCTTGGCGGCGTTTTCCCTGTTCAAATAGTTGTACACGGTGAAGCGGCTGACGCCCAGCGCGCCCGCCACCGTCTCCACTCCATGACGTACGGAGAAGGCACCGCGTGCCTCGAGCATCCGGACCACCTCCTGCTTCGCCTTGCGGTCCAGCTCGGCGAGCGGCATCCCGTGCCTGCGTTCCATCGCGGCCAGAATGTGATCCAGCGAGTCCGAGAGCTGCGGCAGACGTACCGCGAGGACGTCCTCCCCCTCCCAGGCGAGCACCACGTCGTCGGGCTCGGCCTGCTCGGGGCCGAGTATCTCCGCGCCCATCGCGTCGACCAGCGGCTTCACCGCGGCGATCAGGGGGTGCTCGGTCATGACTCCTCCCCGATCACATTGACCTGGAGGGAGACGCGGGTCGCGCCCGCCGCCAGGGACGTGCGGAGCAGCGCGTCCACGGCCGTCAGCACCGCGTCGGCCTCCCCCTCCGCAGTGTTTCCGAACGGACCGACATCCACCGCGTCCAGCTGGGCCGCCTGGATGACCTCACGGGCCACGACCGCGTGCGCCGGCGCCTCGTCCAGGTCGAACGGCTCGGTCGTGAACTCCACTTTCAAACGCACCATGCCCCCCACGCTACTGGCCGGGAGTCGACCGACGGCAGCCCTGAGCTGCCGGACCCTCTTGACAAGTCAGCCGCTCCACTTGCAACATTCCGTCAGACAGAAACTTACTTCCGCAATACGGAAGGAGCGCCGCCCCTCATGGGATACACGGACCAGCGCTTCGATGTGAACCTGTCGATCCTCTTCACGGAACTCCCGCTCCCGGAGCGCCCCGCGGCCGCAGCCGCGGCGGGCTTCACCGCGGTCGAGCTGTGGTGGCCCTGGATCGACACCGCCACCCCCGACCAGAGCGAGCTCGACGCGCTCAAGAAGGCTCTGGACGACGCCGGCACCCAGCTGGTGGGCCTGAACTTCTACGCAGGGCAGCTGCCCGGCCCCGACCGCGGCGCCCTCTCCGTGCCCGGTGAGGAGTCGGACCGCTTCCGCGCCAACATCGAGGTGGCGGCCGACTTCGCCGCCTCGGTCGGCTGCAAGGCGCTCAACGCGCTCTACGGCAACCGCGTGGAGGGCGTCGACCCGCAGATCCAGGACGCCCTCGCCCTGGAGAACCTGGTCCTGGCGGCCCGCGCGGCCGACCGGATCGGTGCGATCCTGCTGATCGAGACCCTGAACAAGCCGGAGTCGCCGCTCTACCCGCTGGTGAGCGCCCCCTCCGCGATCGAGGTCGTCGACAAGGTCAACGCGGCCACCGGGCTCGGCAACGCCAAGTTCCTCCTCGACATCTACCACCTGTCGATGAACGGCGAGGACGTCAGCCAGGTCATCGCGCAGTACGCCGACAAGACCGGTCACGTCCAGATCGCCGACAACCCGGGCCGTGGCGCGCCGGGCACGGGCGAGCTCCCGCTGGAGCAGCTCCTGGACGAGCTCAAGAAGGCCGGTTACGACGGCTGGGTCGGCCTGGAGTACAAGGCCGCCGACGCCGCCGCGTCCTTCGAGTGGCTCCCGGCCGAGGCCCGCGCGGCCCGCTGACTTCTTCCCGTACGACCAGTTTTTCGAGAGGCACCCTCATGAGCAACCTCCCCAAGATCGCGTGGATCGGCCTCGGCATCATGGGCTCCCCCATGTCCGAGAACCTGATCAAGGCGGGCTACTCCGTCACCGGCTTCACCCTGGAGCAGGACAAGCTGGACCGCCTCACCGCGGCCGGCGGCACCGCCGCCGCGTCGATCGCCGAGGCCGTCAAGGACGCCGACGTCATCATCACGATGGTGCCCGCCTCCCCGCAGGTCGAGGCCATCTCCTACGGCCCCGAGGGCATCCTGGAGAACGCCAAGCAGGGCGCCCTGATCGTCGACATGTCGTCGATCACCCCGCAGACCTCCGTCGACCTGGCGAAGAACGCCGCCGAGAAGGGCATCCGCGTCCTGGACGCCCCGGTGTCCGGCGGCGAGGCCGGCGCCATCGAGGCCGTCCTGTCGATCATGGTGGGTGGCGAGCAGGCCGACTTCGACCAGGCCCTGCCGATCCTCGAGGCCCTCGGCAAGACCATCGTCCTGTGCGGCCCGCACGGCTCCGGTCAGACGGTGAAGGCCGCCAACCAGCTCATCGTCGCCGTCAACATCCAGGCGTGCGCCGAGGCCGTGGTCTTCCTGGAGAAGTCCGGCGTGAACCTCCAGGCCGCCCTGGACGTCCTCAACGGCGGTCTGGCCGGCTCCACGGTCCTGACCCGCAAGAAGGACAACTTCCTGAACCGGGACTTCAAGCCCGGCTTCCGGATCGACCTGCACCACAAGGACATGGGCATCGTCACCGACGCCGCCCGCAACGTCGGCGCGGCCCTTCCGGTCGGTGCCGTCGTCGCCCAGCTCGTCGCCTCCCTGCGTGCGCAGGGCGACGGCGGCCTGGACCACTCGGCCCTGCTGCGCGCCGTCGAGCGTCTCTCCGGCCAGCAGGTCTGACCCCCTGCCCCGCGGTGGCGCGGGGCCCAGATTTCCGGACGGCGGCGGCGCTGACACCTGTCCTGTCGCGCCCAGGCGCCGTCGCCGTCCGGAACACCACACTTCATTTTCAACAAACTGTTGACGTCGCGTTCAGGGCGAATTTACGCTCCTGAGCACTCCAGCAGTGCAGCTCCCGTACGGAAGGTCACGATGTCGAAGCGCGTGCTTACGACCGAGTCCGGCGCCCCCGTCGCCGACAACCAGAACTCCGCCACCGCCGGCGTCGGTGGCCCCATCCTCCTCCAGGACCAGCACCTGCTGGAGAAGCTCGCGCGCTTCAACCGTGAGCGGATCCCGGAGCGTGTCGTGCACGCCCGTGGCTCCGGCGCGTACGGCTACTTCGAGGTGACCGACGACGTCACCGGCTTCACCAAGGCCGCCTTCCTCTCCGAGGTCGGCAAGCGCACCGAGACGTTCCTCCGCTTCTCCACCGTGGCCGACTCGCTCGGTGGCGCGGACGCCGTCCGTGACCCGCGCGGCTTCGCGCTGAAGTTCTACACCGAAGAGGGCAACTACGACCTCGTCGGCAACAACACCCCGGTGTTCTTCATCAAGGACCCGATCAAGTTCCCCGACTTCATCCACTCCCAGAAGCGCGACCCCTTCACGGGCAAGCAGGAGCCGGACAACGTCTGGGACTTCTGGGCGCACGCCCCCGAGGCCACCCACCAGATCACCTGGCTCATGGGCGACCGCGGCATCCCGGCCTCGTACCGTCACATGAACGGCTACGGCTCCCACACCTACCAGTGGACCAACGAGGCGGGCGAGGCCTTCTTCGTCAAGTACCACTTCAAGACGAACCAGGGCATCCGCAGCCTCTCCGCCGACCAGGCCGCCGAGCTCGTCGGCAAGGACGCGAACTCGCACCAGACCGACCTGCTGCAGGCCATCGAGCGCGGTGTGAACCCCTCGTGGACCCTGTACGTCCAGGTCATGCCGGCCGCCGAGGCCGCGGACTACCGCTTCAACCCGTTCGACCTCACCAAGGTGTGGCCGCACGCGGACTACCCGCTGCAGCGCGTGGGCCGTCTGGTCCTCGACCGCAACCCGGACAACGTCTTCGCCGAGGTCGAGCAGGCCGCGTTCTCCCCGAACAACTTCGTCCCGGGCATCGGTCCCTCGCCGGACAAGATGCTCCAGGGCCGCCTCTTCGCCTACGCGGACGCCCACCGCTACCGCCTCGGTGTCAACCACACCCAGCTGCCGGTGAACGCCCCGAAGGCGACCGTGGCCGAGAACTACGGCCGCGACGGCTTCATGGCCACCCGCAACGGCTCGCGCACGGACAAGAACTACGAGCCCAACTCGTACGCCGGTCCCTCGCAGACCGACGCCGCGCTCTCCGCCCCGCTGGCGATCCACGGCTGGACCGGCACCCACGCGGCGCCGGAGCACGTCAAGGACGACGACTTCTTCCAGGCCGGTGAGCTCTACCGCCTGATGTCCGAGGACGAGAAGAAGCGCCTGATCGCCAACATCGCCGGTGGCCTCTCCCAGGTCTCCCGCGAGGACGTGATCGAGAAGAACATCGCGCACTTCGCCGCCGCCGACGCGGACTACGGCAAGCGCGTGGAGGAGGCGGTCCGCGCCCTGCGCGAGGACTGATTCCGACGCAGTTTCCAGACCGCGTACGGCACTTGACGGGAGGTCAACTGCCGTACGCCGTCCGGACCGACGGCCCGGATGAGGGGTGGCCGGCGGAACGGACAGCGTGAGGACCGCGGCGGTGCACGAGCCAGTGCGGTGGTAAGGGCGAACCGGGCCCCTTCTTGACCTGAAGGAAGGGACCCCCGGGCAGCCCGTCGTCGCCGCCGCGGTCCCAACGCCCCACCTCCCCCCAAGACTCCGCCCGGCGGCGCGAACGTCCTGTCGCGCCAGCCTCGCACCGTCGGGCGGGCACAACGAGAGCGCGGAACCAGGTTTACGGTCCCTGGTTCCGCGCTCTTTCGCGTTCCCCGACGCCCCCGGTGAGCACCAGCGCGACACTCACCGCCAGTGAGGCGGCGGCGAGCGCCGTCATCGCCACCGCCGGCGAGGTGACCTGGGCGACGGCGCCCGCCAGCGCGGCGCTGAGCCCCTGGAGCGCCAACATTCCCGAGGAGTGCAGGCCCAGGGCGTGACCGCTCAGCTCGTCCGGCACGAGGGCCATCAGCCGCTCCTGGTACAGCAGGCTCGCGCTGTAGCCCACGGCGGACACGGTCACCGCCACCAGGGCGAGCGGCAGCCCCGGATCCAGCACGAAGAGCAGGTACGGGGCTGCCAGCAGCATCTGGAGCGGCGGGCCGAGCCGAGCCCGCCGGCTCCGTGGCAGGAAGCGTCCGACCACGGTGTCCCCGGCCAGCATCCCGAGCGCGGCGCAGGCGAAGAGCAGCCCGGCACTCCCGGGGTCGTACGGGACGAAGAGCGATTCGCAGCCGACGATCAGCCCGTTGGGGACCCAGAGGGCGAGGTAGACGTGCCGGCGCGGGCGTGAGGACCACAGGAGCGCGTTGGTGCGCCAGGTCTCCGCGGCCGAGGCCCGGCCGGAGGCGCGTGGCTCGCGGCGGGAGAGGCCGAGGCGGGCGAGGAGCGCGGCGGCGAGGTACAGGGCGGCTCCGATCAGCAGCGTCCCGCGCGGCGACAGGGTCGCCACCAGCACCCCGCCGGTCGCGAACCCGGCGATCTGACAGACGCCGACGGCCATGTTCATCACCGAGCGGCCGAGCAGATAGCCCTCGCGGGCCAGGATCTCGCCGAGGAGTCCGTAGCGCACCCCGCCGCCCACGGAGCCGACAAGGCCCAGGACGAGGAGGATCGCGAAGACCGCACCCGTCGGCAGACCGGGTACGGCCTGGGCGGCCGTGCCGAGGGCGAAGACCAGCGCGATGCCGGCCAGGGCGGCGCGCGGCGGCAGCCGGTCGGCGGCCGACAGCAGCGTCGTCGCGCCGAGGACCTGGGCGAGCGCGGGGCCGAACAGGGCGAGGGCGGAGAGGAACGGGGAGCCCGTCGAGCGGAAGACGAGTGTGGCGAGCCCAAGGCCCGCCACCGTCTGGGCCGCGACCTGGACGGCCGCCGTGAGGAAGAGCGGGGTGAACTCCGGTGTACGGAACAGCTCCTGATAGCTACGCATGGGCCGGAGTCTCCGAGAGCGCGGAGGGGGGCCGTTATTGTTTCGCGGGGAGGCGAAACATGGGCTGGTGGCAGATCGACGCGGACGCGCTCGCGGGCAGCCGGTTCCTGGTGTCCCCGCTGGCCGAGACCATCGCCGCGCTGCAGACCCTTGACCTGCCGAAGCCCGCGCATCCGGGCGAGCGCGCGTGGCTGGCGGACCGGTTGCCCGCCTACCGGGCGCGGCTGGCGGCCGATCCGCTCGACGCCCTGCTGGTGCGGGCCGCGCTCGGGACCGCGTGGAACGCGGACTTCGTGACCCCCACCCCGCTGGGCGAGGGCGAGCCGGGCTTCGAGGAGGAGCTGGCGCGGATCCGGGAGACCCCGCCCGCGGCGGCGGTGGCGGACCTCGCGGTCTCGCTGGGTGGGCCGGTCCCCGAGCCGCTGGCGTCGGCGACCGATCTGCCGTACCGGATGGCGGAGTTGCTCGCCTGGGTGTGGCGGGAGACGGTCCTGCCGACCTGGCCGCGCCGTCGGCGTGTGCTGGAGGCCGATGTGCTGGCGCGGACGAACCGGCTGTCCCGGGGCGGGTGGGCGGCGGCGCTCGACGAGCTGAGTCCGGGGAAGACGCGCTGGCTCGGCGACGGGAGGCTCCAGGTCAACACCCGTGATTATCCGCCGAGATCGGTAGCCGGAGGCCGGCTGTTCTTCGTGCCGGTGACGCCGAGCCGGGGGTGGGTGTCGTGGCAGGGGACGGAGCGCTTCGCGATCGTCTACCCCTGTGCGGGAGCCCTGGCCGACGTGGCGGGCCCGGCCGTCCCCTCGGCTCTTGCCGCGCTGCTCGGAAGCGCGCGGGCCGGGGTGCTCGTACGACTCGGATCCCCCATGTCCACCAGCCAGTTGGTGGAGCTGACGGGGCAGGGGCTCGGGTCGGTGGGGCGGCATCTGAAGGTGCTGCTCGACGCCCGGCTGGTGCGGCGGAGAAGGGCGGGACGGTCGGTCCTCTACGACTGGACGGAAGCCGGGGCGGCACTGGTCCGGGCGCAGGGTTGACGCGGGACGGCCCCCGCTCCGGTGCTCTCGGGGCGGGGGCCGTACCTTCTACGGGCCGATCGGACCGTGCGGGTCGTCAGACCTTGAGGGCCTTGATCGCGGTCGGCGCGTGGCCGGGCTCGGTGGCGATCTCCTCGAACTCGGTGACGTCGCTCATGTCGACCGTCTTGCTCATCGCGATGTTGGTGATGCGCTCCAGGATGGCCTCGACGACGACCGGGACCTGGTGCTCGACGGCGAGCTTCTTGGCCTCCTCGAAGGCCTCGCCCAGCTTGTCCGGGTCGGTGACGCGGATGGCCTTGACGCCCAGGCCCTCGGCGACCTTGACGTGGTCGACGCCGTAGACGCCGATCTCCGGGGTGTTGATGTTCTCGAACTCGAGGTTCACCTCGAAGTTGATGCCCAGGTTGCCCTGCGCCTGACGGATCAGACCCAGGTAGGCGTTGTTCACGAGAACGTGGACGTAGGGGACCTTGTGCTGGGCGGCGACCGCCAGCTCCTCGATCATGAACTGGAAGTCGTAGTCGCCGGAGAGGGCGACGATCGGGGTGTCGCGGTCCGCGGTGGCGGCACCGATGGCGGCCGGGATGGTCCAGCCGAGCGGGCCCGCCTGGCCGCAGTTGATCCAGTGGCGCGGCTTGTAGACGTGCAGGAACTGCGCCGCGGCGATCTGCGAGAGGCCGATGGTGGTGACGTAGCGCGTCTCCGGTCCGAAGGCCTTGTTCATCTCCTCGTACACGCGCTGCGGCTTGATCGGGATGTTGTCGAAGTTGGTGCGGCGCAGCAGGGTGGCCTTGCGCTCCTGCGCGGACTCGGCCCAGGCGGTGAAGTCCGGCAGCTTGCCCGCGGCCTTGAGCTCCTTCGCGATCTCGATGAAGAGCTCGAGGGCGACCTTGGCGTCGGAGGCGATGCCGTAGTCCGGGGCGAAGATCTTGCCGATCTGGGTCGGCTCGATGTCGACGTGGACGAACTTCCGGCCCTTGGTGTAGGCGTCCATGTTGTAACCGGTGTGGCGGTTGGCCCAGCGGTTGCCGATGCCGAGGACGAAGTCCGACTCCAGGAAGGTCGCGTTGCCGTAGCGGTGCGCGGTCTGGACGCCGACCATGCCGGCGGCGAGCTCGTGGTCGTCCGGGATGGTGCCCCAGCCCATGAGGGTGGAGATGACCGGGATGTTGGTCAGCTCGGCGAACTCGACCAGCAGGTCGGAGGCGTCGGCGTTGATGATGCCGCCACCGGCGACGATCAGCGGGCGCTCGGACTCCAGCAGGAAGTTCAGGGCCTTCTCGGCCTGGGCGCGGGTGGCCTGCGGCTTGTAGACCGGCAGCGGCTCGTACGTCTCCGGGTCGAACTCGATCTCGGTCAGCTGGACGTCGATCGGCAGGTCGATGAGGACCGGGCCGGGACGGCCGGAGCGCATCAGGTGGAAGGCCTGCTGGAAGACGCCCGGGACCTGCGCGGCCTCGAGGACGGTCGTCGCGGCCTTGGTGACCGGCTTGGCGATCGAGGCGATGTCGACGGCCTGGAAGTCCTCCTTGTGGAGCTTCGAGACCGGGGCCTGGCCCGTGATGCACAGGATCGGGATCGAGTCCGCGATCGCGGAGTACAGGCCGGTGATCATGTCGGTGCCAGCGGGGCCGGAGGTACCGATGCAGACACCGATGTTGCCGGCCTTGGCGCGGGTGTAGCCCTCGGCCATGTGGGAGGCGCCCTCGACGTGCCGGGCGAGGGTGTGGCTGATCCCGCCGACGTTCTTGAGCTCGCGGTAGAAGGGGTTGATCGCCGCGCCGGGCACGCCGAACGCGTTGGTGACGCCTTCGCGCTTGAGGATCTCAACGGCCGCTGCGGCGGCGGTCATACGAGGCATGGAGGGCTCCTGCTTCGGCCAGGCGGAAACGGCTGCGCCACCGTCACGTGGGCTCGTTTCCGTATTGCGGAAGTATTGTTCTACTATGTGGAAGCAATGTAGGTCGGGGGGCCGAGGGCCGTCAAGAGACGGGCCTCGGACGTTGGCCGAACTCCCTCCCCTCCCGTGGCGGATTGGTGGACGATGGGGGCGGGAAGACAGGGGGTCCGGCGTGGGGTTCGGTGTGGGTGAGTCGGTACCGGTGAGCTGCCCGGAGTGCCTCCGTACGCAGCCGTACGCGGCGCCGGTCTTCCCGTGCGCCTGCGGGACGCCGGTGGTGCCACCGGTGGTCCCCGGGGCGACGGGCGAGCCGGTCACGCACCGCAACTGGACGGACGAATGGGTCACGGTGCGTTGTGTCGCCTGCGGCCGCGAGGACGCATGGCCCCACCCGGAGCTGGGCTGCACCTGCGGCACGGTCCTGCGTGTGCCGGTCCTCGACGCGGGTGCCGACGGCGGTACGCCACCGGCCCCGGACGACCTCCGGGGGATCTCCGAGCCGGATCCGGCCCTCGGGGCGTGGGAGGCCCCGGAAGCGCAGGGAACGGGTACCGACCACCCCGGAGCGGCGCCAGGCGCTGGTACGGGCGCACACACCGGGTTCGGCACCACCTCCCCGGAGGCGGGCACCCCCACCGGCCCCCTGGCCGCCGGCCCGGACGACGCGGCGCCGGCCCCGGGCATACGCCCCGGCGACGACTCTCAGGACGGGCTCCGCAACGTCGCGGGCGGCCTCGGTGCCGGACGGCGTCGGGCGTTCGCCGAGCGTTACCCCACGCACATCCCGCTGCCGCCCACCGCCCCGCACCCCGCACCCCCGAGGCCCTCGTTCCGGCCCGTCACCATCCGTACGGCCCGGGACGCGGTCGCCGCCTCGGCCGGGTATCTGCGCTGGCTCGGGTTCCGGAACGTCGTCCAGCCCGAGGAGCGGACCGCGTCCGGCGTCGACCTCCGGGCACCCGGGCTCGTGGCCCAGGTCGACCCCAGCACCCGCCCGGCCGCCCTGCGGGCCGTCGAGTGCCTGTGGCTGAACGGGCTCAGCAGCTCGGCCGTGAGCGTCTTCTTCTCCCTCGCCGGCTACACCCCCGACGCCCGCTCCCGCGCCGACGAGCTCGGCATCCCGCTCTTCGTCCTCGACCTGACCGGCACGCCCCAGCCGGTCAACACCCCGGCGGACGAACTGATCACCACCGGCGCCTAGACGGCTCCCGCGCTGCGCCGGGCGTCCCCCGGGGCCTGTCCGGCTCTGATCCGCCGGAAAGGCCCCGGGGCCCGCGGCCCGGTTGTCGGTGGCGCCCTCTACGGTCACCGACATGGGTAACCACTTCCAGACCGTCGTCGACCTCGATGCCACCCCGGAGGAAGCCCCCGCGCTCGCCGCGCGCGCCCTCGAGTGGCTCGTCGGGCAGGGCATCGTGCGCGCCGAGCGCACGGACTGCGTGCTCGGCGCCCCGCTCGGGCATCCGCCCGGTCCGCACTGGGCCTCGGCCGTGGAGCACGAGGACTGGGAGCCCACCGATGGGCTGAAGATCGAGATCGGCCGCACGGTGTTCTTCGGCGGCCAGGGGGACGCCGAGCACGCCACCTGCCCGCACTGTGCCACGCGCACGGTGTTCTACACCGACTACTGGGAGATCGTCGAAGGCGCCTGGGAGCCCTTCCATGCGGCGATCTCCACCTGGCACGCCACGGGCGCCGCCGCCGTGGCCTGTGCGCACTGCGGCCACGCAGGCGATCTGACCGCCTGGAGCTGGGCCGGCGACTACTACGCCTTCGGGTACCTCGGATTCGAGTTCTGGGACTGGCCCGAGTTCGCTCCCCGGTTCCTCGACGCCTTCGCCACGGCGCTCGGCGGCCATCGCCTCGTCCTGGTGTGGGGGAAGCTGTAGGGACGGCCCCCGCACCTCAAAAGAACCTCAGAATCCGGCCATTCGCGCGTGACGATCACACTCCCCCGGGCACAACATCCTCGGGGGGTGGGCGTCATGCCGTCGGAGATGTGGTGGTTCATCGGCGCGTCCTGCGCACAACTTGTTCTCGCACTCGCCCTGTTGCGAACCCGCAGCCCCGGGCGGCCCGAACTGCCCCCGCAGGCCCTGGCGTTGCTCCGGGGTGGGCGGCGGGCCGTCGTCGTGGTGGCACTGGTCGCGCTGCACCAGCGCGGTGCGGTGGCCGCGGGGCGCAGGGGCACGATTCGGGCCAACGGCGGGCCCGGCAGGACCCGTGATCCGATCCAGCTGGGGGTGCACAGCTCGCTCCGCCGCGCCCTGGGCCTCAGGGTGCTGGCCTCCCAGCCGAGGGCCCGTCGTGCCGTCGACGCCCTGCGGACCGAGCTCGCCCGCTCCGGGCTGCTGCGTCCGCGCGGGCGTCTGCTGACGGCACGGGCGCTGCTGCTCGGCGCGGCGGCGGCGATCCCGGCCGGCCTGCTGGTCGCCCGCCCCACGGGCTCGACCCTCGCTCTGGCGCTCGTCCTCGGCGCCGTGCCGGCCTGTGCCGCGCTCGCCTGTCTGTTCCTCCCGCCCACGACCCGCGCCGCCCGCCGCCTCCTCGCGGGGCTGCGCGCTCGCCACCCCCTGCCCGCCCATCGCCGGGAGGTCACGGACGGCAATCTGGTCCTGCTGTACGTCGCGCTCTACGGCGACCCCGCGCTCGCCCTCTTCCTCCCCCGCTTCTCACGCGACGGCGGTCTGCTCGGTCGCGGCGGCGGGGCGGACGGCTATGCCACCGGCCGTGGTTGGTTCGGCGGTGGCGGAGGCGGCGGCTGGAGCGGGGGCGAGGCCGGTGGAGGGGGCGGCGGCTCGGACTGACCTCGCGCCATACTGTCCTATGCGCATCCGAGTGGCCGCACCGGCCGAACTCCCGCTGCTCCAGGACATCGAGCGGGCCGCGGGCGAACCCTTCCGTTCCCTCGGCATGGCGGTCATCGCCGACGACGAGCCCCTGCCGCTGGACGTCCTGGATTCCTACCGGCGGGCCGGCCGTGCCTGGGTGGCCGCCGACGAGGCCGACCGCCCGATGGCGTACCTGCTGACGGACACCGTCGACGGCGCCGCCCACATCGAGCAGGTGTCGGTGCACCCGGCCGCCGCCCGCCGGGGCATCGGCCGCTGCCTCATCGAGCATCTGGCGGCGGACGCGGCCGGGCGGGGGCTGACCGCGCTGACCCTGACGACCTTCACCGAGGTTCCCTGGAACGCGCCGTACTACACGCGTCTCGGCTTCCGTCCGCTCGCCGAGTCCGACCCGGACCTCACCGCGGGCCTGCGCGCCATCCAGCGGGCCGAGGCCGCCCATGGTCTGGCGACCTGGCCCCGGGTCTGCATGCGGCGCGAGCTCGCCGTGGCCGAGACCGGGGCCGGGTTCCGGGCGGCCTACCCCTCCCCGTAGCGCTGCCTGAGCTCCACCTTCCGTACCTTGCCGCTCACCGTCATGGGGAACTCCGTGAGGATCTCCACCCGGCGCGGGATCTTGTAGTGCGCCAGACGGTCGCGGCAGTACGCCGTGATGTCGTCCAGGCTCGGCGGGTCCGCGGGGTCGCGCGGAATCACGCAGGCGAGGATCTCCTCGCCGTAGCGGGCGTCGGGGACACCGACGACCTGGACGTCGGCGATCTTCTCGTACCCGTGGAGGAACTCCTCGATCTCGCGCGGGTACACGTTCTCCCCACCACGGATGATCATGTCCTTGATGCGGCCGACGATCTGGACGTATCCGTCCTCGCGCAGCACCGCCAGGTCACCGGTGTGCATCCAGCGGCCGGAGTCGACGGCCTCGGCGGTCTTCTCGGGTTCGTTCCAGTAGCCGAGCATCACGCTGTAACCGCGGGTGCACAGCTCGCCGGCCACGCCCCGCTGCATCGTGAGACCGGTGGCCGGGTCGACGATCTTCACTTCGACGTGCGGCATGACGCGGCCGACCGTGCCCGTACGGCGCTCCAGGTCGTCGTCGCGCCGGGTCTGCGTGGAGACGGGTGAGGTCTCCGTCATGCCGTAACAGATCGACACCTCGGCCATGTTCATCTCGGCGACCACCCGCTTCATCACCTCCACCGGACAGGGCGAGCCCGCCATGATCCCGGTGCGGAGGGTGGAGAGGTCGTACGAGGCGAAGTCGGGGAGGTTCAGCTCCGCGATGAACATCGTCGGGACGCCGTAGAGCGAGGTGCAGCGCTCCTGCTCGACCGCGCGGAGGGTGGCCGCGGGGTCGAAGGACGGTGCCGGGATGACCATGCAGGCGCCGTGCGAGGTGGCCGCCAGGTTTCCCATCACCATGCCGAAGCAGTGATAGAACGGGACGGGGATACAGATCCGGTCCTGCTCGGTGTAGGCGATCATCTCGCCCACGAAGTACCCGTTGTTGAGAATGTTGTGGTGGGAGAGGGTCGCGCCCTTGGGGAAACCCGTCGTCCCCGAGGTGTACTGGATGTTGACCGGCTCGTCGCAGGACAGCTCCGCCGGGCGCCGCCCTCCCGCCGTACGGGAGATCAGCTCGTCCCAGCTCGGATCACCGATGAAGACCGCCTCACGCAACTCCGGGCAGTTCCCCTGGACTTGCTCGACCATCGCCCGGTAGTCGCTCGTCTTGTGCGCGAGGGAGGCGAAGAGCAGGGAGATGCCCGCCTGCTTGAGCACGTACTCCAACTCATGGGCGCGGTACGCAGGGTTGATGTTCACCATGATGGCGCCGATGCGGGCGGTGGCGTACTGCACGAGCACCCACTCGGCACAGTTGACAGCCCAGATCCCGACCCGGTCGCCCTTCGCCACCCCGCTGCCGAGCAGCGCGTCCGCCAACGCCTCGACGGCCGCGCCGAATTCGGCGTACGTCCAGCGGCGCCCGGTCGGTACGTCGACGAGCGCCTCGCGCTCGGGCCAGGCCGCGACCGCGCGGTCGAGATTGACGCCGATCGTGTCGCCGAGGAGCTCCGTGGAGCTCGCCCCGTGTGCGTAGGAGAGTGTCATGCGAGGTCCCCCTCCGCGTACTCCGTGCCCTTGCCCTTCGCCGTACGCTCGCGCAGTTCGATCCGGCGGATCTTCCCCGAGACGGTCTTCGGCAGCTCGGCGAACTCGATGCGCCGCACCCGCTTGTACGGGGCGAGCACCGCGCGCGAGTGGGCGAAGAGCGCCTTCGCCGTGTCCTCGCCCGGCTCCCAGCCGTCCGCGAGGACGATGTACGCCTTCGGGACGGCGAGCCGCAGCGGGTCCGGGGCCGGCACGACCGCCGCCTCGGCCACCGCCTCGTGCTCCAGGAGCGCGCTCTCCAGCTCGAACGGCGAGATCTTGTAGTCGGAGGCCTTGAAGACGTCGTCGGCGCGCCCGATGTAGGTGATGTAGCCGTCGGCGTCGCGGGAACCGATGTCGCCGGTGCGGTAGTAGCCGCCGGCCATCGCCTCGGCCGTACGCTCCGGGTCGCCGTGGTAGCCGGTCATCAGGCCCACCGGATCGGTGGACAGGTCCAGGCAGATCTCGCCCTCCTCGACGTCCGGTTGGTGGGTCACCGGGTCGACCAGCGTGACCCGGAAGCCGGGGCTCGGCCGGCCCATGGAGCCCTCCTTGAGGCGCTGGCCGGGGCTGTTGGAGACCTGGACGGCGGTCTCGGTCTGGCCGAAGCCGTCCCGGATGGTGACGCCCCAGGCGCGGCGCACGGACTCGATGACCTCGGGGTTGAGCGGCTCACCGGCCGCGACGACCTCGCGCGGCGGGTTCTTCAGCTGGGTGAGGTCGGCCTGGATCAGCATCCGCCAGACGGTCGGCGGGGCGCAGAAGCTGGTGACGCCGTTCCGCTCCATCTCCGTCATGAGGCGTGCCGGGTCGAAGCGGGTGTAGTTATGGATGAAGACGGTCGCCTCGGCGTTCCACGGGGCGAAGAGGTTGGACCAGGCGTGCTTGGCCCAGCCCGGCGAGGAGATGTTCAGATGCACGTCGCCGGGCTTGAGGCCGATCCAGTACATGGTGGCGAGATGGCCGACGGGGTACGAGGTGTGGGTGTGCTCGACCAGCTTGGGCCGGGCGGTCGTGCCTGAGGTGAAGTACAGCATCAGCGGGTCGTCGGCGTGGGTGACGCCGTCCGGCTCGAAGGTGTCGGGCCGGCGGTACGCCTCCTCGTAGCCGAGCCAGCCGACGCTGTCCCCGCCGACGGCGATGCGGGTGTACTCCCCCGGCACGTCGTCGAACTTGGCGGTGTCCTCGGCGCGCACGATCACATGCCGGGCCCGGCCGCGCTCGACGCGGTCCCGCAGATCGGCGGGGCCGAGGAGCGGGGTGGCGGGGATGACGACGGCGCGCAGCTTCATGGCGGCGAGCGCGGTCTCCCACAGTTCGGCCTGGTTGCCGAGCATGACGATGATCCGGTCGCCGGCCCGTACGCCCTGGGCGCGCAGCCAGTTGGCGGCCCGGTTGGAGCGGTTGGACATCTCGGCGAAGCTCAGCTTCGTCTCGGTGCCGTCCTCCTCGACGATGTGGAGCGCGGTCCTGTCGTTGCCGGCCGCGATGACGTCGAACCACTCCAGGGCCCAGTTGAACCGGTCCGGGCGGGGCCAGGCGAAGCCCTCGTACGCGGTCTCGTAGTCCTCGCGGTGCTGGAGCAGGAAGTCTCGGGCGGCCCGGAACCTCTCCGTCGCCGTGGTAGCCGTCATGTGTCCTCCTCGTTGCGGGACCGGTCACGGACATCGTGTAATCGGTGACCCAGGTCTCACTACCCCCGTTCGGGGGTGAAGGAGTGGTCGCGTGCCCGAGCAGACGGAAGCGGTGGAGATGCGCGGGGCTCTGCTGCGGCTGCGCCGCGCCACCGGACTGCACCTGGTCTTCGGCGGGCTGCTTCACGAGGGCAGGCCGCTGCGGATCGCGGAGCTGAACGGGGCCGTCACCCCCGCCCTGCACGGCCTGGCGATCTCGACGGGCAGCGGCCTGGGCGGGAAGTGCCTGGCCCTGGCGCGGCCGTGCGCGGTCGTCGACTATCCGTCGGCGCGGCACATCACGCACGAGTACGACGGTCCCGTGTCGGCGGAGGGTCTGCGGTCGGTGATCGCGGTGCCCGTCGTCGTACGGCGCAAGGTGCGCGGCGTGCTGTACGGGGCGCTGCGGGACGCCCTGCCGCTGGGCGAGCGCGTCGCCGACGCGGCGGTGGCGGCGGCGCGGGACGTCGAACAGGCGCTGACGGTACGGGACGAGGTGCGGCAGAGGTTGGCGGGGCCGGCCACGGGGCCCTCGTGGGAGGAGGTCCGCCAGGCCCACGGCGAGCTGCGCGAACTGGCCCCCCAGGTCGCGGACCCGCGGCTGCGGGCGCGGCTCCTTGCGGTGTGCGGCCGTCTGGAGACGGCCTCGGCCGGTCCTGAACGCACGCCGGACGTGTCGCTGACCCCGCGCGAGCTGGACGTACTGGCGGCGGTGGCGTCGGGAGCGACGAACGCGGCGGTGGCGGACCGTCTCGGACTGCGCCCGGAAACGGTGAAGGGCTACCTCCGCTCCACGATGCGGAAGCTGGGCGCGCACACGCGCCTGGAGGCGGTGGTGGCGGCGCGGAGGGCGGGGGTGCTGCTGTAGGCGGCGGTGGGGTTGCGGGTCTGCTCGTCGGCCGGGGCGGTGGGGGGCCTACTCGCCGGGCCGAGCGGTGGGGGCTCTCGCCGGGCCGGGCGGTTGGGGACCTACTCGTCGGCCGGGCGGTTGGGGGCGTACCCGTCGGCTAGGGCCGGGCGGATGCCGGGCTACTCGTCGGCCGGTCGGTTGCCGGCCTACTCGTTGACTGTCCCGAAACCCACCTCGTACGGAACGCCCGGCTGAGCCAGCACCCCCAGCATCCGCTCGGCCTCCTCCTCCAGCTCGGCGCGCTCGGCCTTGGTCGTACGGCCGAAGGGCTGGATGGTCATCGTCGTGCGCTCCTTGGTCTCCTCCAGGCGCCAGAGGCCGGCGAGGAGGCCGTCGAGGAGGAAGACGCAGTACGCCTGGTTGCCCTTCCAGGTGCGGTTGCGGGCCTCGGCGGCGACGACGCGGCTCCGGTCCGCATGCGACAGGAGCAGGTTGTCGTACTCGGGGAGGAAGCGCGGCGGGGCCGGGGTGTCCTCGTCGGGGCGCGGGGCGTCGGGCAGGTCGAAGAGCTCGACGCCGTGCTCGTCCTGGAAGGTGACGAGCCGGGGCCGCAGGCGCTCGAAGGCGTCGCGGAGGCGGGTGAGGCCGCACCAGGTCTGCATGTCCTTGACGGAGGCGGGGCCGAAGGCGGCGAGATAGCGCAGGACGGTGTCGTCGGGGGCGGGCGTGGGTTCGGCGGGGCGGCCGAACCAGTTCTCCGCGGTGGTCAGGCAGACCTGGCCGCTCCTGCGCCACAGACCGCGCGGGGTGACCTGGACCAGGGGCAGCAGACAGCGCGCGGCGACGCCGAGGGACTGGGGGTCGGCGTCCGGCCACTCGACGAGGAGGGCTTCGCGGATCTCCTTCGGGGTGCGGGGCCGCTCGTCGACGAGCGCGCGGGCGAGGGCGGCGAGCCGGTCGAGGTCGACGCCGACGAGGCCCTTGCGGAAGATGCCGATCTCGCGGTCGCGGGCGGCCTGGACCAGGGGCCGCAGGGTGAGCACGTCGTCGGCGGTGTGGGTGTGGATGGTGGAGCGCATGGTGACGATGCGGGCGACCTCGCGGGACTCCATGAGGTCGGAGAGGTCCTCGGGCCGGAAGCCGTCGAGCCGGGCGGCGAGCGCATAGTACGGCGGCTTGGTGTTCTGCGCCTGGAGTCCGAGGAGGTGCGAGACGGCGTCCTTGGCGGACATCGCGGCGGGGGCCAGGAGGAGCTGGCGGGCCAGCGTGGCGCGGCCCAGCGCGCGGGAGGAGAGGACCGGGTTCGTCGTCTTCGTCGTCTTGGATGCCATGTGCGGCACGCTACTCGCCCTTGCGGACAGACACGGTCCGCAATCGGGGTCGCGGGTGCGCCGCTCCACCGCGCTGCCGTAATTCGCCCCGTATATCCTGCCCGGAGACCCTGGCCCCGATCATGCACCTGGAGAAGGACCCACGATGTCGGAGCGCCGCCCTCGCGCAGCCTGGCGCCGCCAGCCGGAACCGCCGGCCGCGGAGCAGCCGCCTGAGCAGCCGGCCGGGCCCGGAGCCGTACCGGACGACCGGCCGAGCGTGGTGCAGGCGACCCTGTACCGGGACGGCCGCCGGGTCGCCTCCCCCGCCACGCTGGCGGAGACCTTCCGTCGGCTGCGGGAGTACCCCGACGGCATGGCCTGGATCGGCCTGCACCGCCCGACGGAGTCCGAACTCCACTCGCTGGCAGGCGAGTTCGACCTCCACGAGCTGGCGGTCGAGGACGCCCTGGAGGCTCATCAGCGCCCGAAGCTGGAACGTTACGGCGACACCCTCTTCGTCGTCCTGCGCGCGGCCCGCTATCTGGACGCCCAGGAGGAGGTGGACTTCGGCGAGCTCCACGTCTTCGTGGGCCGGGACTTCGTGATCACGGTCCGCCATGGAGCGGCCCCGGACCTCTCGGCGGTCCGCCACCGCATGGAGCAGGACCCCGACCTCCTGGCGCTGGGCCCCGAGGCGGTGCTGTACGCGATCCTGGACGCGGTGGTCGACGGCTACGCCCCGGTCGTCGCGGGCGTCCAGAACGACATCGACGAGATCGAGACCGAGGTCTTCGGCGGCGACCCCGCGGTCTCCCGTCGTATCTACGAACTCTCCCGCGAAATGGTCGAGTTCCAGCGCGCCACCCGCCCCTTGGTGGGCATGCTGCACGGCCTGATGGCGGGTTTCGCCAAGTACGGCACGGACGAGGAACTCCAGCGCTACCTCCGCGACGTGGCCGACCACGTCACCCACACCAGCGAACGCGTGGACGGCTTCCGCCAGGCCCTGACGGAAATCCTGACGGTGAACGCGACCCTGGTGACGCAGCAGCAGAACGCGGAGATGCGGGCACTGGCGGAGGCGGGCTTCGAACAGAACGAGGAGATCAAGAAGATCTCCTCGTGGGCGGCCATCCTCTTCGCCCCCACACTGGTGGGAACGATCTACGGCATGAACTTCGACAACATGCCGGAGCTGCACTGGGCGGGCGGGTATCCGTTCGCGATCCTGCTGATGGCGGTGGTGTGTACGAGCCTGTACGTCATCTTCAAGAGGCGGGACTGGCTGTAGCCGGCGGACGGGCGGGGAGCAGCCTTCGGCGGGCTGCCACCGTTGCCGGGGCAGCCGGTCCCGTACGGGAAGCCGGCCAACCCCGCCCACGTGGTCGATCGCCCCGTCTCCTCAGTCGTCGATGGCCTGGTAGACCGTGGTCCAGAAGTCGTGGAAGAGCCGCGCCGGGTCCGGGACGGACGTCCCGACCTGGGTGAGCAGGATTCCGGTGAGCTGGTTCTCCGGGTCGGCGTAGGTCGAGGTGCCGCTTCCGCCGTCCCAGCCGAACTGGCCGGTGGGCGCGTAGTCACCGCGGTAGGTACGCACGGCCATGCCGAAGCCCCAACCGCCGTGCTGCCCCTGGCCGAAGGAGATATGGACGTTGTTGACGGCCATGGCGTGTCGGACGGCTTGCTGCTCGGGCGTGAGGCGGTTGGTGGTCATCAGCTGGACGGCGGGCCGGGACAGGATCCGCTCGGTGCCGTGCATCCCGTGATTCAGGAGCATCCGGAAGTAGGCGTGGTAGTCGTCGACGGTGGAGGTCAGTCCACCGCCGCCGCCGTGGAAGGCCGGAGGCTCGCTGTGGCGTCCCCCCTTGGCCTCGTCCCACACGTGGAACTCGCCGGTCTGCGGGTCGGGGGCGTAGAGGGGCGGCAGCCGGTCGATCTTGTCGGCGGGGACGTGGAAACCGGTGTCCTTCATGCCCAGGGGGTCGAAGATGCGTTCACGCAGGAACGTCTCGTACGTCTGGCCCGTGACCCTGGCGACGAGCACGCCGAGGAGATCGTTGCTGATGTGGTACTGCCAGCGCTCTCCGGGCTGGTGCATCAGCGGAAGCGCGCCGAGGCGGCGCATCCACTCGTCCGGCTCGGGCATCGGCTCCGGCAGGTTGGGCGTGAGCCCCTGCTCGAAGACCGTGTTCATGATCGGAGTGCCCAGCGACGTCATATCCATGCCGAGCCCGAACGTGGACGTCAGTACGTCCCGTACGGTGATCGGCCGCCGCGCCGGCACGGTGTCGTCCAGCGGGCCGTCGATCCGCTTCAGCACCTGGCGGTCGGCGAGTTCGGGCAGCCACGGATCCACCGGGTCGTCCAGCCGCAGCCTGCACTCGTCGAGAAGGATCATCGCCGCGGACACCGCGACCGGCTTGGACGTCGAGGCCATCCGGAAGATCGTGTCCCGGCGCATCGGCTCGCCACCGTCGTGCCGCATCGTCCCGAGCGCTTCGACGTGCGTCTCCTCGCCCCGGCCGATCAGGGCGACGAGCCCCGGAATCTTCCCGGACTCCACGTGCCGTGCCAGTACGTCACGCACCCTGCGCAGCCCCGACTCGGAGAAGCCGCTGTTGCTCTTTTCCGTCATGAATCTCCCCGTCCATCAATGTTCGAGAACCACTGAACGTCCGCGACGCTACATTGCGTTTATGATTCCGTCAACGAGTGATGGAAGTTCAATTGACCTATGAGCATAGGCAAGATGCCCGCTCGTTGCAATGAATATGGCGCTGAACGCAATGAGCGATCCGGAGCCGGATTGCAATGAGCTCCGAGTGAACGCACATGGCGCCGGCCCGCCCGGGCCGTCCGACGTGGGGGCGTCACGGAGTCGGGGCGTGGCCTAGAGTGCGACTGTGCCGTCGTACAGCATTGGGCAGGCCGCGCGGCTGCTCGGAGTGAGTTCGGAGACCGTTCGCCGGTGGGCGGACGGGGGTCGGCTGCGCGTCGAGCGGGACGGCTCGGGCAACCGGGTCGTCGAGGGGGCGGCGCTGGCGCGCTTCGCGAAGGAGCGCGGGCCCGGGCTGCACGCCGTGCCGGAGGACGACGTACCGACCTCGGTGCGCAACGCGTTCGTGGGGATCGTGACGGCGGTACGGGTCGACGACGTGGCCGCGCAGGTGGAGGTCCAGGCGGGGCCGCACCGGCTGGTGTCGCTGGTGACCCGGGAGGCCGTCGAGGAGCTGGGGCTCGACGTCGGGGTCACCGTCACGGCGCGGGTGAAGTCGACGAACGTCCACATCGACGTGCCCTGACCCCACCCGCTGTCAGCGGCACAGGAGTGCGGCGCGCAGGTCCAGTCTGTGGTCGAGGCGGGACAGGTCGCGACCCGTGAGGTCCTCGATGCGCTGGATGCGGTAGTGCACGGTGTTCACGTGGAGGTGCAGGGCCTCGGCGGTCCTGGCCCAGGAGCAGTTGTGCGCCAGGAAGATCTGCAGGGTTTCCAGGAGCACGGAGTGCGATGCCCGCTCGTCCCGCAGGAGCGGGCCGAGGACGGTGGCGCGGTACACGGCCCGTACGTCGGCGGGAATGCCGGCCATGAGCGCTTCCAGGCCGTCGAGGTCGCCGAGGCCGGCGACACGCGGTGAGGACGGCGCCGTCGTACGGGCCGCGGCCAGCGTGTAACCGGCTTGGACGAGCCCGGCGTTCAGCCCGGCGGGGGTGGCGACGGGCTCACTCACCCCTGCGTGCAGGGGGCTCTCCGGCCGGCAGCCGTGGACCAGCGGCCACACCTCGCCGAGCCGCTCCTTCACATCGAACTCGGCGCTCTCCTCGTGCGCGAGGACGGCCATCGCCTGGCCCCCGGGGCGCTCGGCGACGGCGAACGAGACCGACGGGGGGTGGCTCAGCGCTTCCGTGAGCGCGGCCACGCCCTCCGCCCCTGTCTCCCCTCCCTGCTCCAGGTCCGCGACGACCACGGTGTAGGTGCTCCTCTCGCCCAGACCGCAAGCCGCCAGCGCGTTCCGCACGCGGTCGGCGTCGATGTGCGTCCTGCCCACGATCTCCATGAGCTCCGCGGAGGCCGCGGCGCGTGCCGCCCGTCGTCGGTCCTGAAGGCGCCGAAGCCGACCCAGCGACTCGGCTATCTCCTGGAGGACCCGCGGCGGGACCTGCCCCTCCTCCGGCAGGTGGAGATGCCAGGCGTCGAAGGCGGTGTCGTCGGCCTCGACGCGCAGGGTCGTGCCGTGCGAGCCGCGCAGCTGCTCGGCGGCCACCCGCGCGGCGAGCTCGGTCGCGGTGGCGGTCCGAGCCACCGTACGGCCGGTGCTGGTGAGCAGGTGGCAGGCGGGTGTGCCGAGATGGGCGAAGGCCCGGTCGAGCAATTCGCCTGCGGAGGCGCCGCGTTCGAGCGCGCGGTCCAGGTCGATGCGCACGTTCTCGGGCAAGGCGTAGTGATCCGTGGGACGGCGGCTCAGCTCGCCCCACTGACGCAGGTAGACGGCCTCGGTGACCTCTCGGAAGCTCGTGTGCGCGGGTACGGCCAGGAGCGCGACGCGATGACTCCGGCAGGCGTCCACCACTTCCCGCGGTACCTCGCCGTGGGTCTCCTCCCCCGCCAGCAGGGCCACCGCCCCCGCCCCGCGCAGCGCGGACACGAACCGGTCGGCCTTGGCCGGGTCGTCCTGCCGGCTCCACCACACCAGCCCGCTCAGCACGATCCCGCCCGGCTGCAGGAACCGGGTCGGGTCTTCCAGGTCCGTGGCCGTCACACCCGCGACCTCCTGACCGAGCAACACCTCGTCGCCCCAGACGAGGGAGAGATCGAGACGGTCCAGCCGGAGAAGATGGTCGACCTGGATACGGAACTCCTTGCGCTCACGGGCCCCAACCCGCACCTCACATTCAGGAGGCGAATGTGAGGTCATTCATGGTAGATGCCCAGCACGATCCATAAAACTCCTCTTGTTTGATGCTCACGATGCAGCGAGTGAGGGGCCTCGTCGTCCGTTCCTCCAACCTGCCTCTCATTCGCTATGGACGGTCGTCCATGTTTCTTGCAGATGAGAGCCAACTCGACCTACGGTGTCGCACATGCAGTCCTACAGCATCGGTCAGGGTGACAGTGGCGATGACGAACTGGGACTGGAAGTCGGCATGCAGGCCACCGCCCGCGTGAAGTCGACCAGCGTGCACATCGACCGCACCTGACCTCTCACGCAGTACCGGGTGCCCATGGCCGTCCGCGCGTCCGGCGCCCCGCTCCCCGCATCTTCCTTTCGTCCCCAAGGAGTTCAGACCCTCATGTCCGTCACCCTCACCGTCACCAGACGCCGTGTCACCGCTGCCGCCCTCACCGCGGCCCTGCTCGTCCCGCTCTCCGCCTGCGGCAACGAGGACACCAAGGAGGACACCGGCGGGTCCACGGCCTCGGGTTCCGCGAGCGCCGCGCCCAAGGCCGACCTGACGGTGCTGGCGGCAGCATCGCTGACCGACGTGTTCAAGACCGCCGGTGCCGCATACGAGAAGGCGCACCCCGGCACGAAGATCACCTTCTCCTTCGCGGGTTCCCAGGAGCTCGTGGCCCAGGTCGCGCAGGGCTCCCCCGCCGACGTGCTCGTCACCGCCGACACCAAGAGCATGGACAAGGTGAAGGCGGACACCGGCACTCCGTCGGTCATCGCGAAGAACCGGCTCGTCATCGCCACCGGCGAGGGCAACCCGCACAAGGTCGACGATCTGAAGGACCTCGCGGACACCAAGCTCAAGGTCGTCCTCGCGGCCCCCGAGGTGCCCGCCGGCAAGTACAGCAAGAAGATCCTGGACGCTCAGAAGATCACGGTGAAGCCGGTCTCCCAGGAGCCGAACGTCCGCGCCGTGCTCAGCAAGGTCGAGCTCGGCGAGGCCGACGCCGGCCTCGTCTACAAGACCGACGCCGCGAGCGCCGAGGACAAGGTCGACGCCGTCGACATCCCCGACGCCCAGAACGCCGTCGCGTCCTACCCGGCGGCCACGATCAAGGACTCCAAGAACGCGGAGGCCGCTGCCGCCTTCGCGGCCTGGCTGAGCACCCCCGAGGCCCAGAAGATCCTCCAGGACGCCGGCTTCCAGAAGCCGTGACCGACCGGGAGCACTCGGATCGGAGGGGCTGTCCGTCCGGGGGAACGGACAGCCCCTCCTCATGTCTTCGGGATGAAGAGGCTGCGGTACGAGAGAGGGCCGCCCACCTGTGCGGTGGGCGGCCCTCGGCGGTGGCGCGCAGCCGATCAGGCGGAGGCGAGCGAGATCTCGGTCGACTTGATCAGCGCGACGACGGAGGTGCCCGCGTTCAGGCCGAGGTCCTCGACGGCGTCCTTGGTGATCGCGGCGGTCAACTCGCCGCCCTCGACGGAGACCTTCACCGATCCCATGGCGCCACCCGTCGACACCTCGGTGACGGTGCCGGCCAGCTGGTTCCGGATGGAGATGCCTTCGACGGGCCCCGTCGCGAGCGCCACCTCCGTGGACTTCACCAGGGCCTTGACCCCCGCACCCTCGGCCAGGCCCAGGTCCTTGACGGCGTCGGCGGTGATCGCGGCGGTGATGTCCTGACCGCCCGCCAGGCGCACCTTCACCGACGCCATCGCCTCGCCGGCGGTGACGGCCGTGACGGTGCCGGGGAGCTGGTTACGAATGGACATGGTCATGGGAAAGCCCGCCTCGCAAAGCCGGAATGGGCATGTTCGTCACTTTTGTGACCCGCATCATGACCGACCGTACCGGACGGAAAAACAGGTCCGGCGACGCGCGTGGCATTCACCAGCCGAATGGACGACGGGCCGGACCGGGCGACGCGACGGTCGGCTCACGGAGTCCAGTACTTCTCGAGCGCTCCCTCCCGGTACGGGGCCGGGCTGACGCTCAGCTCACCGGCGAAGGGGCGGTCGAGGACGAAGACCAGGAGGAGGCTGAAGCCGATGAGGGCGGCGACCGAGGCGACGAAGAGGAGTTGGATCCGCAGTCTGCGCATGCCGTACAGGAAGGTGAGCGGGATCAGGACGATCGCGCCGCCGAAGGCCAGGACCTGCAGCAACGGGGGCAGTTCCTGCTCGGCCATGGTGAGGCGGGCCCGGCGCTGGGAGGCGACGTCGTCGAGGTGGTGGACGGCCTCCTCGTAGAAGACCTTTTCGCGCACCGTCTTCGGCTCGTACGCCTGGAGCACGTCGTAGACGGTCTGGAGCTTGCCGGCGGTGGCACCGTAACTCGGCCGGCCCGCGCGCATCCGGGGCCACTGGTCTTCCACCACCGCGTGGACGTACTCGCTCAGCGCGCCGTCGACGCGGGCGCGGACGGGCGCCGGGAAGGCGGCGGCGTCACGGGCGATGAGCGCCATGTCGGTGGCCTCGGTCGCCACGATGGTCTGCGTGCTCTCCAGTTGTGTCCAGAGGGTGACGATGACGAACGCGAGGATGATGCCGTAGATCGCGCCGAACATTCCCAGCGTCACGCCCACCATGTCGTTGTGCTCGCCCTCGGCCAGCGACGGGTGTCTGCGGCGGAGCAGCAGACTGCCCGTCACTGCGAGGGCGACGGTCCCGCCGACGGTGATCACGGCCAGCGTGAAGGTGCTGAAATGGTTGAGCAGCCAGAGCGACATGTGCGGGGAGTCTAGGGACGCGAGGCGCGCCGTCGCCGCCCTACGGCGGCGATGGCACCGGATGATCACCCGCCCGTGTGAGACGAGGTCGGCTTCTCCACGAGGTCCCGTCCGGACCGACCCCGGACACCGGCAGGCACACCGATACCCGGGGCCCCGGCCCGTCGGCCCGGCTATGCGACGGGCTGCTGCTGCGTGACGCAGTGGATGCCGCCGCCGCCCGTGCCCAGGCGGTCGGCGGGGAGAGAGCGAGGGGCCGGGGCTTGTCGTGTTGGGCGCTCGGCATCGGGATGCGAGCGGGCGACGGGCCCGGCGATGGCCTCACCTTGGCACTGACTGAAATTTCAGTCAAGGGTGGGGGCGCAGATGGTGCCCTCCTGCAATAGGGGCACCCACCGGGTGCCATCTGCAGAGCGGCGGACCCGCCGAACGGCGGGCCGTCGGCCGTTACGGCTGCCGCAGCCGGGCCAGCTCCACCTCGACGGCCTCCGCCATGAGGCCGCGCGCATGGCCGATCGTGATGCCGCCGCACAGCCAGCGCATGCTCAGCCCCTCGAGCAGAGCGGTGAGCCGCTCCGCGGCGGAGGCGAGCCTGGCCGCCGGCGCCATGGGGTGGACCTGACCCAGGAGCGCGGCCACCTCCTGCACCCAGACCAGGGTGGCCCGGGCGAGGTCCTCGCGCAGGACGGGGTCGAAGACGGCGCTCGCCCGCAGCTCGCCCCAGGCGGTGCTGTTCTCCCGTACCTCCGGGGTGTCCTGGAGCTCCAGGAGCAGGACCTGGTCGAGCTCCTCGCGGGGGCTCAGCGGCTCGGCGTCGGGGTCCTGGGCCGTGGTGTACCGCTCGGCGCGGTCGTTGATGAACTCCAGCGTGTGGCGCAGGATTCCCGTGCGGTCCTTGAAGTGGTAGTAGATCAGGCCCGTGGAGACCCCTGCCTCCTCGGCCAGTTCCTCCACGCGGAGGCCGCGGACCCCACGCCGGGCGATGACCCGCGCGGCCGCTTCCAGGATCTGAGTACTGCGAGACGCCATGTCACGAACCCTATCCGGCCTACTTGGCACGGCGTTCGCTGCTGTGTCTGTTGACTAAAGTTTCAGTCAACAGGGGACCGTCGGACGAACGTCCGCACGCAGGAGCACAGGGTGAAGGACCGGAAGACGGCGATCCTCGAGGTATCCGCCCAGGTGACCGCGCACCGAGGAGTGCCTGGACTGCGGGTGGAGGAGCTGGCCGCCGAGGCGGGCGTGTCCAAGTCGCTCATCTACTACCACTTCGGCGACCGAGATTTGACTGAAAATTCAGTCAATGCCAGAGTGGCGCCGCCACCGGTCGCGTGGAGCGAAGGCCCACGACACCCGCCGCCGCGCGCGTCACCGCTCTCCGCCCGCCGCCGCCGGATAGCCTCGCCAGTCCAGATCGGAGCACATCGTGTCCCACCTCCCCTTCTCCCGCCGCGGTGCCCTGCGTGCCTTCGCCGTCATCGGCGGCACCCTCGGCCTCGGTGCCACCGCCTGCGATCCTGACGAGTCCGTCAGCGGCGGCGCGACCACCACCCCCGCCCCGGCCCGCACCCCGGCGGCCGGTGGCGAGCGCCGGTTCGGTGCCGAATGGGAGAGTCACACCCGCACGTTCATGTCCTGGCCGGCCCTCGCCTCCGTCTGGGAGGACGACCTGCCGTACGTACGGGAGGACATCGCCCGCATCGCCCGGGCCGTCGGGGAGTACGAGGCGGTCGTGATGATGGCCCGCCCCGACCAGGTGGCGGCGGCCCAGCGGGCCTGTGGCTCTCAGGTGGAGGTCATTCCACTCGCCGTCGACGACCTGTGGGCCCGCGACACCGTCCCCGTCTTCGTCGAGGACGACGGCGAGGTCGTCGGGGTCGACTTCAACTTCAACGGCTGGGGCAACAAGCAGGAGCACACCAACGACGCCCAGGTGGGGCGCCAACTGCTCGGCAAGTACGGCATCCCCCGCGAGCAGGCGCCGCTCGTCGCCGAGGGCGGCTCCTTCGAGACCGACGGCGAGGGCACCCTCCTCATCACCGAGAGCTCGATCGTCAACGACAACCGCAACCGCGGAAAGAGCCGGGACCGGATCGAGGACGAACTCATCGAGACCCTCGGCGTGGAGAAGGTGGTCTGGCTGGCGGGCGTCCGCGGCGAGGACATCACCGACGCCCACGTGGACAGCCTCGTACGGTTCGTGGCGCCCGGCGTGGTCCTTCTCGATCAGGCGTTCCCCGGCACTCCCCCGGACTCCTGGTCCCGCTCGGCCGATCAGGCCCGTTCGGTGCTCGGCCGGGCGACCGACGCACGGGGTCGGCGTTTCGAGATCATCGACCTGCCGCAGCCCGACCTCGACAGGCTCACCGGCGAGGGCAACGACTTCGTGTCCACCTACGCCAACTTCTACATCGCCAACGACGCGGTCTTCCTGCCCAAGTTCGGCGACCGGAAGGCCGACGCGCGGGCGAAGGGCATCCTTCAGGAGCACTTCCCCAAGCGGGACATCGTCCAGCTGCAGATAGACACCATCGCCTCCGGCGGCGGTGGCATCCACTGCTCCACCCACGACCAGCCCGGCAAGCCCGCCGCCTGACCGGAGAACCCGTCGCTCACGTTCGGCGACAAAAGGGGTTCGGCAGCAGGAAAGAGAAAAGGCAAGGAGTCAATTACTCCTCGCCACTCTCAAGATATAGCGCACGGGGGGCCTTGCGGCAAGGCCCCGGTCGTGCCGCAGAATTGATCGGCCAAGGCCAGGACCTGCGGAAACGGCAGATTCACGCAGTCCGTGCGTGGGCAGCGCCCGGCCGAAATCCAATCTCTTCGAATGGGCCTTCTGATGATTGACGTGATCGTTGTCGGCGGCGGACCGACCGGCTTGATGCTGGCCTGCGAGTTGCGGCTGCACGGCGTGCACGTGGTCGTGCTGGAGAAGCTGACCGAGCCGACCGGACAGTCCCGCGGGCGCGGCCTGCACACGCGCAGCGTCGAGATGATGGACCAGCGCGGGCTGCTGGACCGGTTCCTCGCGGTCAGTGAGAAGTTCCAGGTCGGTGGTTTCTTCGGCGGCATCCACAAGCCGTGGCCGGACGGGCTGGACACGGCGCACCCGTACGGTCTCTCCACTCTGCAGCCGGTCACCGAGCGGCTGCTGAACGAGCGTGCGCTCGAACTCGGTGCCGAGATCCGCCGCGGCTGCGAGGTGGTCGGGCTGAGTCAGGACGAGGACGGGGTGACCGTCGAGCTGGCGAATCGGGGCACTCCCGCCCGTGAGGGCGTAGCCGGTGGGTCCGGCGACGGGGACGTAGCCGGGGGTGGGGGACGCACGCGCCTGCGCTCGCGGTACCTCGTCGGGTGCGACGGTGCCCGCAGTGCGGTTCGCAAGCTGCTGGGCGTCGGCTTCCCCGGTGAGCCCGCCAAGGTCGAGACGCTGCTGGGCGACATGGAGATGATCGAGGATCCGGCCACGGTCGCCGCCGTCGTCGCGGAAGTCCGCAAGACCGAGTTGAGGTTCGGCACGATCCCCAACGGGGACGGGACGTACCGCGTCGTCGTGCCCGCCGACGGTGTGGCCGAGGACCGCGCGACCGCGCCGACCCTCGAGGAGTTCAAGCGGCAGTTGCGGGCGTTCGCGGGCACCGACTTCGGCGTGCACTCGCCACGCTGGCTGTCCCGGTTCGGCGACGCCACCCGGCAGGCCGAGCGCTATCGGGTCGGCCGGGTGCTGCTGGCCGGCGACGCGGCCCACATCCACCCGCCGACCGGCGGGCAGGGGCTCAACCTCGGCATCCAGGACGCGTTCAACCTCGGCTGGAAACTGGCCGCCGAGGTGGGCGGCTGGGCGCCGGAGGGGCTGCTCGACAGCTACCACGCCGAACGGCACCCGGTGGGCGCCGCCGTGCTGGACAACACGCGCGCGCAGATCACTCTGCTGGGGTCCGATCCGGGTGCGACCGCGCTGCGGGAGCTGCTCTCGAGGCTGATGGACTTCGAGGAGGTGAACCGGTACGTGACCGGGATGATCACCGCGGTCGACGTCCGCTACGACTTCGGGGAGGGGCACGAGCTGCTCGGACGGCGGCTGCGGGACGTGCGGCTGAAGCAGGGGCGTCTCTACGAGCTGATGCACGGCGGCCGCGGACTGCTGCTCGACCGGACCGGCCGGCTCTCGGTGGAGGGCTGGGCGGATCGGGTCGACCACGTCGTCGACGCCGGCGAGGAACTGGACGTGCCCGCGGTGCTGCTGCGGCCGGACGGCCATGTGGCGTGGGTGGGTGAGGACCAGCAGGAGCTGCTCCGCCGGCTGCCCAAGTGGTTCGGTGCCGCCACCGGTTGAGCGCGCCGACTGCTCGCGCTGATCGAACGGCACGGTTCACTGACCGGCGCCGCACACGCCCTCGGGCTCAGCCCGGCGGCGGTGACCCAGCAGGTGGCGCGCGCCGAGCGGGACTGGGAGGCCCCCTTGGTGCTGCGCGGTCCCCGCGGCGCGTCGCTCACTCCTGCCGGTGCGTTCCTGGCCCGGCACGGGCGGGTGGTAGACGAACAGACGGAGGCGGCCGCGGAGGGGCTGGCCGCCCTGCTGGGCCGGCTGTCGTTGCGGCTGCGGGTCGGCGCCTTCCAGGCCGCCGCGCTCCACCTCCTCCCGCCCGCTCTGACCGCGCTGCGCCACCGCCATCCGCAGGCGGACGTGTCGGTGGAGGACCTGTTGTCCGAGCGTGGTCCGGCCGAGGTCGCGGAGGGGCGGTTGGACCTGGCGGTCATCGCCTCCTGGAGCGAGCCGCCCGAACCGCCGCCGCACGTCGCGGTGCATCCTCTGCTCCGCGACCCGATGGTGGTGGCCCTGCCCGACGACCATCCGCTGGCCGCCCCGCAACTGCGGGACACCCCGCTCCGGCTGGCGGAGTTGCAACACGAGGCGTGGGTGGTGATCGTCGCCGGGACGGCCGCCCGCGAGCAGTTCGACCGGGCCGCGGAGCGGGCCGGTTTCACCCCTCGGATCCGCTTCCAGACCGCCTCCTACGCCGTCGCCCAGGCTCTGGTCGGCACCGGCATCGGCGTCGCCCTGGTCTCCCGCCTGGCCGTGTCCCGGCTCCCCGGCATCGTTCACCGCGACCTCGCCCGCCCTCGGCCCCACCGGGAGCTGCACGCGGTCACCATGGCCGACACCTCGCTCACGCCACTGGCCGAGGTCTTCCTGACGCTGCTCCGCGATGTGGCGCAGGAGGTCACCGCCGACTGGGACACTCCCGCGGGCTGAACGGGCCGGCGTCACAGAGCCGGCCATGATCCGCCGGATGGGCCCCAGGGAGTGTCCGGCGTTGCGGACCGGGCGAGACCTTGCGGACACGACCTAGTGGTCGGTCCGCGCCGGTTCGACGATCTCCACCGTGCCGCGACCGCCGTCGACGCGGATGCGCTGGCCCGTACGGATCCGTGTGGTCGCGTTTCCGCAGCCGACGACCGCGGGGATGCCGAGTTCGCGGGCGACGATGGAGGCGTGCGACAGGTTCGCGCCCACGTCGGTCACGATCGCGGAGATGCGGGTGAAGAGCGGCGTCCAGCCGATGTTCGTCACGGTGGTCACCAGGATCTCGCCCGGCTGCAGGACCTCGCCCTCCTCGACCGTCGCGACGACCCGGGCGATGCCCTCGACGACCCCGCCGGAGGCGGGCGAGCCGCTGACCGTGTCCGACGGCGGCACGGTGTCGTGCGCGTCGAACAGGTCCGCGCGCCGGTTCGGGTCGGCCGCCCAGACCTGGGGGTCGAAGGTGCCCCGGATCAGCGTCGGATAGGTCGGCAGCGACCGGTACAGCTCGTACGCCGCCCGCCGCGCCGCCACGGACCGAAGCGGCTCCTCGTCCCCGTCGAGGACCGCAAGGATCTCCTCCGACGACAGGAAGAACAGGTCGTCACCGTGCCCGGTCAGCCGACCGGCGCACCGCACGAAGTCGCGCAACAGCCAGAAGACCCGGGCGACTTCGGTGCGGGCGGCCTCACGCAGACGGGCCGAGGCCGCCCAGGTGTCCACCGCGGCGCGGATCGCGGCGACCCGCTGGGGATGCCGGGCGCCGAACCGCTCCCAGGCGGCTGCCCGTGCCTCGTTCTGGCGTCCCAGCCGGACGTCGGCGTTCTCCTCGACCGCGCCGAGCGCGGCCAGCTGCCGGTCGAGCCAGTCGGGGTCCTCCGCCGGCCGCGGCACGGACACCTCGAACTCGTGGGGGCCGCGATGCCCGTACGTCCGGGTGTAGGTGTCCCTGTCGATCTCCCCGCGCGCGAGCCGTTCGAGGCCGAGCAGCGGGCCCATGCTGGCGAGCTGTCCCTCCTGGCCGACGCCGGTGGTCATGAGGTCGGCGTCCTCCTCGCCCACCAGGTCGCGCAGGGTGCCGCGGACCTTGACGAGCGAGTCGCCGTCCTGGCGGGTGGCTGCCTGGAGCATGTGGCAGCACAGCCGGAAGTACGCGGAGACCTCGTCGTCCCACAGCTGTCTCAGCTCGGCGGCGCTCCCGGCGCCGGTCACGCGCTGCCGCAGCCCCTCGCAGCGCTCCGGGGCCTCCTGGAGGAACGCGGGCAGCTTCTTGCCGTTGGCACGGATCCGGCTCACCACGCCGAACGCCTCACCGATGGTGTCGCGCCACACGCGCAGCTTCCTGGCCGGGAGCAGCGGGATCTCCACTCCCTGCGGAAGGCGTCCGAAGACCAGCTCGTTGGCCTGCGCGAACTTCCGGCCCTGTCCGAACGCGGCCGCGAGGGTGGCCGTGACGGAGAGGTTCATGTAGAAGCGGCCGCCGATGTTGCCGTACATGGGGCGCCCGTGAAGGGTGGCCCCGACCATCACATCGCCCATGAACCGACGTACGTACGACCAGGTGGCGGGCGTCATGACGTCGGGCACCGCCTCGCCGAGGTTGGCGCTGGTCCACAGGGAGTCGGTGCCGGTGCTGTCGTTCCACACCTCAGGCGTGGGCGCCGCGGTGGTGGTGATCGGGCGGGCCTGCAGGATGCGGAAGTTCCCTTCCTCTCGGGCCCATTCGATGTCGCGGGGCTCTCCGTAGAGCTTCTCGATCGTCAGCCCGAGCCTCGCCAGCTCGGCGGCCTCCACCTCGGTCAGGACAGCCGTCTCGCGCCGGTCGTCCGGTACGGGCGCCTCGCGCGTGCCCTCGGGGGTCGGGACGGTCATGACCTCCTTGGCGGCGATCCGCTGCTCGACGACGTCGAGGGTCGTACGGTCGACCAGCACCGTGTCGGGCGTCACCAGGCCGCTGACCACAGCCTCGCCCAGTCCCCAGGCCGCGTTGATCACCAGCCGGTCATGGCGGTCTTCGAGCGGGTCGACGGTGAACATCACCCCGGCGGCGTCCGCCGCCACCAACTCCTGGACCACCACGGCGAGCGCGACGTCCTCGTGCTCGATGCCGACGCGGGTGCGGTACGCGATCGCCCGGTCGGTCCACAGCGAGGCCCAGCAGTCGCGGACCGCCTTGAGGAGCGCGGCTTCGCCCCGGATGTTCAGGTACGTGTCCTGCTGGCCGGCGAACGACAGGTCCGGCAGATCCTCCGCCGTGGCCGAGGAGCGCACGGCCACCGTACGGTCACCGTCACCGAGCGCGGCATACGCCGTGACGATCGCTTCCCGCAGGGCCTCCGGCAGCTCGGCTTCCCCGAAGCCGCCACGGATCCGTGCCCCCGCGTCCGGCTCCTTCAGCGCCGCGCGGATCCGCTCCGCCATCGCGGCCGCCGCCACGAACTCCCGGTACGCGGACGTCGTCACATGGAAGCCCCCTGGCACCGGCAGCCCGCCGCGCGCGAGTTCCGCCAGTGCGGCGCCCTTGCCGCCCGCGTTCTCCAGCGTCGCCGCGGGGTCGTCCAGAGCCATCACCACGCGCATGCCGTCCCCCAAGCCTCCACCCAAATGATCATGGCGACAGCAGTACCGGCCGACGCGAGGCGCGGGTGGTGGCGACCGGTGGATCTTGACGCATTCCATACGCTCCCGCGCGCTCGTACGGGGAACGCTCGGCTGTCATCGCGAGGTGGGCGTTTCCGAGGTGAAGCAGTGGCCGAGTTCGGGGGCGAGGCCCTGGTAGTGGCGGAAGTTGAAGATGAGCGGGCTCCAGACGGTGGGGTCGATGTGCTGGGTGCCGGGCACCACGATGCTCCGGTCGGCGTGGACGCGCGTGACCGCGCACTCCACGATCAGGAAGTGACCGTCCGCGTCCGGTGTGATGCGCCGGACGCGGGCCTCCAGCTGGAGCGGGCACTCGGCGACGCGGGGCGGGCGCACGGTCGCGGACGGCGCGGGCGTGAGGCCGGCCGCGGCGAACTTGTCCGGCTCGTAGCGGTAGCCGCGTGTCCGCTTGGCGGCGGGCACGGGGTCGGCTCCGGTGAGCGGGGCGAGCCGCTCCACCGCCTCCCACAGGCCGGGGGAAGGGAGGTTGATGACGAGTTCCGGCCGGGCGGCGAGGTTGCGGGCGGTCTGGCCGTCGCGGCCGAGGCCGAGCACCACCGTCTGCCCGAGCGCCCAGGTGGAGGAGACGGGGGCCAGGTTGGCGGAGCCGTCCTCGTTCGCGGTGGTCAGCAGGGCGACGGGGGTGCCGAAGTAGAGGATGTTCGGGGATATCGCGGTGTGCGAGGGCGTTGCCGTGGCCGCTGTCGTTGCTGTCGCCTCGGTCGCCGCCGTCGTGGCCGTCGTAGCCGTCGTAGCTGAATCTGCTGTCGCTGCCGTCGTCGCTGTCGTCATGGATCGGAACCCTAGGATCCGGATCCTTCGTCGGCGGCCGAAGTGTCGCCGCGCGAGAATACGTGGGTGACCAGCAGTGGCAGCACGTACGCCGACGGCCCCGACCTCGCCGACTTCGCGGGGCTGCTGGCGGACCGTACCCGCGCGGCGTTCTGCCTCGCCCTGCTCGACGGCCGCACATGGACCGCGTCGGAACTGGCACGCACCGCGGGCGTCGCCCAGTCGACAGCCAGCGCGCACCTCGACCGGCTGGTGGCGGGCGGCATCCTGGCCGAGGAGCGGCAGGGGCGGAACCGGCTGCTGCGGCTGGCGACCGCGGACACCGCCGAGATGATCGAGAACCTGGCCGCCCGGGCCCCTTTCCGGCCGGTCCCGGTGCGCTCGCTGACCGATTTCAACCGCCGCCGCGCCCTCGCACACGCCCGCGTCTGTTACGACCACCTCGCAGGCACGCTGGCCGTCGCCATCACCGACGCGATGACCGAGCGGGCGCTGCTGGCCTGGGACTACGGACCGGCCCTCACCACGGCGGGCCGGGACTGGCTGCGCGAACTCGGCATCGCCGACGACCGCCCCGACACCTCCTGGCGGCCCCATGTCCGTACCTGCCTGGACTGGACGGAACAGCGCCCGCACCTGGCCGGCGCGGTGGGCGCGGCACTCTTCCGGCACGCATTGGACTCGTCCTGGCTCGCGTACCAGGGCACGAGCCGGGTGATCACCGTGACCGACACGGGCCGGGCCGCGCTGGGCGCACGACTCGGGCTAGGGCCTGTCCGACCCTGATCCGCCGGACAGGCCCTAGGCGCCGACGTGCTCGCCCGATCCGCCGGGTCGGCCCACCTCGGCCCGCCCGACGCGTCGTTGGGCGAAGATGGTGGGGTCACCCGTCCGCAGCACGCGAGGAGCGTTCGCGCACATGCCCAGTTCCGGTCCCGGTCCGAGGCCGCCGACGATCGCCGACGTCGCACGGGTCGCCGGGGTGTCGCGTACGACGGTCTCGCACGCCCTCAACGGGATCGGCAAGGTCGACCCCCGGACCCGGGAGCGCATCAAGCAGGTTGCCACCGAACTCGGTTACCGGCCCAACCTGCGGGCGCAGCGGTTGCGGCGCGGGCAGGCGAAGGCCATCGCGCTGGCCTCGTCCATGCCGTTCGCGGTGGCCGGAGGGCCGTCCAGGCTCGGGTTCTACATGGAGGTCGCGGCGGCTGCCGCCGAGAGCGCCCTCGTGCACGACTACGCGCTGGTGCTCGTGCCCCCCGTGCAGTCCGGCTCCGCGCTGTACTCCGTCGACATCGACGGCGCCATCGTCGTGGAGCCGGACGTGAAGGACGCGGCGGCGGCCACCTTGAAGGAGCGCGGGCTGCCGTACGTGGCGCTCGGCAGGCCCGTGTCGCCCGACGAGGACGTGCCCTACGTCGATCTGCGCGGCGGGCTCGTCGCCGAGCTGCTCCTGTCCCATCTGCGCGAACAGGGGGCCCGGCAGCCGGCCCTGATCGTCGGTTCCGGTTCGCGGCACTCGTCGGTCGACGCGCGCGCCGCCTTCGAGCGGGTCGCCGCGGAGCACGGTTGGCAGCCGATCGTGGCGACCGCTCCCGAGGCCGGCGGTGAGCAGGCCGGGTACGAACGGTGCGCCGCGCTGCTCGCCGAGCACCCCGGGATCGACGCGGTCTGCGCGCTGGTGGACGCCTTCGCGGTCGGCGCGGTCCGGGCGATCCGGGACAGCGGACGCGCCATCCCGGACGACGTGATGGTCGTCACCCGGTACGACGGTCTGCGCGCCCGCACCTGCGAACCGCCGCTGACCGCCGTCGATCTGCACCTGGACCGGGCGGCGGCCGACGCGGTGGAACTGCTCCTCGGCCGGCTGCGGGGCGAGTCCACGGGCCCGGGGGTGGCGACGGTCCCCGAGCCCCGGGTGATCGCCCGGGCGTCGTCGCTCCGGGGCAGGGGCAGGCCGTAGGCAGGTTCGTACGGGCGGGGTCCGAGCCCGAACGAACCGGACCACGAGCGTCCGGCCCCGAACGAACCGGACCCCGAACCGACCGATCCCCGAACGAACCGACCCCGGGCATTCAGATCCCGAGCATGAGGACCACCCCCGAGACCAGGGCGAAGAGGAGCACGAACAACCGCATCCGCCGTGCGTCCAGGCGGTGGTGCACCAGGCGGCTCAGCCACGCCCCCGCGGCGATCGCGGGCACGAGGACGAGCGCCCAACCGAGGTCCGCGGGGTTCCCCTCCCCCGTCGCGAACAGCAGGAGCAGCGAGGCGACTTCACCGACGAGGAAGCACGCGGCGACGGTGGACCGCAGCTCGGCGGGCGGCCGGTGCTGGTAGACCAGCGCGAGGGGCGGGCCGCCGACGCCCGTCGCGGTCTCCGTCAGACCGGTTACCGCACCGGCTCCGACATAGGCGGCCCGGCCGGGTGTGAACGCGGGTGCGGCCAGGCTCACGACGGCCGCGAGCACGGTGGCGAGGCCCACGAACAGGCCGAGACTGCGGTCCGGGATCAGCCAGAGCAGCGCCAGTCCGCCTGGCGTGGCGGCGAGCCGGGCGGCCGTGATCCAGCCCGCGCCGCGCAGATCGAGCGAGGCCCGCTCCCGCCAGGCGACGTACACGTTGAGCGGGATCATCGACGCCAGGACGAACACCGGGAGCAGGCCGGGATCCAGGATGCCGGCCACCGGGGCGACGATCAGGGCGAAGCCGAGTCCGCTGCTGCCCTGGACGAAGGCGGCGGCGGTGACCGCGGCGGCGAGCACCGCCAGTGTCTCGGTGGTCACCGCGCCGTGCTCCGTTCCCGTGCCGCCGTGGACGTGGGGTGTACGCGGGTGATGGCGGCCCTTCCGACAGCGGCTCGGGCCAGTCGGGCCGCCTCGCGCACGAGAGCGGGGCCGTCCCAGTCGACGGGCCGGCCGCACCACAGGCGCATGCGGCCCGCGACGAACACGGCGGTGATCTGGTCGCGGTTGCCGCGTCGTACCAGCTCCCAGGGCAGGTCCCAGGAGAGCGCGAGTTCAGGGTTGGTGACGTCGACCAGGAGGAAGTCGGCGGCCAGGCCCTCGGCGATCGTGCCGGTCCGCGCGCCGAGACCGACGGCGTCGGCGCTGCCGCGCGTGGCGTGGTCCAGCCAGGTCCAGCCGGCGCCGCAGGACGAGTCGCCGGTGACCAGACCGTACGCGAGCCGCTGGGCGAACTCGGCCGCCTCGGCGAGCCGGAACGCGTCGCCCCGGGTGCCGTCGGTGCCGAGCCCGAAGCGGACGCCGCGTTCGGCCATGGTGGTGGCGGGCGCGACGGCGTTGCCCTTCCAGGCGCTGGCGACGGGGTTGTAGCTGACCGCGGTCCCGGTGTCGGCGAGCAGGGTGAGCTCGCGCGGGGTGAGGAGGGTGGCGTGCGCGGCGAGCAGTTGGGGGCCGAGCGCGCCGATCCTGTGCAGGTGTTCGAGGGGGCGCAGTCCGTGGCGTACGAGGGAGCGTTCGACGCCGGCGAGGTGCTCGTTGACGTGGATCTGGACGACGGCACCGGCCTCGGCGGCGAGGCGGGCGGTGAGCCGGAGGGTCTCCTCGGTGGCCGCCTCGGGAATGGAGACGGCGAGGGAGGGGTGGACCAACGGGTCGCCGTCGTAGCGCGCGAGATGCTTCTCGGCGCTGTCCGGGGCCGAGGGGTTCTCGGTCCCGGCGTCGTCGCAGACCAGCCCCAGGACGCACCGGATTCCTGCGTCGCGGGCGGCGGACGCGACCACGTCGACGTCCACACCGGCCCGGGTTCCGGCGTCGGCGACCGTGGTGAAACCGCCGCGCAGCGCTTCGAAGGCGGCCAACTTGGCGGCCACGTAAGCCGATTCCTCGTCCAGGGCGCCCTCCAGCGGGACCCACACCCTGCGGAAGATCTCCGAGGGCTCGCCGAAGGCGAGCGCGGAACCGAAGCTCTGTGTGAGGTGGTGGTGGGCGTCGACGAAGCCGGGCATCAGGAGGTGGCCCGGCAGGGCGACGGGGTCGAGGTGCGGATGTGTGCGCGTCAGCTCCACGGCGGGCCCCACGGCGCGGAAGGTGCCGTCGGCGACGACGGCCGCGTGGCCGTCGGCGGGGCCTTCGGGCAGCAGGACGGCGTCCGGCAGGAGGAGGAACGGGCCGGGGCCGTTCAGGAGATCGCGGGTGAGCCGGTTCATCGGTCGCTTTCCGTACAGGCGGTGGCCGGGCGGGGCGGGGCAGGACGGGTCGAAGCCAGGCGGGCGGTGATGCCCGGCCTGACGTGGTGGAAGAGGATGTTGAGGACGGCGGCGACGAACGCACCGACGGCTACGCCGCTTTCGAGGAGGATGCGGACGTTCGGCGGGAAGCCGCCGTACACGCCGGGAACGAGGATGGGCAGCAGGCCGAGCGCGAGGGCGACGGCGCAGATGAACGTGCTCGTGTGCTTGTCGAGGTCGGAGCGGCCGAGCATCTGCACGCCGAGCACGGTGATCACGGCGAAGACGACCATCGCGGTGCCGCCGACGACCGCGGACGGGATGACGCTGATCGCGCGGGTCACGGGGGCGAGGAACCCGATGGCGACGAGGACGACGCCGGCCGCGGCTGTGACGTACCGGCTGCGCACACCGGTCACGCGGACGATCCCGATGTTCTCGCCGCTGGTGACCATGAGGGGCAGCCCGAAGAACCCGCCGAAGAGCGAGGTGAGGGCGTCGCCGCGGACGGTCTTGGGGACGTCGGCGCGCTTGTCGATCTCCTTGCCGACGGCTTCGGCGTTGATGACGGTCTGCCCGGTGGCCTCCGCCATGGAGGCGAGGCTGTAGAGCATCAGCGGCAGCGCGGCGATCAGGTTGAACTGCGGTGAGCCGAACGGCATCAGCTGCGGCATGCCGAGCAGGCCGCCGTCGGTGGCGCGGCCGAGGTCGATGCTGCCGAGGAGCGCGGCGAGACCGGTGCCGGCGAGGAGTCCGAGCATCACGGCGAGCTGGCGCAGGATGCCGCTGGAGAGCAGGTAGAACGCGACGGTGAACCCGATGGTGGCCATGCCGAGACCGAGGTTGGTGGGATCGGCGAAGCCGGGGCTGCCCGGGCGTCCCGTGACGAGGACGGCGCCGACCTTCACCAGGTTGATGCCGACGATGACGATCATCGTGCCGATGACGAGGGCCGGGAAGAAGGCCAGCAACCGGGAGAAGACGGGCAGCACGACGAAGTAGAAGGCGGCGGTGAGGATCACCGCGCCGGTGGCCGTGGGCAGTCCGTGCTGTTCGGCGATGGCGAGGAAGAGGATGAGCGGCGCGCCGCCCGGCAGCATCACGAACGGCAGACGGGGCCCGAACTTCCACGGGCCGAGCGACTGGATGAGGGATCCGACTCCGGAGAGCACGAAGGCCGCGGAGAGCAGGTTGACGGTCAGACCGGGGTCGAGGCGGAGGGTCGCGCTCATCAGGAAGATCGCCGAGATGGGGGTGGCGGCCATGACGAGGACGTGCTGGATGCCGAAGAGCAGAATCCGGCCGAGGGGGCGGGATTCGTCGACGGGGTGGGGCGTCGCGGGTGCGGGTGATCGGTGATCCGTGCCGGGCAGGGTCTGGCGGGGACTGGACACGTTCGAGCTCCGTTCGGGCGTTGCTGCGCGCTCGGATTTCGGCCGCGATCCGGCCCTGGACGGAGAGCCAAAACGAGGTGGCCAAATCGATTTGGCCGCCAGTATTGAAGGGGAAGGGCCGAGCGTCAAGGGGTGCGGCAGCGATGCGGAGCCGACACGACGAGCAGCCATAAGCTTGGGCATCCGGCCGGGCTCGGCAGGGCGGCATGGTGCTGTGGCGTGATCACGGTGGACTGCTCGCGGTGAACCGTTGGACGGAGTGGGGGGCCGGGCGGGTGCGCCGGGTGTTTGCTTGGGGGCACCCGCGGCCGGCGAGGGGCGTCTGGGGCCGCTCAGCCGTCCAGGCGGCGCCCCGCCATCCGGGTGACCACCTCGGGGTCGCGGTGGTCGAAGAACAGCGAGCTGCCCGCGTCGAGGGTGGCGATCCGGGCCATCTGCTCGTCGGTGAGCTCGAAGTCGAAGACGTCGATGTTCTCGGCCATGCGCTCGGCGCGTACCGACTTGGGGATGGCGACGACGCCGCGCTGAGTGAGCCAGCGGAGCACGACCTGGGCGACCGACTTGCCGTACTCTTTGCCGATCTCGGCGAGCAGCGGGTTGGTGAACAGGTCGTTCCTGCCTTCGGCGAAGCCGCCCCAGGACTGGATCTGCACCCCGTGCTCGCGCATGAGGTCCTGGTAGTCGGCGCGCTGGAAGAAGGGGTGGGTCTCGATCTGGTTGACCTGCGGGGTGATCTCGTTGTTGACGATCAGGTCGATCAGCCGGTCGGGGTAGAAGTTGGCGACGCCGATCGCCTTGGCCGCGCCTTCGCGGTTGAGCGCCTCCATGGCGCGCACTGGCCGTAGACGTCACCGAAGGGCTGGTGCATCAGGTACAGGTCGACGTAGTCCACGCCCAGCTTGGCCAGCGACGTCTCGAACGCGCGGCGGGTGTTGTCCTCGGCGGGGGCGTCCTGCACCCACAGCTTGGTGGTGACGAACAGCTCCTCGCGCGGGATGTTGCCGGACCTGATGGCGCGGCCGACGGCTTCTTCGTTGCCGTAGGCGGCGGCGGTGTCCAGCAGGCGATAGCCGGCGGCCAGTGCCTCGGAGACGGCGCGTTCGGTGTCCTCGGCGGGGATCTGGTAGACGCCGAAGCCGAGGAGCGGCATCTCGACGCCGTTGTTGAGGGTGACGGTCTGCATGAGCGGAAAGTCCTTCGCTGGGCGGGCGGGTGCGGGTGATCGGGGGCGTATGAGGGCCTTGAGGCCTGGCGGTCGGCCATGGCCCGGTAGGCGTCCGGTGCCTGGTGGAGGGTGGAGGTCTGGTCGAAGACGCGGCCGGGCGTGATGGCGTCTCCCTCGTTCACCTTCGCCCGGATTGCTCCGGTGTGGCAGGGCGGGCTCTTCAGGGGTAATGGCAGGGCCCCCCTCCCGTCCGCGGAGCGGGGGCCCGTCGGGTGAGACTGGAGTCATGGCATCCCAGAGCGCGCACAGTGAGGGCGCCGAGCTGGGCCGCTTCCTGCGCGCCCGCCGCACCCGGACAGGGACCCCCGACGCCTCCGACCTGACCAACCTCGTCGGTGAGCTCCTCCTCAAGAGCCCCGACTTCGCCCGGCTGTGGGAACGCTACGAGGTCACCGGCCGCAAGCCCGCGCAGAAGACCTTCCACCACCCCCGCGTCGGCACGGTCACGCTCACCGCCCAGTCCATGCACCTGGAAGGCACACCCGGCCGGCGCATCGGCGTCTACACCGCCGAACCCGGCACCCCCGACCACGACGCCATAATGCTGCTCGACATGACAGCGCCCGTGGCCGCGCCCGGACAGGAGACTCCGCACGCATCGACCTGACCGCTGTTCTCGCCCCGTCGCCGTCACAGACTCCGGGTCCGCCGGTCCCGCAGACGGTCGACCGTGCCGACCGCTCGGACGGCGGCGCGGTGCACGGTCGGGTTGGCGTTGACCGCCGTACGGGCGGTTCGGCCCGACGCCATCCGCAGCCGGCACAGAGCCGCCTTGGCCGTGTGCGCGTCGACGTATCCCTCGGTGAGGGGAAGCTCCCGCGTCCTGAGATCGGCCTTGTGCGCCTCGGCGCCCTTGCCCAGGTCGATGTGGACGATGCCGCGTTCCGCCGCGGCCTCGGCGAGCTTGAGGTACAGCAGGATTCCGGGCGAGTACCGGGCGAACCGGGTGTCGTAGGCGGGGAACCAGCCGGCGATCACCTGGCGCGAACGCAGCCCGTAGCGCATGGCGACGGGCTCCTCCCCCGCGTAGAGCACCGACAGGATGCCCGTGCAGGACTCGGAGGACCTGTCGAAGAGCTCATGGAGGATCGCCCGGAACCACTCCTGGGAGATCAGGTCCCGGCGCCCCTTCGCCCGCAGCTGGTCGGACTTCCAGCGCACCAGGGTGTCCAGCAGCCCGGGTTCGGACGTATGGAAGACGAGCCGGACCGGGCCCGCTTCGCGGGTCAGTTTCCGCTCCTTCTTCCGCGCCGACTGGACGAAGCTGTGCCGGAGGCGCTCGGGGTACGGGCGGTCGTCGCCGTTCAGCTCCATGATGGACGAGCCGATCCGGGCGCGCGTCGTGCCCACGGTCTCGAAGGGGGTCTGTCCCTCCGCGAGGTGGTCGTACTCCCAGATCGCGATGTCACATGCCTGGAGCAGCGCCAACGGGTCCCAGTCGAGGCCCGGTTCGTGAATCAGACCCTGGCAGTCGCAGAAGCCGGAGCCGATGGGTTTGCCGGAGCCGAGGGCATGCCGTTCGAAGGGGAAGAATCCGACCGTACGAGGGCCCTCCGGGCCGGGCACCGTCAGCCGGGCCACCCGGGCGCTGGCGCGCTGGTGCCCGACGGCCCGGGTGAACTCCGGCGAGAGGAAGGGGTTGGAGAGTATGAGGTCGGCGCGCTGCATGGCGCGCCATGCGCCGAGGTCGGCAGCCGTGAGTTCGTCGGGGCGGAGGACCGTGACGTCCATCATGATCACCTCAGTTGTACCGGGAGATCACAGCGGCATAGTCCGCGAGTGACGAACCCGGGGTGTCGTCGTAGAGGTTGCTGTCGAACGCCCACATCAGTCCCCTCAGTCCGCAGGACTTCATCTGGTGCGCGGCGTCGTCCATGACGCCGGGGTAGTAGTCGCTCACGTGGGTCCCCGCGCTCTCACCGTTCAGCAGGCGGAAGCCGTATTGCCGCGCGATGTTGCTGATCCAGCGCATCGACGACCACTCGCCCTGGATGTGGGGGGGTGGGTCGAGGACGTTCACCTCGCCGTCGGTGGCGGCGCAGCCGTTGTTCTCCGGGTCGCCCGTGCCGTCGACGAGCGAGGTCGACACGATTTCCACGTTCGGGTGCTTGTCGATGTGGCCCAGCGTCATGAAGAACCCCACCCCGAGGGCGACCAGCCGGGCGTTGTCGGCCGCCGGGTCCAGATGTTGGTCGACGACGCGTTCGAAGGTGCGTGGGTAGTAGCCGCTGCCCGGCACGAGGACCTTCATGAACCCGTCGTAGCGCAGCGACATGTAGTGATCGACCTGCCAGTTGACGGCGTCGGCCAGGGCGCGCAGATACCAGGCGTACCACTCGCGGACCTGTTGCTCGGTGAACTCCTTTCCCCGGTAGTCACGCTCTCCTGGTTCCCAGCCGGGGTACGGGTTGTCGGGGATCGTGGCCGGCCGCCCCGCGCCGGACGGGCTCTGGGCGTTGTCGTCGTACGCCCAGTAGTAGACCTTCTCCTCGCCGTCGTCGCGATCCGGGCCGCCCGTGGGATAGGTGAACTCGCCCGAGCCGCTCACGACGACCCGGATGGCCCAGAAGTTCTCGAGACCGATGTCCCGGGCCACCCTGTCGACATAGCGCTGCGCCTTCTCGCGCACGGTCTGGCTGAAGACCATGTTGGGGGTCTCCGTGAGGCTGTCCCCGTACTGGTTCACGTACGCGGTGTCCTCGTAGTCGTCGAAGAGCCAGTCCGGGGGGTGGTTCAGGCCCAGGCTCGCCTCGATGAGCATCCCCGCCTCCTGGAAGTCGTCCAGCTCGCGTCTGACGCTGTCGAGGTACCGCTGCGAGAACTCTCCCTCCCGGGGCTCGTACTCGTCCCATTCGATCTGCAGATGGGCGACCTCAAGACCCTTGCTCCGTTCCAGGCGCGCCTTGTCGGGCATGGTCTGCAGGGTCCCGAAGTAGTAGTGCGAGCCCCCGGCCTCCTGGGCCTGGGGGACCTGGACGCAGGCCACGACGAGGAGCACGGCCGCGAGGATGCCGACGTGCCTCCGGTGGCGCGCCGCATGGTCGACCACGCGTCCGATCGCGCGCCTGACCGCGTCTCGCCGTACCGGTGTCATCTCAGGGTCTCCTGGTACAAACGTTCGTACTGCGCTCGGAAACGGTCGGGTCCGAACCGCTCCTCAACCGTGGCACGCCCCTGCTGCGCGAGCATCTCCCAGTACTGCGGCTGCTCGAGCACCCGCGTCAGCAGGGCGCCCGTCCGCACGCGGTCCCCGGCGCGAGCGCGCAGCCCCGCGTCGCCCAGCGCGGCGAACTGCGGAAGATCGCTGAGGATCACGGGGCGTCCGGTGGCCAGCGCCTCCAGGACGACGAAGGGGACGTCCGCCTTCCCACCGAGCCTGCGCGGCGGGAAGAGCAGCACGTCCGTCGACGCCAGCAGCCCCGGCATGTCGGGCACGAAGCCGTGGACGTCGACGCCGGGAAGCCCCTCCCGGGCCGCCAGTGCCTCGAGCCCCGCCTTCATCGCGCGCTCGTCCTGCCCCAGCCGGCCCCGCATGGCCAGCACCAGCCGGAACCGTGCCCCGGAGCGATACGCCTCCGCCGCCGCCTCGATCGCCTCGCGCGCGCCACCCTCCGGGTCGTGATGACCGGCGAACAGCACGACGGGCAGGCCCGGGGTGCGCGGCCGCCACGGCCACCGGTCCAGCGGGATCACCGGCTCGATCACCCGGACGTCTCCGAATCCGGCCGCGCGCAGCTGCCCGGCCGTGGCCTCCGACAGGGCGACGGTCACCCCCAGCGGCCGGGCCCGCTCCAGCAGAGCGGTGTCCATCACGCCGGGCACCGTGTGGATGACCGGACCGCCCCCGAGGAGACCCCGCCGCAGCCGGGAGAACAGCGGGTACGCCGTCCCGATCGTCAGGACCGCGTGCACCAGATCCGTACGGCGCGCCAGGACGCTCCCGACGAGGGCGACCTGAAGTCGCTCCGCGAGGTGGGGGGCGCCGTCCCGCGACACGATGGGCACACCTCGGCCACGGACCGGACCGGACGGCCCGTTCGGCGGCCACCGGGTGAACCACAGGAAGTCGCGGTCCGGCATGCAGTCGGCGATCGACGCGGCCAGCCGGGTGTCGGCTCCCGCCCCGCCCTCGTACGGGCAGCTGGTGAAGAGCAGCACGCGACGGCGCGCCGAGCGGCTAGCCACCGCCATCGCCCACCAACGGCACCGGCGGGACCGGCAGCCGGTACAAGGCCACCTCGCCGTACGTGCGGCCGTGGAAGGAGAAGATCACCGCACCCTGATCGGTGAGGTGCCGTGCCTCCTGCGGGGTGAACGCGGAGTAGTTCTGCTCGACCAGCCGCCACGGCACGACGACGTACACGACCTGTTTCTTCGCCCGCTCCTCCGGCGTACTCCAATGGCCCATGTTGTAGCGGTCCTGCAGGACCAGGGTCAACGAGCCGCTCAGGGACGTGATCGGGGTGCCCGCGGGCACGTGCTCCTTCATGTACTGGCGCAGCCGCGCGTACCCGTCGTCGGGTTGCGATCTGGCCGATCCGTAGGCGATCCCGGACCATGCCAGGGTCAGCGCCAGCACGAAGACCGTCGCGAGGCGCGGGTCGAGGACGCGCCGCCGCCGAGGCACGGTACGCCGCTTCCGGTGCTCCCGTTGCGTGCCCTGTTCCCCTTGTCCTTCCCGCTCCTCCTGCTTCCCCCGCCTCCACAGCCGTACGGCCGTCATGGCCAGGACCACCATCGTGGGCACGATCAGCAGGTACAGCTCCTGCTCCTCCAACGTGCCCTTGAGGACGGCGTAGACGAGGGCGACGGCCGCCGACGCGTACCAGAGCCCCAGGAGGCGCTCGACCTTACCGCCGTGACGCAGCAGCGGGATCGCGGCCAGGGGCGCCAGGATGAGGAGGACATAGGTGCTCCCGTAGTTCGGCACCTGGGCGAAGAGCCGATCGTAGAGGGGTGGCGTGCCCCCGGCGTTGAAGCCGGTCTCCTGTACCTGGCCCAGAAGTCGCCTGACGCCGTGGGTCTTCACGTCCCACATCGTGTCGAAGTGGCCCGCCGCCGCCACGATGCCGACGTAGATCGCGTACGGCACGCAGGCGAAGCCGGCGGTGAGCAACGGCAGCGACCGCCGCTTGGGCCAGACGAAGAACACGGCGGCGAGCAGGGGCAGCACGGTGATGAGGGCCGCCACGTCCTTGGTCAGGATGGCCAGCCCGAAGAGGAGCCCGCCGGCGGCGGCCCTCCCGCGTGCCCTGGCCCGCGTCTCCTTCTCCGCCAGCGGCAGCAGCACCAGATAGCCGAGCAGCACCCAGAGCATCATGGACGTCTCGATGAGGACGCGTCCGTTGAGCCGCAGGATGTACGGGTCGAGGGCGAAGAGCAGGCCCACGGCGACGGCGGCCCAGGTGGATCGGGTGACGCGCGTCATCAGAACCACCAGCAGCGCGGCGCTGATCCCGGCGAGCAGCGCGTTGAGCAGCCGCACCTGGTATATCCCGGCGATGACGTCGGCGCGCGAACCGAACAGTTGCTCCCAGCCGCCCACGAGATAGAAGTAGCCGGGCGGGTGCAGGAAGAACAGCCCGCCTCTGTGCCGGGGGAAGCCGCCCTCCTCCACGGAGTGACCGATGCGCCAGTAGTAGACCTCGTCGCCGAACACATCCGCCGCCTGGCCGTACCCGACCAGTCGGACCAGTCCGGTGAGCAGGCCGGCGGCAAGAGCCACCGCCCAGAGCGGCATCGTCCGGAACCACGCCATCGACAGCGGCAGGGCCCTGCTCACTACAGCCATGGCGCGCCTCCGCCCCCACCGTCCGGATCGGACCCACGGAGAAGCAGGCGCCCGAGCAGCAGGAGGCGGCGCTTCATGAGAGCACCATCCTTCGCCTCTTGGCGACGACGAGCGGCACCCGCAGAGCCGCCTCGCGCGCCGCGACCAGGGTGCGCCCGTGGCGCAGGAGGTACAGCGAGTGCTCCGCGCCCACCTGGAGCGACGCGACCACCGGCAGCGGCACCGGCAGCCTGACCGGCAGCCCCCGGTCCAGGCGGTGCATGGCCCGGATCGCGACTCCGAGCGCCCGGTCGCTCCCGGCGAGCCATCCCTCGCGTGCCGCCTCCCGCCGCGCCTCGGCCACGATGTCCGTCAGCAGCAGGTCCCGCAGCGCGAAAAGCTCCGACAGGTCGAGGGTGAGGTTCTGGAACAGGCCGTGCGCCAGCCAGATGCGCATTTCGTCCGCGGGGTGGGGCACCAGCCATGCTCCCCCGTCGGGCGAGGCCCGCTCGAAGAGGCGCCGGGTGGGCACCACGGGGACGCCGAACCACGACACGGCGGTGTGCAGATGGGCGGCCGGGCCGCGCGGCGGTTCCAGCAGCACCTTGGTGGACCGCTCGAGCCAGTACGTCGAACGGTGGACGTACCAGCCCTGCAGAGCGTCGCACGCGGCCTCCCAACGTCCGTCGGGCACCACCAGGTCGAAGTTGCCGTACACGTAGTCGCCGGCCAGGTCCGCCTTGATGAGCACGGTGGGGATGCCCACCGCGTGCAGGCGGTCCGTGACCTCGCAGAGGTTCTCCCGGAACAGTTCGTTCTCGGCGTCCACCTCGGCCACGACATCCGCCAACTGGCGCGGATACGCCCGCGCGAGCCTGCCCTCCACCTGGTTGTCGCGCGCGAGTGCCAACGCGCTGCGCAGCGCGGCGTCGTCGGCCGGCCGGACGTTTCCGCGCCAGACGGCTTCCACGAGGAGACGGTTGGATCGCTTGTCCGCGCGACGGGCTCGGACCGCCGAGTCGTCCGGGACCGTGGATTGGTAGGTCATGGCTGCGCCTCGATGGTCGTGGTCGGAGGTCATGGACGTCGAAGGCGGGGGCACCGGGGGCGCCTCCGTCGGTGTACCCGGCGGTTCCTCGGTCGGTTCGGCCGTCTGTTCGCCGGTCGGCTCGCCGCTCGGCGCGCCGGTCGGATCCGTGGCCGGTTCGGGGGCCGGTTCCCGTGCGGGGTCCGGTGCCCCGGGTCGCCGCAGGAACTGCTGGACGGCTCGGAGGCCGACGAGCGTCGCGGCGATCAGCCACACGCGCGGATACGGGTGCAACAGCACCAGCACCCCGGTGAGCAGCACCGGTTCCACGATGGGGACGCGGCCGAGGACGGCCACCCCCTGGCGGCGGATGAGCCGGTAGAGCAGCAGGGCGAGCGCGAAGACGCTGCCCAGCGCCCCGCCGACGGCGATGCCGATGACGTCGTTCACGCGCCAGCCCGCCAGGACGGCGGCGGTGAAGCCCACCAGGCCGACGAGTTGCCAGCGCGCGCAGGCGTAGTCGTCGACGGCCTGGGAGAAGGTGACGACCAGATTGATCGTGCCCAGGGCGAAGCCCGTGACCGCGGTGAAGGCGATCAGGGCGCCCATCATGCTGTAGTCGGCGGGGAAGACGGCGGTCAGGACGGGGCCCGGCACGGTGGCGATCGCCGCAACCAGCGGCAGCGAAGCGGCGACGTACATCCGTACGGCGCTGGCGCTGAGCGAACTGCCGGCAGGCCGCCGGGACAGCGCCGGGAAGAACGCCATGGACACCGCGCCGGCCACGAACAGCGGTACCCGCGACAGCGTGGTGCTCGCCTGGTAGCTCGCGGCGGCCGCCCGGTGCACGGGCAGCATGGTCACCAGCACCACGTCGATCGCGGCCATCAGCGCCACGAGCCCCTGGAGACGGGCGATGCCGGAAGCGTGGCGCCACAGGTCCCGGTTGGCCGAGGCGCTGCGCCAGGGCCGTCCGCTGCCCTGCGGAAGGGACGGCCACCACAACAGGAACAGCAGGGCGCCGACCCCGAAGGCCGCCAGCGCCCCGGCGTCGCTCAGCCCGAGGGCCACGACCAGGAAGATGCCGACCGCCGCCTTCAGTAGGACCTCGCCCACCTGCAGCAGCGACAGCGTCCGCAGGCGCTCCTCACCCTGCAGCCAGCCCGTTGTCACCGTCCGTACGTAGATCAGGACCGTGGCGAGCGCCAGCACGGCGGTCGTGGCGGGTCCGGCGAACTGGACGGCGATGGCGGCGACCACGCCGCCCATGACGAGCCCGCCACCGATGCTCGTGAGAATGGCGAAGCGGCCCGCGTCGCCTCGCTCGGCATCCGACCGGGCGCGGACCAGCGCTTGCGCCAGTACCCACGGGATCGTCACCGTCGCCACCGTCACGGCGCTCAGCAGCAGCCACTGGCCCGCGACGAACCGCGCGAAGGCGCCGACGTCCAGCAGTCTGGTCAGGAGCAGGGCGAATCCGTAGTTCACGGCGCCGATGATCAGGGCGGCCGCGGTGAACCAGCGGGCGCCGTGCACCGCCGTCACCACGTCCGGACGGGCGGCCGACCGGGGCTTCGTCTGCCCGCGGAAGCCGGTCATGAGGGATCCCACCCGATGGTGGGGCACCCGATGGTGGGGCGCAGAGCGGGAAGAGCCTGCGCGGCGGCGTCGCCGCCTTCTGGGCCGCCGTCGGTGTCGTCGCCGCGGCGCCCGCCTGCCCGTGCGGCGATGGCGTGGGTGCGGCGGCGGCGAGAGGTCGCGCTCCTGCGCGGGGCGGGACGGTGCGCATGGGATGCGGTCGTGATCCGGTCCGACGCGCGGCGCCGCGGGTGGGCGCGGGCCCCCTCGGGGAACGTGCGTGGGGTGGAGCCTCGCAGGCCCGGGACCCTCGCGGCGGGCCAGTCGGCGGCGCGCCGCAACGGGTGCGGGGCGGGCGCTGGCGCCCAGTGGGGCTCGGCGGCGAACACGAGGTCCCCTTCCGTTCCATGGGTCCCGGACGGGGCGGGGCTGTTCTCCATCCTCAAGGGCTCCGCAGAAGCCAGTCAAGATATTTTGCAGAGCTTTGGGTGATTTCATACCCGATGTACGGTTTACGACCGCGCCTCAGCGGAGCGGGTGGCACAGCGCGCGGCTGTGCCACCCCCCACCTCAGGAGGTGGACCGCTCCACCGGGATCCAGAGCTCCGCCTCCGCCGTGGCCCCGTCCTCCGCCACGCTCACACGCAGGATCTCCGGGCCCGGCCTGCTCCGGTACGGGTTCGAGGGGAACCACTGCGTGAAGACGTCCCGCCACAGGTGCTGAAGCGCCTGCGGGAACGGGCCCTCGTTCTCGAAGACGGCCCACGTCCCCGCCGGGACGGGCAGGACATCCATGTCCTCCGGCGCCTCGGCGCGCGTCACCACGCCGTGGTAGTAGTCGAGTTCGGTCCCCTCCGCCCGACTCGGGTCGAGCTGGTCGCTCACGGCGACGATCCCCGCCGGCTCCTGGTCCGACAAGGCCGTGATGCGCCGCAGCGTCTCGGGGCCGATGCCCCGGATGAACTCCGCGATGGCCGGGTTGATCCCCTCGTGGACGAGCGGAACCCGGGCCTTCCTGCCGACCACGCGGAACTCTTCCCTGTCCGCGATCCTGTATCGCATGGTGCTGCTCCCTTCGACGATGAGCCGGAAGGACATCCGTGGCTGGGAGCGCAGCGCCGCACCGGTCCGCCGGGCCTCGCCCGGCCCCACGCCGTGGACGGCGCGGAACGCACGTGCGAACGCCTCCCCCGAGCCGTAGCCGTAGCGCGTCGCGACGTCCAGCAGCGTCCGCTCGCCTGCGAGCACCTCGGCGCCCGCGACGGTCAGCCGCCTGCGCCGGATGTACTCCGAGAGCGGAACGCCCGCCAGCGCCGAGAACAGCCGCCGCAGGTGGTACTCCGACGTCATCGCGATCCTCGCGAGGTCGGCCGCCTCGATCGGCCCGTCGAGATGCGACTCGATGTGCTCCATGGCCTGGTTCAGCCGCTCCAGCACTCCGGACTCCTTCCCTTTCGCCCACCACGCTAGGAAGGGACCACCCTGCCGGACCCGACATCCTGTGCCCGAATCGGTCGGGCCGCGGCGTATCCAGCTCGTGGATCTGGAGCATGCCGTCACCCTAGCCACTGGCATCATGGCACTGAGTGTGTTTTGCTGAGGGTACTCAGTGCCACAAGCCTTAGGGGAGCTCGCCATCATGGGCAAGGACTTCGACCTGTATCGCCCGTCCGAGGAGCACGACATGCTCCGGGAGTCGGTCCGTGCGCTGGCGGAGGCGAAGATCGCGCCGTTCGCCGCGGCGGTGGACGAGGAGGGCCGGTTCCCGCGTGAGGCGCTGGACGCGCTGGTGGC